>NZ_VCQL01000069.1:0-944 GCF_005937175.1 Halomonas sp. ATBC28 | reverse complement strand
CAATGTCTGGCAAACCTGCGTCAGAAGTTGCTCAAAGGTCGCAGAGGAATAAACACGTTGCAGTGGTGGATGTTGACCGATTTCGCTTCGGTCACAGATATAACCACTCCTGTCACGCATTAAATCAACACGCTCAAAGATTCTGGTGCGGTATTTCTCCAGCTCGTTCCCCCAGAGCGTGTATTCTCCGTTCCGGTTGTGAAGCAGAAGGTAACAGGTCATTTCCCCGTTACCAGGCATGGGGGCCTCGCCATACCCCGTAACGACTGCGCTCAGTACCCCTGAATCCATAACGGCATTGTCATTTTTCCTGAGCTGTTCCGCTCGTCGCTCCGCGCGACTACGTTCTGTATCCTCCTGCTCCTTCCGGCGCAATTCCTCTTCACGTTTAAGCAACTGGACTCTGAGAGCTGCAAGGCCGGATGCCCCCCACTGCTGCCACTGTTTTTCAAATGCCGTCTGACTCGCGGGAATGTCCTGTTTCTCCACCTTCCGGTAATGCTGTCGCAATTTTTCCATTTGCTGGCTCAGCGACTGGATTTTTCCCTGTTCGCTACGGTATTCCGGTGCCGCCCATTGCATCAGGGGAATACGGGAAAAACCGGACGAAAACGGCGATGATTTTTTCAGGCTGGCAGCATGGCTCATCGCTTCCTTTCGTTCGGTGTTCAGCTCTTCCCAGCGTCTGCGCGTCGCCTGCATATCTGCCATCATCGACATGGCATTACTGGTGAGTTTCCATGCCGCATTACTGTCCTTCGGCAACGCTTCGATGATGTCACGTAGTGTGTACGAAGTTGCGTTGTCAGGAAGCACGATATTCAGAAGGTCAGCCACACGGCGGGCAGGCTCTGTCAGCCCGCTGTTTCTGAGTTCGGTACGGGAAATCTGTATTTCCAGGTTAAGTCTGTTAATCAGACGATTCTGTTCGCCGCGTTCTGTTT
>NZ_VCQL01000068.1:0-949 GCF_005937175.1 Halomonas sp. ATBC28 | reverse complement strand
CTCAACTGCATGACTCGCCCGTTCAGCATCGCGTTGTCCCGTTGCGTAAGCGAAAACATTTTCTGCAATTCCACGAAGGCGTTCTCCCATTCGTTCAGCCGCTGCATATAGTCCTGTTGCAGTTGCTCTAATGCGTTCAGCAAATGTCTTTCCAGCTCCGTCATGCTCTGTCACTCCTGCACCAGTCTCACTGCGTTCAGTTTGCCGTTGTCCTTCGTCCAGTTCGTTTCGGCTTTCATCCCCTTCGGCAACACCAGAAAACGTCCGTTGCTGTCCTCGTGATAACGCACGCCCCATGTCTTCGCGTTCAGCTTCTCCAGACTCTCTTTCTGCTCGCGGAGAATATTCATATTCGCGTTTATCTTCATGCCCTGGTACCACAGCAGACTCCCGGTCGTGGCAAACATCAGTACTGAGACGATAATCAGCCACAGCCAGCGTTTCACGCTCATTTTCAGTACGGTTTTCCAGTGCGCGTCCATCGTATCGACGGTCGTTTTCTGATACCTCTCCAGCAGTTCTTTCAGGGCTGTTGTATGGTCGTTGATAGCGTTCCTGATTAAAGATTCGTTTGAGGTCAGTTCCCTGTTTACAGATTCTTCGAGCTTCCTGAACTCGTCGTTCAGCATTTTCTCTGTAGATTCGGCTCTCTCTTTCAGCTTTTTCTCGAACTCCGCGCCCGTCTGTAAAAGATTGCTCATAAAACGCTCCTTTCAGTCTGATATTCCTCCCGCCGTTCGGGTCTGCAATGCTGATACTGCTTCGCGTCACCCTGACCACTTCAAGCCCCGCCTCTGTGAGCGCCTGAATCACATCCTGACGGCCTTTTATCTCTCCGGCATGGTAAAGCGCGTCTATCCCGCGTGTGACGCCCTCAGCAAGCGCCTGTTTCGTTTCCGGCAGGTTATCAGGAAGGGTCAGCGTCCGGCGGTTCTCCGGGGCGTTGGGG
>NZ_VCQL01000067.1:0-962 GCF_005937175.1 Halomonas sp. ATBC28 | reverse complement strand
CCTTTCCCGCTCAATGAGCGGGAAAGGAGCAAAAATACACAAAGAAAGGGAGAAGAGTGTCTGAATTTTCGATTTTTTGTCGGCTCAAGTAAGCGTTGATGAATATCGGCAGTTATTCAGACCTTCCCTAGAGAAATCTCTTGACCAACCGTTAACGTGCTCAACGCGAATTGAAGTTGCTCCTAAGCTCATAAGCAAATTAATTGCTTCACAAAACTTATGTTCAAAAGTTACGCGGTGAAAATCAGCCAAAGTGTAATAAACATTAGGCAATGCGGGATGCCCTATGTACAGGACACCATCACGAGGATGGCCCGGTGGAAATGATAGTAATTTTGCCGTCGTACTTCCAACCGGTAACACTAAAAGACCATTATCTCGTGCACGCCCCCATGCCTTTATAGCCTCGCGAGTTACTTCTGCTATAGTTCTACCTAATGGAAGAGGAATAACATCAAAAACGATCGCTTCAGTAATTTTTTTCCAATCAAGACCATCTTGACGAACTTGAACAGCTTTTCGTTCCTCCTGCTTCGCTGCTTCCACAATCACATCGTCAGTAACAACAATCAATTGTCTGCTCGAATAAGGCAGCTCCAAGAAGCAAGAAGAACTGTACTCAATGTGACTCATTTTTATGAGCTCCTATTATGTTTAATGCTCAACTTAGCGGCACCCTTGCAATGGAGGCGAAGCTGCAATGTAAAGGGCGTCTACGGGCCATCGGCCGCGTACTACAGCGACTTGTTACACATTGCTAAGAATAATGAATTTATCTTTTCCAGTAAAAATAGAGCGCCTCATAAATATCTCGTTGACCATCCATAGTTCTACTGTAAGCGCGCCATAAAACCCATCTACCCACATTAACGTAGGCTGATCACACTGATGGTCTCTTTTGCTTTGGAGATCATCATGAGTCGCGACCTCAATTCCACTCAAGCATTTTGGTTAGGGCACCT
>NZ_VCQL01000066.1:0-968 GCF_005937175.1 Halomonas sp. ATBC28 | reverse complement strand
GTAAGCGCTCCAATAACCCCATCTAGGCAGTCATTGCCTAGACCGGTAAGGTCTCTTTCCACTGCCAGGGCAGTAGCGTGTTGAGGTCATCGTCGTTGAGAGAGGGTAGCGTCTCAAAGACGTGCTGTAAGTAGTCGTAGGGCGAGAGGCCATTGGCTTTGGCGGTTTCGATCAGGCTGTAGATCGCCGCACTGGCCTGAGCGCCGCTCGGTGTGTGACTGAACAGCCAGTTTTTACGCCCCACCACGAACGGACGGATGGCGTTCTCGGCCAGATTGTTATCCAACGGTATCACGCCATCGTCCAGGAACCGAGTCAGGCGTGGCCACTGGTTGTTCAGGTAGTGCAGGGCTTTCCCCAGAGCACTTTTGGGCAGTACCTGGGCCAGTGACTTATCGAGCCAGGTGCGCAGTTGATCGATTAATAGTCGGCTCTTCTGCTCACGCAGTGCATGACGCGCTTCGGGCTCAAGGCCCTTCGCCTGTTTTTCCACGCCGTACAGCTTACGGATCTGGTTCAGCGCCCAGTCTGCCTTGCCGGTTTTACCTTTAGGCTGCACTTTTTGCGCCTCGACGAACTTACGCCGTGCATGCGCCCAACAGCCCACATGGGTGATCCCATTGCGGCGCACCACCTCAGCGTAGCCTTCATAGCCATCGGTGACCAAACAACCCGCATAGTCGCCCAGCAAGCGCACGGGCACTCGTCCGGCGCGGCTGGCATCATAATCGAACAAGACCACCTGTTGGCCCGGCGGCCCGCCGCGTTGTACCCACATGTACGAGGGGGCGCTGGCTTTACGGTCGGCTTCTTGATTGACCTGGAGCGTTGTTTCATCCATGTGAACCAAGGGGGCGCTGAGCAGGTGCCTGCGTAATGTATCGATCAGCGGAGCGACACGCTCGCCTGCTTGCACCATCCAGCGGGCCAAGGTGTTGCGGGGAATCGCCGCGCCATGGCGGGCAAAA
>NZ_VCQL01000065.1:0-971 GCF_005937175.1 Halomonas sp. ATBC28 | reverse complement strand
CCTGTGAACGGACACGCTCACCTGCTCTACGCACTCAACATCGCCGTGAGAACCGCGCCTGATGCCTCGGTTAAGGCGCTGAAATATGCCGCAGCGGTTGAACGTTCGCTGTGTGAGAAACTTTGTGCGGATGTGAACTACAGCGGCCTGATTTGCAAAAATCCGTTCCACCTGGAATGGCTGGTGATGGAGTGGCGCGAGGAAGCCTATACCCTCGATGAACTGGCTGATTATCTCGATTTGAGCGCCTCAGAGCGTCGTAGCATCGATAAACATTACGGGATGGGGCGAAACTGCCACCTGTTCGAAATGACGCGCAAATGGGCTTACAGGGCGATTCGTCAGGGCTGGCCAGCGTTCTCACAGTGGCTTGAAGCGGTGATCCAGCGTGTCGAAATGTACAATGCATCGCTTCCCGTTCCGCTTTCACTGGCTGAATGTCGGGCTATTGGCAAGAGCATTGCGAAATACACGCACAGGAACTTCACGCCGGAAAATTTCGCACAGTATGTGGCTGATACGCACACGCCAGAAATTCAGGCTGCACGCGGTCGCAAGGGCGGTTCTAAGTCTAAGCGCAGCACAGTAGCTACATCTGCACGCACGCTGAAACCGTGGGAGGCATTAGGGATCAGTCGCGCCTGGTATTACCAACTGAAAAAACGAGGTCTCGTAGAGTAGACCAAATAAGCCTATATCAGATAACAGCGCCTTTCTGGCGTCTTTTTGAGCAGCAGGTTTTTTGCCGTTTTTCCCCGTTCAGCCCTGCAATGGCGCGGCTTTCCGCGTGATTGTGGTGGTAGTGCTCGCCGCAGTCTCATGACCGAGCGTAGCGAGCGAATGAGCGAGGAAGCACCAGGGAATCGGAACACGGATGGAGGCACTTACGCGTCTGGGTTTGGGGATGTCTCCAGATCGTACTTAAGTTCCTTAAGTGCTTGTAATATCCTGTCTTTTTTATAGCATAGCTC
>NZ_VCQL01000064.1:0-987 GCF_005937175.1 Halomonas sp. ATBC28 | reverse complement strand
GCCTGTTGCAAGGTAGCGGCCTTAGTCATGGCTCACCTCCAAGGCGGCCACCAGGTCAATATGACACTGATCTCCCCCTTGCTGGCTCGGCAGCCAGTGCAGGTAGCGCATCGTCGACTGGAGGTGACGGTGGCCCAGTAGCCGCTGGAGCTGATGGACGGGAAGGCCTTGCTCCAGAACATGGGTGGCATAGGCATGGCGCAGACTATGGATGCCACCGACCCGCTCGATCCCGGCCAGGCGCTTGGCTTGGGTAAAGGCCTTCTGTGGCGCACTGGCGTGTAGGGCTTGATCGGGAAACAGAGCGCTCGGGAACAGCCATGTGACTGGCCGATAGGCGCGCCAGTATTCGCGCAAGCGATCAAGCAGGGTCACGGGTAGTAACACCATACGATCCTTGCCGCCCTTGCCCTGCGTCACACGGAGTTGGTAACGCTGGCTGTCGATGTCACTAACTCGCAGGTGGCAGACCTCGGTTACACGCAATCCGCAGCCGTAGCACAGTTCGAGCATCATGCGATGCTTGGCGTTTTGGCAGGCGGCCAGGATCCGCCGAACCTCGTCGCGGGTCAGCAGTTCTGGAATCCGCTGCGGTTTTTTGGGGACGGTGAGCGGCACATCAAACGAAGGCCACTGCAACACGTGCAAATACAGGAACCGCACGCCGTGCAGATAAACACGGCAACTGGCGGCGGACAAACCACGCTCCTGAACCAGGTGATTAAAGAAGTGTTGCAGGTCGTCGGTACTCAACGTGTCTGGCGGGCGGTGGAAATAACGTGCTAGTTCAGTGACCACCATCAGGTAGGTGTTGTGGGTACGTTGCGCAAAGCCACGCTGACGCATGGCCGCGATCATCTTCTGTCGCAAGGCAGTCATCGTCGTCACTCCTGTTGTATGACCCACGTGGGTCAATCAACAGTGTGGCCCGATGAGGCGAAAAACGTGGTTCGTCGACAGCTACCGCGAAGCGGTTTAGTTCAACAG
>NZ_VCQL01000063.1:0-1005 GCF_005937175.1 Halomonas sp. ATBC28 | reverse complement strand
TCAGCAGGGCGACACCCTTCTGCATAAAGAGATTCCAGCCAAACCAGAACCTTTGCTCCATCTGATCGAACCCTACCTGGACGAGCTGATCATCGGCGTCGAATGCATGCACTGCTGGTACTGGATCGCCGATTTCTGTGAAGACCAGGGCATTGCTTTCATTCTCGGTCATGCCCTTTATATGAAGGCCATTCATGGCGGTAAAACAAAGAATGACCGCGTGGATTCTTACAAGATTGCGGCGCTTATCCGCGGTGGCAACTTTCCCCTCGCGTATGCCTACCCTCGTAGCATGCGAGCAACACGGGATTTACTTCGTCGTCGCACTGGGCTCGTTCGACACGGTGCGGATCTCAAAGCTCATGTGGTCAACACCACGAGTCAGTACAATCTGCCACCCAACAAGGTCAATTTGAAAAATGTCAGTGCCAGAGAGCAACTGGGCAGAACCTTTGATGATCCGCTCGTTCAGCGCAATATCGATTTAGATATGGCCGTTTTAGAGTGCTACCACCGGGAACTAAGCCAGGTGGAATGGCTATTGGAAAAGCAGGCTAAAAAGCATCAGCCGACCTACTACCACTTATTAAAAACCATTCCCGGCGTTGGCCGTATTTTAGCGCTCACTATTCTGTATGAAGTCGGTGATATTCGGCGTTTTGAATCTGTCCAGAAGTTTGCCTCCTATTCCCGACTAATCAAGTGCAAAGCCGAATCGGCTGGTAAGACCTATGGCACCCAGGGCAACAAGATTGGTAATGCCCATCTGAAGTGGGCTTTTTCTGAGGCTGCGGTGCTTTATCTGCGCGGCAATCCAGGTGCACAAAAGCTGTTGCAACGCTTCCAGAAACGCATGGGTAAAGCCAAAGCCTTATCGGCTCTGGCCCACAAGTTAGGGCGTGCGGTCTATTTCATGTTAAAGAACGAAAAGGTATTTGATGAACAACGCTTTTTAACGAGTTAGTCACGCAGCAGGATGATGATCAACGTCTAACTGGATCATCA
>NZ_VCQL01000062.1:0-1103 GCF_005937175.1 Halomonas sp. ATBC28 | reverse complement strand
TCCTGAATTCAAACATTAAGCGCAGCACCCGCGGTTTTCAGCGCCCCTGAATACTCTCCCAGGAACACTTGTGCCGGTGTCCGATACCCCAAGCGTTTTCTGGGGCGATTGTTCAACTTGGCAACGACTCTCCTTAATGCTGAGTCGCTCACCTTTCGGAAGTCCGTCCCTTTCGGGAAATACTGCCTAATCAGGCCGTTGGTGTTTTCATTAGTGCCACGCTGGCATGAGCGGTATGGGTCGCAAAAATAGGTCTTGGCCGAGACGGCCTTGGCAACCTGTCGGTGCTCGGCGAATTCCGACCCGTTATCCAAGGTGATGGTTTGCACTGCGCCTCGGCGTGGCTTTAATAAACGGGTCATCGCTTTGGCCGTTCCAGTGGCCGTGATCGTCGACAGGCGCGCTGCCAAGAGGTAACCGCTGCGTCTCTCGACCAGGGTCACCAGGCCAGATTCTTTATGGCCTTTGAGCACCGTATCGCCTTCCCAATGGCCGATATGGCGCCTTTCTTCCGCTTCGGCGGGACGCTGTTCAATGCCTACCCGGTGTGGAATTTTGCCCAGTCCCGCATGCTTGGCCAATCGGCGCTGATAGCGCCGCTGGCGCGGTAGCCGGAGTTGCTTCCATAATTCGCCGCCGCGTTTCTTGTCGTCCCAGATTAGCGCATAGATCCACTGATGGCTTACGCAAACGCCGTTGGCATTCGCCATGAAGCCACTAATTTGCTGGGGGCTCCATTCGTCCATCAGTTGATCAGTGACCCATCGCATCAGGCTGGGCAGGCGCTTCGTCACTTTCCAGGCGCTGCGTCGGCGCTGATCACTTCTCGATTGCGCCTGATCAGGAGCATAGCCAGTCGTAAGCCCATTGCGCTTTATCTCCCGGCTAATGGTGCTGCTGTGAACCCCAATAGCATTGGCGATTTGTCGCTGGCTGATACCAGTCTCAAGATAAGCAAAAATTTGGTATCGTTGGGCCTGGGTCAGCTGTCGGTATCCCATGCTCTGCTTCACTTTGGTCGGTAAAGTCGAGAGGGTACCGGCGCTGGCCCTCCTTCCTCTACTGTGTGATCCAAAGTGCTGCGGTTATTCTATGAATCCAGG
>NZ_VCQL01000061.1:0-1156 GCF_005937175.1 Halomonas sp. ATBC28 | reverse complement strand
GGCAGATTAACCCCGAGATTGCTGCACTACGTTCGCAATGACAGGTGAAGGATTTCAATGACATCACCTACGTCATTGCGAGGAGCGCAGCGACGCGGCAATCTTTGGCGGCGGTGGCAGATTAACCTCGAGATTGCTTCACTACGTTCGCAATGACAGGTAGCGGATTTCAATGACAGGGAGGGCCCACAATGAAAGAGAGGCTCACGATAATAAGGGGTGTGGCACTCAGAATGATATTAGTATGGGGCAAGCTCAACCCAATCAGGATTAAGGGAGTCAATTAGAGCATTTTTACGTTGACGTGAACCCGCTTTAAGCTGTTTTTCGCGCCTGATGGCATCTTCTATACTATTTGACTCCTCTAGCCATACAAGTTTGTGGCAACGGTACTTTTTGGTGAATCCTGGCATTAAACCTTGGCGGTGTTCATAAAGCCTGCGCTCCAAGTTGTTTGTAACTCCTATGTAAAGAACGCGGTGAGTGCGGTTAGTCAGAATATAAACATAATAAAGATTGTTTGTTGTCGACATGAACCGACCTTTCGGTGATGGATTTTTATTAATCTAACTTCATTTTATTAGCAATGGTAGGGGCGCATCATTGCAGTCAGTATCCTTATTTTGACTATGAAAAGTGAAACGACCTTAGCTTGCAGTGGTAGATTAACCTAGAGATTGCTTCGCTTGCGCTCGCAATGACAGGGGGCGGGCTCACAATGTCGGGTTGCTCGCAATAACAAATTAGATGCTATTGCGAGTAGCCCTATTCATGTCATTGCGAGGAGCGCAGCGACGCGGCAATCTTTGGCGGCGGTGGCAGATTAACCCCGAGATTGCTTCACTACGTTCGCAATGACAGGTGAAGGATTTCAATGACATCACCTACGTCATTGCGAGGAGCGTAGCGACGCGGCAATCTTTGGCGGCGGTGGCAGATTAACCCCGAGATTGCTTCACTACGTTCGCAATGACAGGTAGAGGATTTCAATGACATCACCTACGTCATTGCGAGGAGCGCAGCGACGCGGCAATCTTTGGCGGCGGTGGCAGATTAACCCCGAGATTGCTTCACTACGTTCGCAATGACAGGTAGCGGATTTCAATGACATCACCTACGTCATTGCGAGGAGCGCAGCGACGCGGCAATCTTTGGC
>NZ_VCQL01000060.1:0-1156 GCF_005937175.1 Halomonas sp. ATBC28 | reverse complement strand
GGAAGGTCTGAATAACTGCCGATATTCATCAACGCTTACTTGAGCCGACAAAAAATCGAAAATTCAGACACTCTTCTCCCTTTCTTTGTGTATTTTTGCTCCTTTCCCGCTCATTGAGCGGGAAAGGAGCGCAATCGCCCTATTCCCATAGGTATTTCTCACTGATCAGCAGGTTGCTGAACGCCGCCAGCAAGTGCAGGCGCTGAGTGTTTTTGGCCAGTCCACGATAGCGAGCCTTGCCATAACCAAAAACTTGTTTGATGTACCGAAAGGGGTGCTCCACCTTGGCACGGATACTGGCTTTGATGTTTTCGACTTTCTGTCGCCTGGCATCTAGCTTCTTGCGGGTGCCAGGCCGTTTGGCAATATACCAAGAGATATCGTTGCGGTGCTTGTACTCGTCGCGTTTTTGAATACCCAGGTAACCGGCATCACCGAAGACGCGTTGCTCTTCACCGTGAAGGAGCTTATCGGCAGGCACAATGTCATGGACATTGGCAGCCGTGGTCTCGATGCTGTGAATCAACCCAAGCTTATCGTCGACACCTATATGCATTTTCATGCCAAAGTGCCAAGAGCTACCTTTTTTAGTCTGGTGCATTTCCGGATCGCGCTCGCCTTTTTTGTTTTTGGTGGAACTAGGCGCAGAGATGATAGTGGCATCGACAATGCTCCCTTCGCGCAGCATCAGGCCATTTTTCTCTAGGTGGTTGTTCACTTCCTGGAACAGCACCTTGCCAAGGCCGTGGTGTTCCAGAAAATGGCGAAACTTGAGAATCGTGGTTTCGTCCGGCAATCGGTCTAGTTTCAAACCGGCGAATTGGCGCATGGACTCGATCTCGTAGAGGGCGTCTTCCATGGCCGGATCGCTCAGGTTGTAAAACAACTGCATGCAATGGACGCGGAGCATGGCAGACAACGGATACGGAGGCCGCCCGCTCTCGCCCTTGGGGTAATAACGGGCTATCTTCTTCTCCAGCTGCGTCCAGGGGATCAGCTTGTCCATCCGCTCCAGAAAGAGTTCGCGGCGAGTCTTTCTCTTCTTGTTCTGGTACTCGGCTTCGGAGAAGGTGATTTGATCCATGGCAGCACTGAATCCTATGCAGTTGACGATAGCCGTATTATCACTGATGGCAGTGACTTTTTCAGAGCTTCC
>NZ_VCQL01000005.1:0-313483 GCF_005937175.1 Halomonas sp. ATBC28 | reverse complement strand
TACTAGGCTGGCAGCTTCCTGCTTAAATTCAGGCGAAAAAGTACGTCGTTTCTTGGTCATCAGACACCTCGCTTATGGTGGCAATATTACCACCTACGTTGGTGTCCAGTTTTATTGAACCACTACAAGATATAGCTCGATGTCTTCGAGTTGATCTTTGAATACGAAACACATGAGACCACAATTTTCGAGGCCGATATCTCGCTGATCTTGTTTTCCTTATTCAGATCAATCCCATCTTCTACCACGAAGCATGCCTTATCTGACGTAAGCATCTCCATTTCGGCTGAAATCCAAAGCCAAATGTCACAAGACATGCTGGGCAGGTTGTTGATCCCCACCTTAATGGCTACGATCCAAGCTCCATTCCTGAACAACCTAACTGGTAGAGCGCTTTAAATTTTATTTGCCTAATAGTATATTTTTGCTATAACAAACCACTCATTTACCAATGAGTGGTATTTGACTAATTTTTTTATATCAGTAAAGCGTTTAGAGTGTGAAGTTCTTACCTCTGTGAACAAGCAAAATGTTCACACACTAGGTCTAGTGTATTAACCCAAAATTTCCATAGTTTCATCAATGTAATCTTCGAATTCACCGTTGTATTTTTCAAGAAATGATCTTTTTTTAGTATTATTTCCAATGCAAATTAGTTTTGCATTTTTATTGAAGTGCTTTTCGTTATATGTCGCAGCTGAGTTAGCATTGCTTTTAGAATCCGCTATAGAAACTATTAGCTGCTGATCCACTGAAGCATTATTCTTAATAAAACTAAGTATCTCATTCTTACTTTCATCTTCAAAGTCACCTTCGAATATAGCGTCAAGAACAAAAGGAAATACGTGTATGTATTCAGTTTTCTTTATCATCTCAACAAATGAAAAATTGTAAGCAAGGAGAGTTTTAAGAAGCTCCACACCTTGCCTAGGAAAAGCAGGAATGTCATACAACAAATAGAAACATTCATCTTCAAATGGTTTTATTTTTAACTCTGAAACATGCTTTTCAAATATAGACTTAAAGGTGTAACTAGCACTACGCCTTTCTCTTTTAACGATCTCGTCAGTCTTGAATTTGCTGAGCTTACCTTCAACTTCATATATTTTTGATGTGATTTCGCCTAGCCTTCTCTCCAATTGTACAGATAGTTTGACGCTTACTTTGTTATTTAACCATGATTCCAGCGTGACATTATCCACTTTGTATTCTAAAAGCTCATAGTATTCTTTTTCAACGACTTTTTTCTTCTCATTAATTTCATTGATTACAGAGTTTAGCATTCCCTGTGAATCTTTAAGATTTCTAATGTTTCTGCTTAACTCTTCAAGTTGTTGATCTGTGTCATTTAAGTCCTGAAGGTAACTATACGTATCTTCTACGGAATGAGATAAATGTTGAGAACATGTTGGGCACTTTGTATCAGCTAAAATATCATTGCTTAAGCTTCGCTTGACTCTACGTAGAACCTTTCTGCTTTCTTCTAACAGTGTTATCTTGTTGCATAAAGAAAGATATTCTTTTTCTAACTCTATTAACTTTGACTTGTTTTCTTTGTAAGGCTTTATATATTCGTTAGTTTTTTCTGCAAACACTTCGTCCTTCATCTTAGCAAGTTTCAGCTTCTTATCATTTTGCTCTATCTTATGAAGAAGTCTAGATTCTGCTTCTAGATCCTTCTTTTCTTTTTCGAGTTGACTTTTCTCTAGGCGATCATAATTATTCCTTATGCCAAGGAAGTAATCAAAGAAATCGTTCTTGAAATTTTTAACGAAATCCAAACCTCTAAATGATTTATGCCGATAAACCCAGCCAACATCTTGCGCTATGTAGTAAGGTAAAAACATTGCTTCAAGTGAAGCTGGTTTGTACTCGTTGTCATATTCTAAATGCAGTGTAAAACCAAACAATTCAGACAAGAACGCTTTTAACTTTATGTGCTCTCTAGATCTGTTGCCGCCGATACCTATAAACTTAATAGGTGGCCTTTTCGCCACTTTTATAGAAACAATTTCATCATCTCTCACAATGGAAACTTTTTTTGAGCTAGAATTGTAGATGGTGAAGTCGAGTCTAAAAATCACACCTTCATTAAGAATCTCTGCAAGCTTTCTCTTTTCATCATTTATGCCAAATGTATAGAGAATCGCCTGTATAAAAGTACTTTTACCAGATGTATTCTTTCCATGAACTATATTGATACCTTCGGCGAATATAGTGTTGAAATATTTCTTTCCCTTGCTGCTATAAGCAAAGAAATTGTTATATTTTACTGAAACGGTCAATTTTTAATCATCCATTTTATTAATTGCTTCAAAGTAAGCAGCATACATCGTTGCTTTTAATGTTTGATCGTCCAAGCTTGATCTAATTTCATTATTAAATTTTTCAACTAGCTCTTCTATACAGCCGTCTTCGCTAAAACCGTTACATTGAAGATAGTTTAACTTTACAAAATTTAGGATTTTCTGATGTTCAGCTTCATCCTTGCTTTTAAATAGATCAAAAGCCAAAATAAATTTCATTTCAAATGTTTCACGTTCGAATGGTTTAATCCCTAGCTTTTGACCAACTTCTCTTTTATGATCACGCCAGAATTGAAAGGCTTTAGATTTTGTTGTAATTATCTTTATGGCATTATTTATATCTTTGCTTTGTATCTGTTTTGTTTTATCAGAAAGTCTAGCAATGCTTTTTTGATTGTAAGTCAGTTCGATATCCTTAAAAAGCCTGAATATGGATTCTAATGCCGCCTTTGAATCACTAACTTTCCGATCAAAAATATCTTCAATTTTGCTTCTTAATTGATTCTCTTGTTCTTTATTTGTTCTATTAAAGTCTATGTACAAGAACTTCAAATTCTCTAGCTGTTCAAACAATTTGTCGTTATTATACGACTCATGTAATTCAAGCTTGGTAGTTATAGCGTTTTGTATAACTGGGTCTAACTCACCATAAATGACTTCAGAGTTCTCCTCGTTTACAGCATGAGCATAAGTTCTAGTTTGTTTTTTATTGTCAACGAAGCTATTTACTTTCTTTTCGAGTTGTATGTTTGTATTTGATGAGAAGTACAGGTCATGGCTATAGCTGCAACATTTTGGATATTCATCTATAATGAGCGATTTACCGACTTGGAGTATCTTGACTATTATCTCGGCAAGTTCGACACCGATTTTCCAACTACCATTGGATTTCTTTTTTGATTGATAGGTTTCTACTTTGACTGCTTTCCCATGGTCATCAAGATAGCAAAACAGTATGTCCTCCAAATGCTCAAGAGATAGGAAGTACTTCGCTCCATCAAATTTGCTTTGGTAGTTATCAAGTATAATGAAAAGAGCCATGTTTCTCTGCAAAGCAAAGCCTTGTTGTGCTCTAACTCCTGCATTTACGCTTTGATCAACCAACACCATTTCCTTGTTTTTTTGCTTTAATTAATTACAATTAGTAGTTTATTCATAACACATATGATAAAAAATTTCAATAATTTCTTCTAGTATATGATGCTTAGTGGATGAGTGCCATTACTTACCGGAGTTAAGCAGTTAACATGCCAAAATTCCCTGCGCTGGTTAAGGCAACAGGGGTGAAGGCTGCTGCTTTTGGATCCTCACCACGCTGCTGTGCCACCACCGCGTATTTAATTTAAAAGCCACACTCTCAGGCTGCCTTTAAGACGAGCACCGAGTCCGCAGGATACTGCAAAAAGCACCTAGCCCCACAGATCGAGAAAGCTAAGCGCCCAGTGTGACGGTTGTTTGTGATGCCTATGGAATCGGCTGAAGCCTACGATTCTGTTAACCTCAGTCAGACTGACTTCAGAGGCTGAAAGTAGATGCACTTTTGCGTTAACAGTTTATTAGTGCGCATGCGTGTTTTTCTGGCAACCAAAACCCTAACAATTTACCTATAATGCTTTGAAATTTATAAAAAAATATCGACTTTACGATACCCTTGCCGAAAAGGCGCACGCACATTAACATTGTCACTACCCTTTCAAAGTTGCGTATAAGCACAAAATACTTCCCTGTAAATCATTGTTTTAATTAAATTAACAAGATCATTTTTCAGAAATATGAACACTCAACTTACAAACCCAAGAAGAAAATCGCGCATTGTGTGCTTGAGGCTGCCGTAAAAACGTGGCTAATTCTTAAGTCTATTTTGGCTAAAAATCAGATGTATAGAAAACTCACAATTCTTAAGATGACATTAGCGTAGTCGGCAGCCCCTGTCACCCAGCATTTGTAGGTTTAAAGCTTACGTGGAACATATAGTCTTAGGTCTGGACTGGGTAATGAGGTTGCAGAAGCTTAGATAGATGGATGAACTGTCCAAAGGCATCCCGTGCGTTACGAAGGGAGCCGATACACAAGTATGGGCTGAAGTATGGGCTGCTTAAAATAAAGACACAAAAAAGCCGCTGAAATCAGCGGCTTAATCTATATTCTTGGCGGAGGGGGAGGGATTCGAACCCTCGAAGCCTTGCGGCTTACACACTTTCCAGGCGTGCTCCTTCGACCACTCGGACACCCCTCCGCGTTTTGGCGCTGTTGAAAGGCTGAACCTTTCGCGACAGAACGGCGCATATACTATTGGCTAAGCCTCGAAATAGCAAGCCTTTTCCGGCTGACGAACCTTTAGGTTAGTGGCATACTCCGGTTATCGTTCAGACAATACAGCGTAGCTGCCGTTGGCTTCCAGGCAGAGCGTCTCGCCACAATAGAGCTGCTGGGTTAGCGCTATGCGGCCTTTTCCTCGCTCAGCGAGCTTGTTGGCAAGCTGAGTAGGGCCTTCTGACACGGCTGGCGTACATACCAAGCGGTAGTCACTTGTTACCGGCGCCAGAAAACGCTGACGGGCCTCAGCAACGACGACATCGCGCGCAATGCCCCGCTCACGTAGCCATAGCGTTACCCAGCACCAGCCTTGTAGCGTCGTCTGCGCCGTCAGTGCACCACCAAAGCCCGTGCCTTTATCGTTAAGGTTGGGCTCCAGCGCTAACTGCCAGGCTAGTGAATCACCCTGACGCGTCATTTTGCTAATACCTAACGCGCCCACCATGGGTATGGCGTCGCTCAGCCACTGCTGAAAAACGGCCAGATTTTCCGGCTGGCCTTTTGGCAATGGCAATCGTGGATGAGGGATGCCTGGCTGACGAGGGAGACTCATCGCTAGTCCCAACGCTCCACGAAGTCAGCAACATTATGCTGTGGTACCGGTTTATGGCGCCCCCCCAGGGTGCCCAGGTAGATAAACGCGACGACTTCGTCATCTTCATCCAGATTCAGCCCTTTGCGAACTACGGGGTCGAAAGCGTACTTGCCGCTGCGCCACATTGCCCCCAACCCCAAGGCGTGGGCGGCTAGCAGTATGCCGTGGGCGGCGCACCCGGCGGAGATCACCTGCTCCATTTTGGGTACTTTTTCAAGTTTGGGCGTGACCTTGGCGATCACGGCGATAATCATCGGCGCCCGCAGCGGCTTTTTGCGCGCCGAGTTGAGCGTTTCGTCATCGGCACTAGGATCCTCCTGAAACTCCGCCTCGGCGAATAGCTCGCCCAAGCGTTCTCGCCCTTCCCCGCTAAACTCGATAAAGCGCCAGGGGCGCAGCTCTTTATGATCCGGGGCACGTAGCGCGGCCTGATAAATGGCGCTGAGCTGTTCGCCGCTGGGCGCTGGCTCCATCAGCTTGCCCATTGAGCTACGCTCGTGAAGCAGCGTGAGTGCGTCCATTGATGACTCCAAGTCCAATTGTGTGAGGCTACTTTAGCACCGTCATTTATAGCATTGTCATTTATAACATTGCCGCTTACTGCCTTGCTAGGCGCAGTGGCGTGGGGGGCGTTAACCCTGGGGTTGCGCGCCAGGGGCTGATATCTAACCCGCCGCGCCGCACATAACGCGCCAGTACCAGCAGCTGCGTAGGCTTTGCCTGGGCCATTAAATCGCAGAAAATATGCTCAACGCAGTGCTCGTGAAAATCCTGGTGCTGGCGAAACCCAATCAGGTAACGCAGCAGCCCTTCGCGGTCGATTTTCGGGCCTTTATAACGAATCAGCATGCTGCCCCAGTCTGGCTGGCCGGTAACCGGGCAGTTGGATTTGAGCAGGTGGGAGTAGAGCGTCTCCTCAACGACCTCTTCCCCTACCGACAGGTGATCACTGCTAGGCGTATAGTCGCTTACTGCGATATCTAAATCGTCCAAGCATTCGCCCGGCAAGCGCTGTGGTGAAAGCTCTGAAGCATCCACATCAAACAGCTCGACACTCACCTCAGCCCCTGCCGCAACAGCAAGGTCATTGGCAAGCGTTTCCATCACTTCCTGACGACTATAGAAACGGGTTTGGTTGAAGCTATTGAGGTAGAGCTTCCAGGATTTGGACTCAATCAGATTAGGTGAGGCTGCTGGCAAGCGAAAGCGCGCCACGGCCACAATAGGCTTACCGCGGCTGTTCAGCCAGGAGACTTCAAAGGCGTGCCACTCATCTTCCCCCACAAACGGCAGAGTCCCCTCTTCAATCCCCAGCGGCTCTCGATTAACCGCGCGGGGAATAGGATATAGCAGCCCCGCGTCATACTGCTCAGGGTAAGCGGAATCGCGCCCTAACGGCGCGTGCTCTAACGTGTCTGGGCGGTGTGCCATTGTATAAAAGCTCTCTCTTCTCAATCGGATTGATGCGTCTAGCTGCGGATACCTTTGCCGCGCTCTAACATCGCCAGTGCAATACTAAACAACACAATGATAAAGGCAAAAATGGCAGCGAGCGCCCAGCCAACGGGAATATCCGAAACACCTAAGAAGCCATAACGGAAAACGTTGACCATGTACAAAATTGGATTGAGCATGGAAACACCCTGCCAGAAGTCAGGCAACATTGAGATCGAGTAGAACACCCCACCCAAATAGGTCAGCGGCGTAAGGATAAACGTCGGCACGATAGAAATATCGTCGAACTTATTGGCCAGTAACGCATTAATAAAGCCGCCAATAGAGAACAGCGCAGACGTGAGCACTACGACTAATACCGTGAGCAGCGGGTGTTCCATGGTTAGGCGGGTAAAGAACAGTGAAACGACCGTCACAATCAGCCCGACGCCCAACCCACGTGCCATACCGCCTAAAATAAAGCCGGCCAGTATCACCCAATTGGGCATGGGCGAAACCATCATCTCTTCGATCGAACGCTGAAACTTATTGGAGAAGAAACTCGACGCCACGTTGGAGTAGCTGTTGGTAATCACCGACATCATGATCAGCCCTGGAACAATAAAGTCCATGTAGCTGAAGCCGTCCATGTCACCAATCCGCGAACCGATTAGGTTGCCGAAGATAATAAAGTACATCGCCATGGTGATCGAGGGCGGCAGCAACGTTTGCGGCCAAATGCGGGTGAAGCGTTTGATCTCTTTTAGCACCAGCGTCCACAGGGCGATCAATGTTTGCGTAGCATTCATACGCGCTCCTCCGTCTTCTCAACGCGCTGGTCTATCGCCCCTAGCCCACTACCTTCCACCATCGACACAAACATCTCCTCTAAGCGGTTGGCTCGATTACGCATGGAAACCACCTGGATGCCCTGTTCACTCAACGCCTTGAAGACATCGTTTAAACGTTGCCCGCGATGCACCACGAGTGATAGCTGAGTAGACTCCAGCTGCTTTATCTCAAACCCGTTTATCTTGGGTATGTCTGTAATGGCTTCGGAGGTATCAATTAGGAAGGTCTCGGTATTCAGCTCAGCCAGCAGGCCTCGCACGCTAGTGTTCCGCACAATGTCGCCATTATTGATAATCGCCACATTACGGCACAGGCTCTCAGCCTCTTCCAGGTAGTGCGTCGTCAGGATGATGGTGGTGCCTTCGTCTTGGTTAATCCGCCGCATGTACTCCCACATACTGCGCCGCAGTTCGATATCCACCCCGGCGGTTGGCTCATCCAGAATCAGCAGTTTGGGGCGATGCATCAGCGCTCGAGCGATCATCAGGCGGCGTTTCATTCCACCTGACAGCATGCGCGCGCTGCCGTTGCGCTTTTCCCATAGGCCCAGATCGGTCAGCAGCTGTTTAGCTCGGGGCAAAGCCTCGCGACTGGTCATGCCGTAGTAACCTGCCTGGGCCAGTACGATATCGAGCACTTTCTCAAATTGATTGAAGTTGAACTCTTGAGGCACTACGCCTAGCTGGTACTTGGCTTTAGCGAAGTCTTTATCCACATCAATGCCGAATATGGAGACCTTGCCCGCCGTCTTTTGCACCAGCGAGCAGACCACCCCCAAGGTGGTGGACTTGCCGGCGCCATTGGGGCCCAACAAAGCAAAAAAATCGCCCTGCTGGACGTCGAGATCAATACCTTTGAGCGCCTGAAAGCCGTTGCCATACACTTTGGTAAGGCCACGGATCGACAATGCCGGTTCGGCCATGAACATGTCCTGTCAGCAAAATAAGAAGAGAAGGAGAAACATTAGGGCGCAAACGACTTTTTTCAAGGTGATTAAGAACACCAACCGTCAGGCACGCAAAGAATGACGCCCAGCAAGTAGCTAGCGCATCAGGAATAAAGAGAGATAACCAAATGAAAACTAGGAAGCGCTTGGAGCGGGAAGGAGATTCGACCGGGCTGGCGTTTCAGCTCCCGACCCTTACCTACCGTCTTGTGACTGTCTACATGGAGCGGGAAAGGAGATTCGAACTCCCGACCCTCGCCTTGGCAAGGCGATGCTCTACCACTGAGCTATTCCCGCAACGCAAACAACATACTAGATGGCGTCCCATAGGGGGTTCGAACCCCTGTTACCGCCGTGAAAGGGCGGTGTCCTAGGCCACTAGACGAATGGGACTAAATCAAACCTGGAGCGGGAAAGGAGATTCGAACTCCCGACCCTCGCCTTGGCAAGGCGATGCTCTACCACTGAGCTATTCCCGCTTATAGAACACTTACTTAGCTTTTACCTAACTTACCGGAAGTGGCGTCCCATAGGGGGTTCGAACCCCTGTTACCGCCGTGAAAGGGCGGTGTCCTAGACCACTAGACGAATGGGACACTGTAAGCACTTTAATGCTTGGAGCGGGAAAGGAGATTCGAACTCCCGACCCTCGCCTTGGCAAGGCGATGCTCTACCACTGAGCTATTCCCGCATTCCGATAACCCTGACGACCGCTTACTCTAGCTCTAGAAAGAAAAAGAATAAGTGGCGTCCCATAGGGGGTTCGAACCCCTGTTACCGCCGTGAAAGGGCGGTGTCCTAGACCACTAGACGAATGGGACGTTGCATTGCCTCGTCGAGGTGGCGCGTATGTTACTCAGACCTTATTGAGCTGTCAAGCACCCTGCCTTCACCAAACTAACTGACCCGCTTTCAATCACCTACCTCTACGTCCAACTTTTGCGAAGTCAGTATGCACACCGAGGGTGCCCTGGGCACTCATTAGGCGCCATAACAGTGAAAATGTTTATTTTTCTTATACTTAACCTTTTCATTAGAGACCGACAAAACCCTTAAAAATCTTTTATTTAAAATAAAATCGATTTTTATGGCACACCCCTTGCTACCTAATTGTGTTCCCTGGCTGACCAATTCCACCATTAATGAGGTGTGCTATGTCCTTATCCCGTCGCAAGTTTCTCACCACAGCTGCCGTCTCCTCCACGGCAGGCCTTGTATTGGGCGCCCCGTCTATCGCCCGTGCGCAGTCCGCTGAGAGCTTCAACTGGCGTATGACCAATGCTTACCCGCCCGGCTCGCCCTTTTACGTGGAAGGCCCTGGCAGCCCCACTGACGTGATCGCCAAAATCAACGCCATGTCCGGCGGACGACTCAATATTCAGCATTTTTCATCCGGCGAGCTGATCCCAGCCTTTGAAGGCTTTGAAGCCGTTCAAAGCGGCACCATCGAAATGAATGCCGCCAATAGTTACTTCTGGTCAGGCACCACCTTTGCCGCACAGTACTTCACTACTGTTCCATTTGGTATGAGCTTTATGGGCCACATGGCGTGGCTTTACCACGGCGGCGGCTTGGAGCTTTGGCACGAGGTGTATGAGCCCTACGGCATGGTCGCCTTCCCGCTGAACAATACCGGCGTGCAAATGACCGGCTGGTTCCGCGAACCGATCGAGGATATTAGCCAGCTCAACGGGCTGCGCATGCGCGTTCCTGGCTTGGCGGGCCAGGTTTACTCTTCGCTTGGCGTGGATGCCCGGGTACTGCCCGGTGGCGAAATTTTCCCCGCGCTGGAGCGTGGCGTGATTGATGCAGCCGAGTTTGTGGGGCCTTTCCAAGACCGTCGCATGGGCCTGCATAACGCCGCCAAGTTCTACCACACCACCGGCTGGCACGAACCTTCAACTACGGGTGAACTGCTGATCTCGAAAACCCACTGGGATAGTCTGCCAGAAGATCTGCAGATGATTGTCAAAACCGCCTGTATGGCCGCCTGCTTGGAGAGCGTGACCTGGTCTGAAGCGGTCAATGGCGAAGCCATGACAGATCTAGTGGAGAACGAAGGCGTCACTGCCAGCATGCTTCCCGCACCCGTTATCGATGCGCTGCACGAAGCCACTCAAGATACCCTGGCAACAGAGGCCAACGCCGACCCTCTGGTACGCAAAGTGCACGATAGCTATATGGCGTTTAAAGCCAATCATGACCGCTGGGCGGGCGCCAGTGAGCGTGCCTGGTTAAACGACATTATCGGAGTCTGATATGCGCGCCGTGGCATTTTTTGTCCACGGAGTTGAGGCGGTGGTTCGGCTATTTGGCTGGATCGCCGCCTGGACCTGCGTGGTTTTAGTCGGGCTCGTCGCTGGCGACGTATTGATGCGCTATGTGTTCAGCATTGGCGCGATATGGCTGCAGGAGCTGCAGTGGCACTTGATCTCACCTATTGCACTGTTTGGCATGTCGTATTTGCTATTGATGGGCGAGCAGGTGCGCGTCGATGTTTTCTACGAGCGCTTCCCTGTAGGCCTGCAACGGGTGATTGAAGTGATCGGCGGACTCTTGCTGCTGGTGATGGGGCTGTATATCGCCTGGCTGACGCTGCCCTGGATCGCCCAGTCGTTCGCCCGCGGCGAGGCGTCGCCCAACCCCGGCGGCCTGCCTCTGCGCTGGCTTCTCAAATCTCTGATCCCATTCGGCTTTCTCCTTCTCGCGCTGCAAGGGCTGGCCCACGCGCTGCGTCAGGCTTTCGCCCTACCCACACGAGGTGAATAACGCATGTCTCCCAATGAATGGCTCGCAATCGGCATGATCGTGGCTTTTTTTGTGTTCCTGCTGATAGGTATTCCGGTAGGCATCAGTATCGCGGCGACGGCCTTTTTCTTTGGCTACGTTTGCTTTGGGCCAATGCTGTTTAATCTGCTGCCATCGCGTATTTACGGCGTAGTGACCAATTACACCTTTATGGCCATACCGCTATTTGTGTTTATGGGGGTGATGCTGGAGAAGTCGAAGCTGGCAGAGGAGTTGATCGATGTCATCGGCCACCTGTTCGGCGGCCTTTCGGGGGGCATGGGTGTGGCGATCATCATCGTGGGAGTGCTGTTAGGCGCCGCCACAGGCATTGTGGGCGCCACTATCGTTACCCTTGGCCTGCTCACGCTACCGACGCTGCTACGCCGCGGTTACCCTAAAACCCTGGCCACCGGGATGATCTGCGCATCCGGCACCCTGGGGCAGATTATTCCGCCCAGCCTGGTGCTGATTCTGCTGGCGGAAATTCTGGGTGAATCAGTCGGTACGATGTTCGCCGCCGCCATGGTGCCGGGACTAACCCTGGCGGCGGTGTATATTATTGCCATTCTGGTGATCGCCAAGCTCTACCCCAACTTAATGCCGCCTATTCCTGCCGAGGAGCGTGCAGAAATGGGCCGGGGTCAGTTGATACGCAAAGTGATTACCGTGGTAGGCCCGCCAGTGGGGTTGGTGTTTGCGGTATTAGGGTCGATTATTGGCGGCATTGCCGCGCCTACTGAAGCAGCCTCAATGGGTGCGCTAGGAGCATTGCTAATTGTAGCCTGCTCGGGGCGGTTAACCTTTGCGCTACTCAAAGAAGTTGCCAAGGCCACGCTGGTGATCTCGGCCATGGTGTTCTTTATTTTGATCAGCGCCCAGGTATTTGGCCTGGCATTTCGCGGATTGGGCGGCGAGCATTTGGTTGCCCGTATGTTCGACTGGGTGCCCGGCGGCGAATTAGGCGCGATGCTATTCATGCTGCTGCTGATGTTTGTGCTGGGTTTCTTCCTGGAGTGGATTGAGATCAGCTATATTGCCCTACCGTTATTTTTACCCTTCTTTGTGCAGATGGGCGTCGATATGGTGTGGCTGGGCATTCTGGTGGGGCTGGTGCTACAAACGTCGTTTCTTACCCCACCCTTTGGCTGGTCGCTGTTTTTCCTCAAGGGTGTAGCGCCGAAAGAAGTCTCGACGCTGGATATTTATAAAGGCGCCCTACCGTTTATCGGCTTACAGTTTGTCGCCGTCGCGCTGGTATTTATCTTTCCCAGCATTGCTACCTGGTTGCCCGAAGCCATTGGCTGGTAACGATCTGCCTTAGCATTTATTTAACAAATATTTACTTAATAATTATTTACTTAAAAACAAGGATTCAAAGATGCTCCACACCCAACGTAGTTACGGCGGCAGCTGCGTCGCCCCTCATCACCTAGCTGCCAGCGCCGGGCGCGATGTACTTAAACAGGGTGGTAACGCGGTGGAAGCAATGGTCGCTGCCGCCGCGGCCATTGCGGTGGTCTACCCGCATATGAACGCTCTGGGTGGCGATGGCTTCTGGCTCATTCACGAGCCGGGCAAAGCGCCCATTGCCATTGACGCCTGCGGCCCTGCGGCGGGGCTTGCCAGCGCAGATTTCTACGCCGGTGAAACGCAGATTCCCGAGCGCGGCCCCAAAGCCGCCCTCACCATGGCCGGTACCATTGGCGGCTGGCATGAAGCGCTAAACGTCGCTTCACAGTGGGGCAAGCCACTTCCCCTCACCACGCTACTGGCCGACGCCATTCATCATGCCGAGACGGGTATTGCGGTCTCCCAAAGCCAGGAAGCGCTTACCGCTAAACACCTTGAGCGTTTAACCCAAAGCCCGGGCTTTAGTGACGCCCTGCTGCTTAACGGCCAGGTACCCCGTGAAGGCGAACGGCTGCGCCAGCCACGTTTGGCCGCCACACTCAAGCGTTTGGCAGAAGCAGGATTAGATGACTTCTACCGCGGCGAGCTGGCCGCCAGTATGGCGCGGGATTTAGAGGCCGTCGGCAGTCCGCTGCGCCTGGCAGACTTTCATGCTTATCGCGCCCAACGGGTCACACCGCTGGAAGTAACGCTTCAGGATGCCACGCTCTATAACCTGCCTGCGCCGACCCAAGGCATGGCCTCGTTAATGATTTTAGGTATCTACGAGCGCCTAAAAGCCGCCGAGCCCAACGGTTTTGGCCACCTGCATGGCCTGATTGAAGCCACCAAACGCGCCTTTATCCTGCGCGACCAAAACATCACTGACCCCGGCCGTGTGCCAACACCGCTGCAAGATTTGCTCAGCGAAGAGAACATTGGCTTAGAAGCGGCTCAGATCGACCCGCAGCACGCCCTACCCTGGCCCCACGAACCAGCGCCAGGCGACACCATTTGGATGGGCACCGTGGATAGCGAAGGACGTTCGGTGAGCTTTATTCAGAGCATCTACTGGGAGTTTGGTAGTGGCGTGGTGCTGCCAGAAAGCGGCGTGCTATGGCAAAACCGCGGCATCAGCTTCTCGCTTAATCCCGACGACCTGCGCGGCTTATCCCCTGGACGTAAACCTTTCCACACTCTTAACCCGGCGCTTGCCAAGTTTAACGATGGCCGTACCATGGTTTACGGCACCATGGGCGGTGAAGGCCAGCCGCAAACCCAGGCAGCGGTATTTTCGCGCTATGCGCTGCACGGCATGCCGCTACAGCAGGCGATCACGGCTCCCCGCTGGCTGCTGGGGCGCACCTGGGGCGAAACCAGCACTAACTTGAAACTCGAAGCGCGTTTTGACGACACCCTAGTCACCGCTCTGGCAACGGCAGGCCACGATGTGGAAGTGCTGCCCGAGGCGTTCAGTGACACCATGGGCCATGCAGGCGGTATTGTGTACCACCCGGATGGGTTGATAGAGAGCGCCCACGACCCGCGCAGTAACGGCGGCGCGGCTAGCGTATAGCGCTTACACTGGCACAGCGATGTATAATCGCCCATGCTGAAACTCATGATGATCAAGTGGTGTCACTAGGCTAGTGAGTCCAAACAACACTTGGCCTCAGCGATGTAAGCGCAATGCATAAGGGAGAGGAACAGAGCATGGCGAAAATAGAAAAATCCCCTGACGAGTGGCAACAGCAGCTAACCCCAGAGCAGTACCGCGTAGCACGTGAGAAAGGCACAGAACGCCCATTCACTGGCGATTATCAGGTGCGTGATGCGCAGGGTATTTACCACTGCGTCTGCTGTCATGCGCCGCTGTTTGAGAATGAGCACAAATTCGATGCTGGCTGCGGTTGGCCAAGCTTTGATCGGCCACTGGGTAGCCGCTGCGTTGAGGAGCATACGGATACCACTCACGGCATGCAGCGCACGGAGGTAGTTTGTTCCCACTGCGATGCTCATCTGGGCCATGTGTTCCCCGACGGCCCACCGGAGACTACTGGGTTGCGCTACTGCATTAACTCAGTGTCGTTGGAATTTCACCCCGACGAGTAATCGCTGATAAATCCTCTCAAGGAAACCCAGCAAGGCGGGCGCCATCTGCTAGAATGGCAGCCCGCTTTTTTGTGCCGCTATTTTGTACTTGCAGGAGAAACCCATGCTCGGCTGGTTCCCCGGACATATGAACAAGGCCCGCCGCCAGATTAAGGAGGTGCTGCCTGAAATTGACGTAGTCATCGAGGTACTCGATGCGCGTCTGCCCTACTCCAGCGCCAACCCAATGCTGGCCGAGCTAACCCGCCATAAGCCGGTGCTGAAAATTCTCTCCAGGGCAGATCTCGCTGACCCGGAGCGAACGGCCGAATGGGTGGCTTATTTCGATGCCCAAGAGAATATGCGTGCCTTGGCAGTCACGACGACCAACACCCGCGAGCTAAAGAAAATTCCCAAGCTGTGCCATGAGCTGGCCGGTGCCGTTCGTGCTGACCGAGATGTGCGCGTGATGGTGATGGGTATTCCCAACGTGGGAAAATCCACGCTGATTAACGGCCTGGCCGGGCGAAAAATCGCTAAAACCGGCAACGAGCCAGCAGTCACCAAGCGCCAGCAAAAGGTGCGTATCGATGGGCGTGTGGCACTCACCGACACCCCAGGAGTGCTGTGGCCGAAGATTGAGGACCAGGCCAGCGCCTATCGGCTTGCCGCCACCGGCGCCATTCGCGATACCGCTATCGAGTACGCCGATGTAGCCATTGTTACCAGCGCAGAGCTGGCCAAACGCTACCCCGAAGCGCTCACCGAGCGTTATAAGCTCAAAGAGCTGCCCTCTTACACCGCGCCGGATATCCCCCATGACATTGATGCGGATGGCCCGAAAAAGCCCGACTTTCTCGCTATTGCTGGCTTCGACGGTAACGCCATCTTAAAAGATATCGCTGCCCGCCGAGGCGGCCTGCGTCCCGGCGGCGCCGTTGATCTGCACCGCGGCGCGGAAGTGCTGCTTCACGAACTGCGTGATGGCAAGCTGGGCAGGCTAACGCTTGAAACCCCGGCAGACATTCCTCCGCCGCCCGTGCAAAACGACGAAGACAATCAAGCACTTTCCGACGCATAATGGCCTAATAGCTCTATAGCCGACGATGGCTTGTGGACGCTGTTTTTAGTCACTCATGCTTTTTGGACACTTTTGGGCCTCTAGCTACTTTTGGACAGACACCTCATGGATACCCCGCAGTCGCACGAATCACAACCGTTAAAGAAATCTCATAAGCTGCACAATGTCTGCTACGACATTCGCGGCCCGGTACTCGACCACGCCAAGCGCTTGGAAGAGGAAGGTCAACGAATTCTCAAGCTAAACATTGGCAACCCTGCGCCCTTTGGTTTTGAGGCGCCGGAAGAGATTCTCCAGGATGTGATGCGCAACCTGCCCACGGCCCAGGGCTACTGCGACTCCAAAGGCCTCTACTCTGCCCGTAAAGCGATTATGCAGGAGTGCCAGCGCAAACAGATTCCCGGCGTAGGTATCGAAGATATCTTCATCGGCAACGGCGTCTCTGAGCTGATCGTGATGACCATGCAGGCGCTGCTCAACGACGGCGATGAAGTACTCATTCCCGCGCCGGACTACCCGCTCTGGACCGCCGCCGCCCACCTTTCCGGTGGTCACGCGGTGCACTACCTATGCGACGAGCAGGCGGACTGGACGCCTGACACAGCGGATATTCGCGCCAAGATCACCAGCCACACACGTGCCATTGTGCTGATCAACCCCAACAACCCCACCGGCGCGGTGTATCCACCCGCCGTGGTGAAAGAGGTATTGGCGATCGCCAAACAGCACAACCTGGTGGTGTTCTCAGACGAAATCTACGACAAGATCCTTTATGACGGCGTCGAACATACTGCCACGGGCGCACTAGCGGACGATGACCAACTGGTCATCACCATGAACGGTCTCTCTAAAAGCTATCGCTGTGCAGGCTTTCGCTCGGGCTGGATGACTATCTCCGGCACCTTGGCCAAGCTAAACGCTCAGGACTATATCCAGGGGCTGAATATGCTGGCCTCTATGCGACTGTGTGCCAACGTACCCGCCCAGCACGCGATTCAAACCGCGCTGGGGGGCTACCAGTCGATCAATGATTTAATCCTGCCCGGCGGGCGGCTGTTGGCCCAGCGAGACATCACGGTGGAGAAACTGAACGCAATCCCCGGCGTCTCCTGCGTAAAACCTAAAGGCGCGCTGTACGCCTTTCCACGGCTCGACCCCAAGGTCTTCAATATCAAAGACGACCAGCAGATGGTGCTGGATCTGCTGCTACAGGAAAAAATCTTACTGGTACAAGGCACGGCCTTTAACTGGCCAGAGCCGGATCATGTGCGCATCGTCACGCTGCCCTGGGCCGACCAATTAGGCGATGCACTCGACCGTTTTGCCAACTTCTTGTCACGCTATCGGCAGTAGCTTTTGTAGCCATGACTTGAAACTGCCATGAACAGCACGTATCTAAGCCATTAATCTAGTAATGCTTCGATGAACTTTAGGGGAGAACCTGCACCATGATGCGAATTCTGCTGTTTTTAGGCACCAATATAGCGGTCTTGCTGGTCGCCAGCATTACCCTGCGCCTGCTAGGCGTAGAGGGTTACCTGCGCGGCCAGGGCATCAACTTCACCAGCCTGCTGATTTTCTGCTTTATTTTCGGTATGGCGGGCTCCATTATCTCGCTGTTTATCTCCAAATGGATGGCTAAACGCAGCACCGGCACGGTGATTATCGAAACGCCCTCCAACTCTACCGAACAGTGGCTGTTGGACACAGTGGCTGAGCTCTCCCGCGAGGCGGGTATCAAAACCCCGGAAGTGGGTATTTTCCCGGCTCAGCAGTCAAACGCCTTTGCCACGGGTTGGAACAAAGACGATGCGCTGGTAGCCGTCTCGGCAGGCTTAATGAATCGCATGCGTCCAGAAGAGGTGCGTGCAGTACTGGCTCACGAAATTGGTCACGTCGCTAACGGCGATATGGTAACGCTGGCGCTGATTCAGGGCGTGGTGAACACCTTTGTGATGTTCTTTGCCCGGGTCGTGGCGCATCTAGTCGATAACTTCCTGCGCAGCCGCAGCGATGGCGAAGGCGGCCTGGGCTTTATGGGCTACTTTGCGGTGGTCATGGTCGCTGAAATTGTGTTTGGTATTCTGGCCTCGGCTATCGTCGCCTGGTTCTCGCGCTACCGCGAATACCGCGCCGACGAAGCCGGTGCGCGCTTAGCGGGCACCAACGCGATGGTCAGCGCCCTGGCACGCTTGAAAACCGAAACCGAACTGCCCGACCAAATGCCGGATACGCTGCGCGCCATGGCGATCACCAAAGGCCAAACACGCTCGCTGGTGGAAAAGCTATTTGCCAGCCACCCGCCGCTGGATGAGCGCATCCGGGCGTTAAAAGAAGCCGCTTATCGTCAGTAAGTTTTCTCTGCTGTTTATACATTTAAGGCCCGCATCTGCGGGCCTTACTGTTTTTCACTACTTTTTTTCACTACTTAGCTAATGTTACTACAAACCCTGCCCCACGCAGCATGCCCTCTAGCGCTACCGCCTCCCCTGATAACTGCACATTGAGCGTGGCGAATTCACGCCGCAGCGGGTAGTTGGCGCGGCAGTCATCAAAGCCTTTACGCATTCCATAATTCAGCGTTTGGCGCTGGAGAGCATCGTGGTCACGACGCACGTCATATACCGCTCTCATACAGAGCCGCAGGGCGTCTTCCGGGGGAAGTGCGTGCTGCAGATGCAGGGACGCCAGCGCAGGCGGCGGGCAAATATCAGCAAACGTGAGATCGCTTGACTGGCCGCAGTAGCGGGCTAGCGCCTGCTCAATCATCCAGGTACCGCGCAGCTTGCCATCTAGGCTATGCCCGGCAATATGCGGCGTTGCCAGAGAGACCAAATCACGCAAGCCAGCGTCAATATCGGGCTCTTCCTCCCACACATCCAGTATGGCACTGATATCGCCCTTGCCCGCAAGACGACTACGCAGCGCTAAACCATCCACACAGTCCCCACGCCCCGCATTCAGCACTACGCTACCTGGCGCCAGCTCATCGATACGCTGGGCGTTGAGTAGCTGATAAGTCGCGTGCGGGCCTTCACGGGTTAGTGGTGTATGCAGGCAGAGCACGTCACAGCGCTCGATCAGGGCGTCCAAGGAGTGAAAGACTTGCTCAGGCTCCTCTGCTGCCCTCTCTACAGCTGCCTTAGGCGGATCACAGGCCAGCGTTGCCACACCCATGGAGGTTAGCCGCGCCTGCAGCCGGCTGCCGACATTGCCCGCCCCCACAATACCCACGGTACGCTCGCTAAGTACCCAGCCATCACGTTCCGCCAGCGTTAGCAGGCTGCTCAGCACATAATCAACCACCGCTTCGGCATTGCAGCCTGGCGCACTGGCGAAGGCGATATCGCGCTGGGCAAGCGCTGCCTGATCGATATGATCCGTGCCGATGGTGCAAGTACCAACAAAGCGCACGGGGCTATCGGCAAGCAACTGATCGTTGACCTGGGTAATGGAGCGCACGATGAGCGCATCGGCGTCCTGAAGGTGGGCGGCGTTTATCTCCCGCCCTGGCACGCGGATGAGCTTACCGAAATGGCCGAAACAGCGTTCGGCAGCGGGGATATTGGCGTCGACGACAAGTTTCATAGGCGTTTGGGTATCCGGGCTTTACAATACGCCCGCGACGGCTGGATGGGCAGGCGTATTTAAAGGCTATCTTTTAAAGGCTAAGTAAGGAGAGTGTTGTGATCGTACGCTGGGAAACCAACCATGACTATGTGTTGGTTCATATTCACCAGGATATGTTTGGTGACTGGATTTTCAGCCGCGCCTGGGGCCAAATCGGCACTCAGTTTGGCGGTCTGAAACATCAGCTAGCCGATACGCTGGATCAAGCCCATATGTGGCTGGAGGACGAGACCACTATCCAGTCCTCACGAGGCTTTCGCAAGGTGCTGGAAGTGGCCGACCATACCCCCGAAGGCCAAGAAGCCATGCGTCAACTATCGCTACTGGACGTGATGTAAGCCACTCGAACCCAGCCATGCACTTATTAGCCTAAAAAACGCCGCCCATGACGCTTATGGGCGCCTTTAGGCGGCGTAGTGTCTGGCGGTGCTGTGACCCCCGCCAGCGCGTCTTCATCCAGCCAGCCGCGCTCGCGCAACCAGGCACTTAATCGCTCCAGCTCAAAGCCACGATCCAGCTCATTGCCGTCACCATCCACCAGCACCGGTATCCGCACGCCGTAGCGCTCAACCAGGGCGTCGTCGTCGCTAATCTCGATGTGGTGCAGCCACACCTTTTGATTCGCTAGTGCCGCCACCAAAGCCTCTAACTGGCTGCATAGGTGGCAGCCCATCGTTGTGTAAAGCGATAGCTGAATCATGCAAAAGCTCTCTTATGACGCCTTATGACGAAGTAAAAACACGTGGTGCAGGTTGGTGCGCCGCTGGAAATCGGGGTCGAAGCTACGCCCGGTGATATCCTCAACAGCGTAATGCTCGCTAAGCGCTTCATCGAGTTTAAAGCGCCGCTGGTTATTAGAAAACACCAAGGTTCCACCGGGTGCCAAGCGCGCCATGGCGAGCTCCACAAGCCGCGGATGATCACGCTGCACGTCGAGGGTATCACGCATTTTCTTCGAGTTAGAGAACGTCGGCGGATCCATAAAGATCAGGTCAAACTCAGCATTGGCGGTTTCCAGCCAGCGGAGACAGTCGTCGCGCACCACTCGGTGCAGTCGTGTATCGAGCTTATTCAGCGCAAAGTTGTCCTTGGCCCACTCCAGGTAGGTGTTGGACATATCCACGCTCACACTGTCGCTGGCGCCGCCTAAGGCGGCCTGCACCGTTGCTGTGGCGGTGTAACAGAACAGGTTTAAAAAGCGCTTGCCGCTGGCCATTTCGCCCAGCATCCGACGTACCGGGCGGTGGTCAAGGAATAACCCGGTATCCAGGTAGTCGCGCAGATTGATCCAGAGCCGTGCCTTGCCCTCTTGCACCTCAAAACGCTCGCCACTAGCGGCACGCTTCTGATACTGGGCGCTGCCGGTTTGGCGCTCGCGGCGCTTGATATAGATTTTACTGGCGTCAACGTTAAGCGCCTCGGGCATGACTTCCAAGGCATCGTACAAACGCTTCTGCGCTTGAGCCGGATTGATCGAACTGGGCGCCGCGTACTCTTGCACGTGCACGCGGTCACCGTAGCGATCTACCGCTAGTGCATACTCGGGCATATCGGCATCATACACACGATAGCTGGTCTCACCACTCTGCTTCAGCCATTTCTTCAAGCGCTTCTGATTTTTGATCAGCCGATTGGCAAACATCTGGGCATTGTCTTGGTTTTTGTGAACAGCTTGCTCTTCACTAGGCGTCGCTACTGCACTGTTCTCGTTCTGAACGGGCTTTGTATCGCTCGCGGCAGGCGGATGCTCGGCGCCACCAATCTCCATAAGCAGCAGCTTGGCCTCCAGGGCACCGTTTTTGAGTGCGTACTGTTTGTGCGCACGCATACCCAGCCGGTGGCCTAAATCCGGGTTGCCAGTAAACACCGCCAGGGTCCAGCCGGGAAACAGCGCTTTGGCTTTATCACCCAGCTGGGCGTAGAGACGCACCAGTTCGGGCAGCTCGCCCAGCCGCTCGCCGTAAGGGGGATTGGTGATCAGCAGGCCGCTCTCAGCAGTCAGTGTTTCGGGACGCGTTAAGTGGGCAAGGCTCTGCCCATGCAGGGTAATCAAGGCTGGGATGCCTGCCCGCATAGCATTGGACTTCGCCGCCGTAAGCGCCGCGGGACTCTGGTCGAAACCTAATAGCTGGGCTTTGCAGCGCTTGCGACCAATCGACGCGCGCGCTTCGGCTTCACGCTTCTGTTCCCGCCACGCTTCGTCATCGTGCCCTGCCCAGCCGTGAAAGCCGAACCGCTCGCGGTTCAGGTTAGGTGCTTGATCAGCGGCCATCATGGCGGCTTCGATCAGTAGCGTGCCTGCACCACAAAGCGGATCAATCAGCGGTTCACCGACTTTGAGGCGCTCAGGCCAGCCTGCGCGCACCAGCAGCGCGGCGGCCAGATTCTCTTTTAGCGGCGCATGGCCCACATCCCGGCGATAACCGCGACGGTGCAGGCTTTCACCAGAGAGATCCAACCCAATAGTTAGGTTCATCCGGTGGAGGTGGGCGTATATGCGCAAATGTGGGGTTTTAGTATCAACGTTGGGACGTTCCTGCCCTGCCAGTTGAAGGGCATCAACTACGCCGTCCTTAACGGTCTGGGCACCAAAACGGGTGTGGCGAATATGTTCGCTGCGGCCGTGAAAATCGACTGCCAAGGTGTTACCCGGCGCTAGGTGCTGCGTCCAGGCAATACGGGCAACCACATCGCGCACTTGCTCAGCGGTATCGATCATCGATTCGCGTACCAGGGTCAAAATGACCCGGTTAGCTAACCGAGACCACAGGCAGACACGATAAGCGATCGCTTGGCTGGCAGTGAAATAGACGCCCGCCACAGTGGTTTTACCCGGCGTGGCGCCCAATGCCACTAGTTCATCGTGAAGCAAGCCTTCAATGCCTTTCGGGCAAGTGGCTAGCAGACTCAAGGGGGCGTTTTGATTCAACTCGGTCATGATAATAACGGCGCGTAAAGGCGCAATATTCCTGTATATAGCAAATGAGTTTACGTTTTATGACAATTTGGTAGTCGACAGATGACCCCATCATGGTCTAACAATAAGAGAGTAGCTACTGAAAAACGCATGCGTTTCTTGTCAGGGTCGGTTCAAGACCAGACCTATGGCGTATAAGTGTTCTTTGTAAGAGATTGCCGCTCGGCTCGTTCCGCCCGTGAGTGCCAAACAACAGGGCTGAAGCGGCGTCTCGCTCTTGAAGCAAGCTCTCGGAATAGTGGTTGTTGTTGATAACATAAGTCGATAACACCCTATTTCTTATCAAAGGCTTTCGTGAAAAGAGGTTAGCCAATGAAACGGCAAAAACGTGATCGCTTCCAGCGGGCTTATGTCCACGGCTACAAAGCGGGTGTATCGGGTCGTTCTCGTGACGACTGTCCCAGTCAAGATATCAATTTACGCGAATACTGGATGAGCGGTTGGCGTGAAGGTCGCGGCGACCAGTGGGATGGGATGACCGGCATCTCGGGCATCCACAAAAATCCCTTAGTCATGGCCTAACGTTTTATTTTTCAAGGTTTTAAAAGAAAAATTTTAAGCGAGAGGTTTTCAATGAGCCCACTTTTTCAAGTGGGCTTTTTAGTGCGCCTTTATGCCCACACTGCTTCGCTAATCATCTTTGCGCTCAACCTTTAGCTTTCAGTGCCCTCGCGCATTCACCGACCAGTTTAGGACCTTGATAGATCAACCCCGAGTAGAGTTGCACTAAATCTGCTCCCGCCGCGATTTTGGCCTGAGCAGCAGCAGCACTATCGATCCCACCAACACCTATGATAGGTAACGATGGTAGATGCTCACGCAGTTGGCGAATGACGCGATTGGATACCTCGAAGACCGGTTTCCCAGAGAGCCCTCCAGCCTCCTCCGCTTGTGAGTCACCCTCTACCCCCGCGCGGGAAACCGTTGTATTGGTGGCAATCACACCATCAAGTGCATTGCGCTGAATACTTTCTGCCATCAAGGCTACTTCTTCAGCGCTCATATCCGGGGCGATCTTAATCAGCAGCGGCACGTTGCGGCCCGCCTGGGCATTGAGTTCTGTGGCTCGCGCGCGGATCGGCCCTAATAACGCATCCAGCTGTTCGCCGAACTGTAGGCTGCGCAGCCCAGGGGTATTCGGTGAAGAGACGTTAACGGCAATGTAATCCGCATAAGAGTGCACCGCGTCTAAGCATACCAAGTAGTCATCCAGCGCGTGTTCTACTGAAGTCGTCAGGTTTTTACCAATATTAATGCCCACAATGCCGCCGTAGTGGCGCTGTTTGACCTGCTGGATCAGGTGCTCAACCCCTTTGTTGTTAAAGCCAAAGCGGTTGATGATCGCCTCATGCTGCGCTAAGCGAAATAGCCGAGGCTTAGGATTGCCTGGCTGCGGCTTAGGCGTGACGGTACCCACTTCGACAAACCCAAACCCCAACGCACCAAGGGCATCCAGGTGGTCGGCGTTCTTGTCCAACCCAGCGGCAAGACCCACCCGATTGGCAAATCGCAGCCCCATCAGCTCGATAGGATCGTTCACCTGCTGACCAAACAGGCGTGCTACCCCACCCACCCGATGCAGTGCATCCAGAGCGCTCAAGGCCATCCCGTGAGAGGTCTCTGGGTCAACGCGGAAAAACAGTGAGCGAGCGAGGTTGTACATAGCGGATCTCTTGAAGCGGGGGCTGAAAACGGGCATCAGTATAACGCAATAAAGCGCGCCCTGGTGGAGAACCAGGGCGCGCTTTAATTAAGTGGATTAGGGTACGTCTACGCTTCGCTATCGCTCTCGGCAAGATCTACCAGCTCGCGTACCGCCACGGCGAAGAGCGCAAAGCCTCCTTCACTGCCACCGCGCACCTCTTCAATAAGGCGGCACCAGCGGCGATGCAGATCGGCGTGCTGATCCAACCACTGCGCAACCCGCTCTTGGGTATCGCGGCTGCCGGCGTCGAGCTTCAACACGCTGGTGGTCAGTGCCAACTGCTGACGCTCAATGTCGTCGCGGAAAGTCTCACGAGCCTGAGCCTGCCAGGAGTCGCGCACTTCCAGCTGGGTTACCTGCTGAATCATCCACGGTAGCTCCAGGCGGCTGCCAATTTCGTACAGCACTTCCGCCACCCGCTGGGGTTTTTCATTGGTCAGGCGCGCCGCCTGGATAATACCCAGCCCCGCATAAAGGCTTGATGACGCCGCCACGCTGGATGCCAGTGCATCTGGCACACCCGCCTCCAACAACTCGTCACGACGCGAGTTCCAGGCGCCAAGCTCTTCACCACTGAGTAGCTCACCAATACCTTCCTGCAACTGCGCCAAGCGAGGAGCGAAGTACTCAATGGTATCTTGTGTCGAAAGCCCTAAGTGCTGACGCACAAACCAGCGCGTGGCACGGCGGATCAAGCGCATCAGGTCAAGCATCATCGAGTACTGAATGCGGTTGGGCACCTGATTATCGAGGGCTTCAATTTGCGCCCATAGACTGGGCAAGTTAAAGCTATCACGGGCCACGATGTAGGCTCGCGCAATATCGGCACGTCCCGCTCCAGTGGAGTCCATCAGGCGGCGTACAAAGACGACCCCCATATGATCGACCAAGTCGTTGGCGACCTGTGTCGCAACGATTTCACGCTTCAGACGGTGCTCGTACATTTCGTTTTTAAAGCGCTCGACCAGCACTGATGGGAACAGCCGCTCCAGGTGGCGGTGAATATATTGATCGTCCGGTACGTCAGAGGTGATCAAGTCGCCTTTCAGGGTGCTCTTGGCGTAGGAGATCAGTACCGACAGCTCCGGCAGGCGCATCCCTTGATCGTTGCTGGCCCGCTCTTTGAGCACATCATCGGTAGGCAGGAATTCCAGCTCGCGGTCAATCTGTCCGGCAGCCTCCAGCTCGCTGATAAAACGGCGGTAAGGGCCCATTGACTGGTCGGAAAGGGTAGCCGATAGATCCAGCGCCTGACTTTGGCGGTAATTATCCAGGATCACCAGATCCGCCACCTCATTGGTCATTTCCGCCAACAGCTGATTGCGCTGTTTCTCGGTCATGTCGCCGCGCTTGACCACTTCATCGATCAAAATCTTGATATTGACCTCGTGGTCGGAGCAGTTCACCCCACCGGCGTTGTCAATAAAGTCAGTGTAAACGCGCACGCCTTTGGCGGCGGCTTCCATTCGTCCGCGCTGGGTCAAGCCGAGATTACCGCCCTCGCCGACCACACGGCAATTCAGGTCATTGCCGTTGATGCGCAGGGTGTCGTTGGCTTTATCGCCCACATCCGCATCGGTTTCGTCGGAACCCTTCACGTAGGTACCGATACCGCCGTTCCAGATCAAGTCCACCTTGGATTTGAGCATGGCGCGGATCAGTTCATTAGGCGACAGGCGCTCTTCCTTGATACCAAATACCTGCTGCATCTCCGGCGTGATGCTAATCGACTTGGCGCTACGGTTAAAGATGCCGCCCCCAGCGGAGATCAGCTCCTGGCTGTAGTCTTCCCAGCTGGAGCGTGGCAGAGCGAACAACCGCTTGCGCTCGGCAAAGGACGCCTCGGCGTCCGGGTTGGGGTCTACAAAGATATGCAGGTGGTTGAAGGCACCCACCAGTTGGATCTTGTCGGAAAGCAGCATGCCGTTGCCAAAGACATCTCCGGCCATATCGCCGATTCCCACCACGCTAAACAGGTCGCGCTGGGTGTCGAGATCCAGATTTTTGAAGTGGCGCTTAACTGATTCCCAGGCACCGCGAGCGGTGATGCCCATTTTCTTGTGGTCGTAGCCGTTAGCACCGCCAGAGGCAAAGGCATCACCCAGCCAGTGGCCATACTCAATGGAAATTTCGTTGGCGATATCTGAGAAGGTAGCGGTGCCTTTGTCGGCAGCTACCACGAGATAAGCGTCGTTCTCATCGTGGCGGACAACATTTTCCGGCGGCACAACATCGCCGCCCACCAGGTTATCAGTGACATCCAGCAGCGCACGGATAAAGATTTGGTAACAGGCAATGCCCTCTTTCTGGGCGACATCGCGACTGGCATTTTCCGGCATGCGTTTACAGACAAAACCGCCTTTAGCACCAACCGGTACGATAACGGCGTTCTTAACCTGCTGCGCTTTCACCAGCCCCAACACTTCGGTACGGTAATCTTCAAAGCGATCCGACCAGCGCAGGCCACCGCGGGCCACTTTGCCGCCACGCAGGTGAACACCTTCCACCCGCGGCGAGCAGACAAAAATTTCAAACATTGGTCGCGGCTTGGGCATGCCGGTAACCTTGGAAGGCTCCAACTTATAGGCGATGTAATCTTTAAAGCGCCCACCCTCAGCCAGTTGGTAGTAGTTGGTGCGTAGGGTGGCGAGGATCAGCTCCATAAAGCGGCGCAGTAGCTGGTCATCGTTAAGGCTGGCAACTCCTTCCAAGCGCTCATTTAAGCTCGCGATGCACTCGTCGGTGGCGTGGCTCTGCTGCTCAGGATCAAAACGCAGGCGGAATAATTCAACTAACTCACGGGTAATGGCAGGATAGTTGGCCAGCGTAGCAGCGATGTAATCCTGGGACATGCCGAAGCGGATCTGTTTGAGGTAGCGGGCGTAGCCGCGCAGCATGGCCACTTCGCGCCAATCCAGCCCAGCGCCGATAATCAGGCGGTTAAACGCATCGTTATCGGCCTCGCCGGTCCAGATGCGCTTGAAGGCTTCCGTGAATACATCACGCATATCGCCCAGGCTGACATCCGCACCGCTGTGCTCAAGCTCAAAATCGTGAATCCAGTAGCGCTGTTCAGGGGCGTTAATATCGTAGGGGCGTTCACCAATTACGCGCAGGCCAAGGTTTTCCATCATCGGCAGCACGTCAGAGAGCGGAATCTGCGATTCACGGTGGAACAGTTTCAGGTTAACGCCACCACCCTGTTCTTCTAGTGGCCGATAGAGCGACAGCGAGAGGTCGTTCTCGCTATCCAGTGTCAGCAGGTGCTGAACATCAAACACCGCGGTGCGCGCAGAGAAGTCTTCACGGTAGCTGGCCGAGAACGCCTCGCGGAACCGATCCATCAGGTTGTTGGCGCGCTCTTCACCGAAGCCTTCGATCATGGCGTTCTGCAGCTCGTCACGCCAGCTGCGCGCCAGCCGTGACACTTTGCTTTCCAAACGCTTGAGGTCATAGTCGCTGGGCGCGTCGCCATTAAAGCGTAAAATCAATTGAATACGCGCCAGCACCGACTCAGATAAATAGGTATTGAAGTCGCCAAAGTGGGCGTCTAACTCGTCGCACAACACGTTTTGAATCCGCTGACGCAGATCCGTGGAGAACACGTCCCGGGGGACGAACACCAGGCAAGAGTAGAACTTGCCGCTGATATCGGCGCGGATAAACAGCCGCACCTGGCGGCGCTCGCGAATATTGAGGATGCCCAGCGCAGTGCTGGCCAGTGACTCGGTATCGATCTGAAAAAGATCATCCCGGGGGTAAACTTCCAGCACCTGGAGCAATTGCTTGCCGTTGTGGCCCTGGGGATTGAATCCGGCAATATCCATCACCGCTTTTAGCTTACGGCGCAGCAGCGGGATATTGCGTGGCGATTCGTTATAGACCGTAGAGGTAAACAAACCAAAGAAGCGCCGCTCACCAATTACATTGCCGTCGTCGTCGTAGCGATCAACGGTAATGTAGTCAGGGTAGGTAGGACGGTGCACCCGAGAGTGATGGGCGCTTTTGGCAAACGATAGTAGCTGCGGCACCAGCACATAATCATTGTGCTCATCCACCCCCTCTTCGGTGCGAATACGCTCGCAGTAGCGCGGCTGATCCAGGCGGAAGACGCCCAGCACGCTATCTGCGTCGCGCTTTAACTCGCTGCCTTCCAGCAGGTACTCGTCGTAGCCCAGGAAAGTAAAGTTATCTTTGAGCATCCACTCTAAAAAGGCAATCGCCTCTTCGTGGTCGTCAGGATCGATCTGCGGCGGGCAGTTTTTCTCGAGTTCTTGAATCGAGGCGGTGATTTGCGAACACATGGCGTCGAAATCACCCACAGCGGTACGTACATCGCGAAGCACGTCATTTAGGTTGCTTTCGATTTTCTCAAGTAACGCTACGTCGGTGTGCCGGTCTACTTCGATGACAATTAGCGACTCGCGCGCTTCTGGCGCGTTTTCTGCCCTGGGCGAGGCCAGCGCCTGCAGCTGATGGCGCTCATCACGGGCGACCGCCAGCACGGCGTTTTGAATGGCGTGCACCGTCAAGCCGCGGCGGTTGAGCTCGATACGCACCGAGTCGACCAAAAACGGCATATCTTCGTGGAGAACGGCGACAAAGGTATGCGTCGACTGCCAGCCGTGCTCTTCAAAATCAGGGTTAAATACCCTTACCTTGGGGCTTTGCGGGTCGTGATGCTGCAAAAACTGCCAGACCGACAGCGTTGCGCCATACAGATCGTCCAGGCGACGATCCACTAGGTCTTCCACCGGCACGGTGGCATAAAAGTGCCGAGCAAAAGCGTCCACAGTGGCGGCGCGAGCGGGGTCTAACCGCGCGTATAGCCGCTCCTGGAGCTGCTTCAAAAGATCTTGCCGACTCTCTTCAATCGCAACGTAGTGCATCCATCACCTCGACTGCCTAGGCCATTAAACGGCCAAAAAACGAAGGACAATAGGCCTTTAGGCCAACATAACGACTAGCTTACGCTACCTATCGTCGCGTCCCTAATCACTTGACGTGTTGTTCATGGCACATACCGTTTACGCATTAGGTCGTATGCTTACTCGACTGTCCGCCGCTTCAACAGAACTCCACACTCACAGTGGTCGGTAAACGGAAACTGGTCAAATAGCGCAAAGCGCTCTATCTCATGGGTGTTGGTCAGTATGGTCAAGTTTTCAGCTAACGTGGCTGGGTTGCATGAAATATAGACGATCTGAGCGTACTCGCTGAGTTGCTCACAGCTCTGCTCGTCTAAACCAGCACGGGGCGGGTCGACCAGCACGGTGGAAAAATCGTACTCTTCCAACGCCATTTCCGCCACGCGACGCCCGGCTTTTTCGCCCTTCAGCGCCAGCGAAAACTCCTCCGCTGACATACGACCAATCTGCGCGTTCGTTACCCTATTGGCTTCCAGGTTTACGTTGGCGCTAGCCACTGACGTGCGGGAAATTTCTGTGGCCAGCACGCGGCGGAAGTTATCCGCCAGGGCAATGGTAAAATTGCCATTACCGCAATAGAGTTCGACCAGATCTTTCTTCGCATTACTCTCCTGCTGGCCAGCGGTGACTTCTCGCGCCCAGCTAAGCATTTTCTGGCAGATATGCGCATTGGGTTGGGTAAAGCTGTTTTCGACCTGCTGGTAGTGCAGCGTGCGGCCATCCACCTCTAGCCGCTCCCATACGTGGTCTCGGGTAAGTACGATACGCTGCTTGCGGGAGCGGCCAATAATCATAATACCCAGCTCAGCCTCCAGAGCGCGGGCTTCGCGCTCCCACTCATCGCCTAACGGGCGGTGGTAAATCAGCGTTATCAGCGCCTCACCTGACAGCGTGGTTAGAAACTCTACCTGGAACAGCCGCCGACGCAGCTCATCACAGCGAAGGCAAGCTTCGCGTAGCTGCGGCATTAGCTGATTGATTCGCTCACTGGCGACTGCGTACTGATCTAAACGAATCACCCGCTTGTTCTTCGGATTCTCAGGGTCTACCTCGAACATGGCGTAGAAGAGGTCGTCCTCTTCATGCCATATGCGAAACTCGCAGCGCTGACGGTAATAGCCTGGCGGCGATTCAAACACTTCTAATGCCGGTGGTTGAAAAGCGGCAAAGGTACTTTCCAGATAGTCGCGTTTGTCGGCTAGCTGCTCAGCGTAGCGTTCAGGTTCTACAACGGGGATAGCCAAGGCTGCTCCTTTGAATAATTCGATCAGCAATAGTAGTAAATAGTGCTCAGTCGCCCACATTAAGCAATTGGGACGCCTTAAACCCATAGCGGGCTAGGCCAGCGGTGAGGTTGGCAGCGGGTGCCGTGGTAAAGCAGCGGCCATCCTGCTGATCACTGTTTAGCTCAGAAACGACTTGCGAAACCCGTCGGGCTATCGCATCGCCGGAGTCGACCCAATGTAGCGGCACGGGGGCCAGCTGCATCAGCCAGGGCTTTAGCAGCGGGAAATGAGTGCAGCCCAGTACCACTGTATCTAGCTCTGGGGTATCCAGCGCTTGATGAGCAGACGATAAACAATGCGCAGACGATGGAGATGCAACGGCGTGCCATAACGGCGCCAGCGCCGCCTGCATGCGATCAATATTGGGGGTGACACCAGCCAGGTATGCTTCCGCCTCGACCACCAAGGCATCGGCGGCGACGCGAGTAATCACACAGTCGCTGGCAAAACTATCAATCAAGCGCTGGGTGTAGGGCCGCCCTACCGTGGCCTTGGTGGCTAACAGCCCAATATGGCGTGTCTGGCTAATCGCTGCGGCAGGTTTGATAGCAGGTACGGTGCCCACGACAGGGATCGCCAACTGCTCGCGCAAGTTTTCCAGCGCCAGAGTGCTCGCGGTATTGCAGGCGACAACCAAAACACTCGGCTGGCACGCTTCCACAGCGGAACGACATACCGCCACAATGCGGTCGGTCAGGGCTGCATCTTCGCGCAGCCCATAGGGCAACCAAGCATTGTCGCAGGCATAGCACAGGGCAGCATCAGGGTAGTGTTGGCGCAGCGACTGCGCCACCGACAGGCCGCCGACACCGGAATCAAAAATTAACACGGGGCCTTTCCTGACTCTGCCTATCATGGCTCTGCCTAAAAAAACGGAGCCGCTATTTTAGCATGCTCCGTCATTTTATTGATGCCCCGTAGCGGCCACTTGTCCGCTAGCGCTATACCACAGGCACGTCAGCACCACGCAGTTCAGCATAGAGCTCGGGATAAGCGTCCTGTAGGCGCTCTAGCTCTTTCTCTGCGCCTTCGGGGAGCGCCTGACGCAGCTCGTCCATATCTTCCTCGCTAAAGTGCTCGTCAATCAGCGGGAACAGCCCCTCGCGTTCGTGACGCAAATAGGCACGATGCGCTTCCAAATAATCTTTCAGGTCGTCGGCAAAACGATCCATCGGAATGATGTTATCCATTAACACCATGTCAATGTCGTTGGAGAGGCGCTGTAAGCGCGGCTTTAACTCACGATAGTCATTCGCCATCTGTTCGGTCAGGGCAACGTGCTCTGGGGCCTGGGTTTGCAATCGCTCCACGCAGACGCGTTCCAGAGGGGCTGCAAAACCATCCATATAGGACAAAATATAGTCGACGACCTCGCGCATAAGCTGGAAGTTGGGCCGCTCACCTTGGGCAAGGGTTTTCTGCTTAAGCTGCAGCACATGGAGTAATCTCGCCATGTTGGCATGATCTAGACGCAGTTGGTTTAACATCGAACTGTCTCCTTTATTGTGTCATGCCTACCGTCGAGCCTTCGTGATTGACGGCATGCGATAATAAGCGCGAGGTAACAAACATGTTGTGTCGCTAAAACATATCGTAACCTGAGCGTGTCGTAACTAACGGGGGTTATCAACAACAGTTATCATGAACAATGCCCCTCTCAAGCTATCCTCGCAAGTGTATCTTTCTGATAGGTTACGTCTAAGGTAGTTCTCTAAGACGCAGTTTACCACCTATACTTGTTGGCAATTTGTTGCTCAACGTACTGATTTATAACGGAAGCTTACATGGATCTTTTTGATAGCGCTCAGGCGACACCGGCTGACGATGCTCCGTTAGCCTTTCGTATGCGGCCACGCCAACTGGACGATTACGTGGGCCAGCAAGCGCTGGTGGGGCCAGATAAACCCCTACGTCGCATGGCGGAGTCAGGCATTGTGCGCTCAATGATTTTATGGGGGCCGCCAGGGGTTGGCAAAACCACGCTGGCAGAGCTGTTGGCCCGAGCCTCCCAGGCCCATCTGGAGCACCTCAGCGCGGTGATGGCCGGAGTAAAAGAGATTCGCGCTGTGGTGGAGCGGGCCCAACAGATGTCCTCCACGGTTATCCTCTTTTTAGATGAGATTCATCGCCTCAACAAGAGCCAGCAGGACGCATTATTGCCCCACGTGGAGTCGGGCCTGTTAACGTTGATTGGTGCCACCACCGAAAACCCCTCCTTCGAAGTCAACTCGGCGTTGCTATCCCGTGCGCGGGTATATGTGCTGAAATCGCTTACCCATGAGGAACTGATCACGGTGATGCGCCAGGCACTCAGCGACGTAGAGCGAGGGCTGGGCAAGCGTGACATTCAGATTGATGACGAAGTATTAACTGCTCTGGCCCACGCTAGCGCTGGCGACGCACGACGGGCGCTGGGATTACTGGAAACCGCTTGCGATTTCGCTACTCAGGAAGCAAACGGCGAAGTACTGCATAAAGAGGTACTCGCCGATGTGATCGGCCATCAGGCCAGCGCCTTCGATAAGCAGGGGGACGCTTATTATGATCTACTTTCGGCCATTCATAAGTCGATACGCTCTTCACGCCCTAACGCGGCATTGCTGTATATGGCCCGCTTTATGCAGGGCGGCGGTGACCCGTTGGACGTAGTGCGCAGACTGACCGCGATTGCCTCAGAAGACGTCGGCAATGCTGACCCTCGCGCGCTACCGCTGGTGATTGCCGCCTGGGATGCTTATTTACGCCTGGGCGATTACGAAGGCCAGCGGGCAATTGCCCACGCGGCAATTCATTTAGCAGTGGCGCCCAAGAGTAACCGCATTGACCGCGCCTGGAGTGAAGCCAAGCAGTACGTACGCCAGCAGCCCCAGGTTGAGGTACCGACGTACCTGCGCAACGCGCCCACTAAGCTGATGGAGCAGTTGGGTCATGGCGAAGGCTATCGCTATGCGCATAACGAACCAGACGGCTACCCGGCGGGAAGCGCCCACGACTGCTGGCCTGAAGAGCTGCCTAAAGCCACCTTCTTCAAGCCAAGTGCCTTTGGTCAGGAGAAGCGCTTTGGGGAAATCATGGCATGGCGGGAAAATCTTGACCAGGAAGCAGATCAGGCGCCCTAAGGCGCCTGATGGTTAAACCAGTGGCAGGTTTAACTGCCACTCTCCAGCAATTACTTATCTTTAACGACTGACTCCTCACACCTTACCATTCACGCTTCACCCTTAAAGCTCTTCACGAATAACATCGGTGCCTTCGGGAATTTCGAAATCAAACATGTTCTCAGCAATCTCGCCATTGAGGGTGATATTGCTAAAGGTAATGGCGGTGCGCTGGCCGGTACTGTCCATCATCCACAGCTCGGTTAGCGTATCGGCATCGAACACCATGCTTAGCTCTTCGAACAGCGTATCGGCCGAGATAGGCACTAGGGTAAAGACATCTTCTCCCCCGTCCTGCTCGTAGAATACCTCATAGCTTTCGGTTAAATCGTCCACGCTTCCCGACAGCAGTAACGCAGGGGTATGGGTTACTCGATCGTCCATCTCTTGAACGGTGACTTGTTCAAGGTCGGGATCGTACATATACACATCATCGCCGTCAGAGACCACGGTTTGAGAGTAAGGCGCTTCCACTTCCCAACGCAGCATACCGGGGCGAGACAGCCACATCTCACCACGCGCGCTTTGGAGGCGTTCCCCGCTGCCATCAAGAATTTGCTGCTCAAAATCCGCTTGATAACGCTCAAGCGGATCCAGCCGTTCAGTCAAACGCTCGGCAGCATCGTCTGCCCAAGCGGGAGCACCAAAGGTTAAACCCAAGGCACTTGCCGCAAATGCCAGTGGCGAAGCGCCCATTGCTGAAGTGCGTTTTGTTTGCGTATCGCGCATATAATCTCCCTAGGCAACCGTTGCCCGGTAACTGTTGCTCAAAACTGTTGCTTAAAAATCAAGCAGTGAGGTCGGCTTAACCGGCCATGGCTAACTCAAAAACGTAACAATCAGACGAGAAAAACGCCGCAGGGTTTCACCCGCGGCGCTACTTTCACGCTTATTGCATAATTGTGGCTTTCATCAAGCGGTTAATGGCCCACCGGAGGCGGGGCAAGCACTTCCCGAGCACCGTTAGAGCCCATAGAGGTCACCACACCGGCGCCCTCCATTGCCTCAACTAAGCGAGCGGCCCGGTTATAGCCAATTTTAAAGCGACGCTGCACGGCGGAAATCGAGGCTTTGCGCGTTTCAGTGACAAACTGCACGGCTTCATCGTAGAGCGCATCCTGCTCCGCATCGTCGCCATCCCCCCCCTCAGCCTCAAGACCCGTTAAGGCATCGGCGGATACGCCACCAGAAAGGATCTCTTCGATATACTCGGGTGCTCCACGGCGCTTCCAGTCATCGACCACGCGGTGTACTTCGTCATCGTCCACAAAGGCACCGTGGATGCGGTTAGGTGGTCCGGAACCTGCAGGTAGATAGAGCATGTCACCATGCCCCAGCAGACTTTCAGCGCCGCCCTGATCCAGAATGGTGCGCGAATCAATTCTGGATGAGACCTGAAACGCCATCCGCGAAGGAATGTTGGCTTTGATCAAGCCAGTCACAACATCCACAGAGGGGCGCTGGGTAGCCAGAATCAAATGGATACCTGCGGCGCGTGCCTTTTGCGCCAAGCGCGCAATCAGCTCTTCGACTTTTTTGCCGACGATCATAAACATATCGGCAAACTCGTCGATCACCACGACGATGTAGGGCAGTTTCTCCAGCACTGGATGCGGCTGATGCACTTCCCAGGGCTGCGGTTCCCAGAGCGGGTCTGCCACTTGGGCACCGGCGCGCTCCGCTTCATCCAAACGGCCATTGAAGCCCGCGATGTTGCGCACACCCATGGCCGCCATGAGCTTGTAGCGGCGCTCCATCTCGGCCACGCACCAGCGCAGGCTGTTGGCCGCTTCTTTCATATCGGTGACCACGGGCGCCAGCAGATGGGGAATGCCGTCATATACCGACAGCTCCAACATTTTCGGGTCGACCATGATCAGCTTTAGCTCACTAGGCTTCGCTTTAAGCAGCATTGAGATCAGCATGGCGTTAACGCCCACCGACTTACCCGACCCGGTGGTACCGGCTACTAGCAAGTGGGGCATCTTGCCCAGGTTGGCGACCACTGGGCTGCCACCAATATCTTGGCCTAACGCCATGGTGAGTGGTGACGTCTCCTGCTGGTAACGGTCGGAGTCGATAACTTCGCGCAGGCGGATCATGGCCCGGTTGGGATTAGGTATTTCAATACCCACCGTGGGACGCCCTGGAATAACCTCGACCACTCGCACACTTTTCACCATCAGGGAGCGCGCCAGGTCTTTGGCGAGGTTACTGATTTTAGACACTTTGACGCCCGCGGCGGGCTTGATCTCAAAGCGGGTAATCACCGGCCCAGGCCAGGTATCCACCACTTCCGCTTTCACACCGTATTCGCGCAGCCGCACTTCAAGCAGCTCAGCCATATCAGCCAACTGCTCGTCACTATAATTGGGTTGATACGGTTCTGCAGGTGTCAACAGCTGCAAGCTCGGCACGTCGCCCTCAGGTTCGTCCAGAGTTTCAAAAGCAGGCCGCTGGCTCTGCAAATGCTCCACGGTCCACAGGGCGGGGCCTTCATCCGCCTCTGGCGTGCTCTCTTCGGGCGCAAAGCTGGGTTCTTGGCGAGCTGCTGGGGTGGGCGTGGACGGAGGAGTAGTCGTTGAGTGCGCTCCTCCATCGCGGCCTTGGGCATACAGCTCATCATCCATCTCTTCATCGTCCCACACCGGCTCAGGCACTACTTCCGCTACACGTTCAGGTTTACGTGCAGGCTCAGGCGCGGTGACGCGCTCAGGGCTCCAGGCAGCATCAGTGTCACCAATATGTGGCTCACCAACACGTGGTTCAGCTTGGCTGCTGCTGGGATCAGCGGTGAGTGATGGCTCACTGCGACGCTCAACGGGCGCGGCATGAACAGTCTCTTTCTCGGCGGGCGCCTCATCGCTGGCAAAGAAGTTACTCCTGGCAGGCGCCGGAGGCTCTTCTTGACGAGTAGCACGCAGCGGGAAGGAAGTCTCGGCTTCTTTGGGTTCATCACCGGGCGCAGGTGCTTGAGTCTCAGGCGCTGCTGACGTTACCTCTGCCTGGACAAAGGCATTTTCCCGCGGCGCTGGGGGTGCCGCTGCTCCCTCCTCTTCTGCCGTTTTAGCCGCTGGCGTCACTGACGGGGCTGCCCCAGGCGCTGAAACCGTCGGCTCCGCGGTAGGTGTCGAAGAGATAGGCGCGGGTGTTTTAGCAGGCACATGCTTATTACTTGAAAACGCTGCGGCCTCCCAGGGAATCGAAGTATCCGTGGTTTCGTTGCTATTTGAAGGACTCGCTTCTGACGCATTGCTCTCTGAAGAGCTGTTCGCCTCACGACTGGAAAGTGGTACAGAGAAGCCTGGCTCACGGCGTTCGCGGCCACTGGGGCTTTTCCCTACTGGCTCTGCCGCAGGCTTTATCTCAGCGGGTGCAGCTTCAGGTTTAGCTTCTTGAGTCTGCGCTTCAGGCGCTACTTGAGACTTGGCTGCAGTTTTGGCAGCCGCTCGCTGAGCAGCGCGCATACGACGCGCTTGGCGACGTGCCGATAACCAGCTACCCAGCCGACATATACGCTTGCCGAGCTCATCAGCCACTTGCAGCCACGACATACCGCTAAACAGCGGAAAGCCGCTTAAAATTAACGCCGCAGCGATTAAACCAACGCCACCACTTCCCACTAAAGGCCTTAACGCACCAACCAAACCTTCGCCCAAAATACCGCCTGAGGCATAGGGCAGCATGCTCTCAGGGTGATAAAAGTGCAGCGCACCCAACATGGTAGTGCCGAAAATAAGTAGCACTAAGCCACCCGCATGGACAGCAATTGCCACGGGGTCGAGTTCAAAACGTACCTGGCGTGAGCGAATCAGCCACCAGGTGGCAAAGCCGAACATACCCGGCCACCACAAAGCGCTGGCGCCAAGCAGTGAGTAGAGAACATCGGCCAGCCAAGCGCCAACCTGCCCCATCCAGTTACCCACATCTGTCTCAGGGCCCTGATAAGACCAGCCTGGGTCAGAGGGTTGGTAACTAAATAGCGCTAATAATAAGAAAACACACAGCGCCAGCAGGATCACCACTACGCCTTCGCGCACGGAGCCTTGTAAGCGCAGGCCAAAACGACGAGCCTTATCCTTTGCGGCGTTAACGCGCGCAGCTGAAGCCGATGATGGTGTTTGACGCGCGCTACGCTGCGTTCGCTTGTTTACTGCTTTATTCACTTTCAAGCGACTCTCCCTTTACACCTCAATGGCGTCTTTAATCCACTTGCGAGTTTGCATGATACCGAGCATCCTTCCGCCGTCACAGAGGCTATCGTAAAGCGCTCAGTACAAGAACGTCGTAACAGGAGCAAGTAATGCTACCTTGGCTTTCCTCGCCACATCCTAATTTTCCAACTACCTCCCAAGCGCTGGCCTCCCCCAATGGCCTGCTGGCCGCCGGAGGGGAGCTCTCGCCCGCTTGGCTGGTAGAAGCCTATCGGCAGGGCATATTTCCCTGGTTCAGCGACGACGACCCCATTCTGTGGTGGAGTCCAGACCCGCGCATGATACTCCTACCTGAGCAATTTAAGCAGCGTCGTAGCCTCACCAAACGATTACGCCATGGTGGCTTTCATATCACCCTGGATCAACACTTCGATCAGGTGATTCAGGCCTGCGCCGCCCCGCGTGGTGAAGAGGCGGGCACCTGGATTACAGACGAAATGCGCGAGGCCTACGGGCTGCTGCACGCTCTAGGCATTGCTCATAGCATCGAAGTCCATCAACGCGGCCAACTGGTGGGCGGGCTGTATGGCATCGCCATGGGGCCGGTGTTTTTTGGCGAGTCGATGTTCTCCCGCGCCCCGGATGCCTCCAAGGTAGCGCTGGCCCATCTCGCCAGGGCCATGCGCGAACATGACGGAAAACTCATCGACTGCCAAATGCACACGCCTCATCTGGCAAGCCTGGGCGCTATTACAGTCGCTCGCGAGGCATTCATCAACTATCTTAAAAACTGGTTACCCGATAAGGCATTTACGTTTACCACGTCACCCACTGAAACACCCACTGTTCCTGCATCGCTCTGGCTTAAGGCGATTGCCACCGAGGGTAATGCGTAGTGATGAACCATCGTGACGAACTTATTCTGTTCCAACCATTTTTTTACAATGAGGAGGCAGGCCGTGAGTAGTAACACTCCGCGTCGGCCGGTGCGGGATTTGCGCTTTTTCCTTACCGTGCCGCATGCCTGTAGCTATTTACCCGGCAAGGAAGCGACAACGCTGTTTCTCGACCCGCAGGAGTCGCCCGTTCCAGGTGTCTATGACTCGCTGGCGCTGCTAGGGTTTCGTCGCAGTGGGCGCCATCTTTACCGCCCTCACTGTGAGGGCTGCAACGCCTGCCGCTCGGTGCGTATTCCGGTTGACCAGTTTGCGGCTAACCGCACGCAACGAAAAATTTGGCGCCGCAATGCCGATATAAGCATCCGTATTGTGCCTGCTCACTTTGCGTCTACTCACTACTCGCTTTACGCGAATTACATTCGTCAGCGCCATGCTGACGGCGATATGTTCCCGCCCAGCCGCGAGCAGTACCGCACCTTCCTTACCCTTGATGAGTCCTATGCCCATCTGATGGAGATGTACCTCGACGAAGAGCTGGTTGGTGTGGCTGCATTCGACCAGTTGGAGCATGGGCTCTCGGCAATCTACACCTTCTTTGCCGTTAGCGAGACTCTGGACAAGCGCTCACTAGGCACTTTTGCCATTCTTCAGCTCATCGAGCTCAGCCGCAAAAAAGCGCTGCCGCACCTTTATTTAGGGTATTGGATCGAAGAGTGCCGTAAGATGCGCTACAAGCAGGCTTTCGCGCCATTGGAAATACTCGATGGACGCCATTGGCGGCCGCTGATTCGCTAAAAATGCCAGCTTTTTTGCCTTGACGACGGGCTTACGGCACAATATAGCGCTGTTTCTTGAGTGCCCACCTAGCGGCACTCAAATTCTGACCGATAATGACATTACTAACTCATCAGTGAGGACATGCCTATATGGCACGCGAAGATCATATTGAAATGGAAGGCGTTATCGTCGATACCCTTCCGAATACCATGTTTCGGGTTGAGCTGGAAAACGGTCACGTTGTTACCGCTCATATCTCCGGCAAAATGCGCAAAAACTATATCCGCATTCTGACCGGCGACAAGGTAAAAGTTGAGCTGACACCTTACGACCTGTCTAAAGGCCGTATCGTTTACCGCTCGCGCTAAGTCGTTACACCATTAACGCGCTCGGCTGATTTTAACTGCTCCAGCTAGACTGTCTTTTAACGACAGCGCCGATCAGCGTCAATGGCGGTTCACTAAAAACGACAACGCCCCGTCGATGACAGGGCGCTGCGTTTTTATGCATATAGCATGAGTATTAGAAAGATAGCTTTTAGCACGGCTTAGCGCCCTTTTCAGGGCGCATCTGCCATCTCAGTCTCTGTGGAAAGGTGCAACTCGCCCTCCTCCAGGCTAACATGGACAATACCGCCCTGATCAGCCAGTTCTCCGAACAGAATCATTTCGGCTAATGGCTTCTTCAGCTTCTCTTGTATGAGGCGCGCCATTGGACGTGCACCCATGTCAGGATCGTAGCCTTTATCGGCCAGCCAATCACGCGCCATGTCGTCTACATCCAACTGAACACGCTTCTCATCCAACTGCGCCTGTAGTTCGATCAAGAACTTGTCGACCACATTGCGCACCACCGAGACCGGCAGCGAGTGGAACTGAATAATACCGTCCAGGCGGTTGCGGAACTCCGGTGAGAAGGTACGGCGGATCACTTCCATGGCATCGGTGGAGTGATCCTGGTGCTGGAAGCCAATGGAGCGACGCGACGCCTGCTCCGCACCAGCGTTAGAGGTCATAATCACGATAACGTGACGGAAGTCCGCTTCACGCCCGTTGTTGTCCGTTAAGCGGCCATGATCCATGACCTGCAGCAGCAGGTTAAAGACTTCCGGGTGCGCTTTCTCAATCTCATCCAACAACAACACGCAGTGCGGCTGCTTGGTCACCGCTTCAGTCAGTAGACCACCCTGGTCGTAACCGACATAGCCTGGAGGCGCACCAATCAGGCGCGATACGGTATGGCGCTCCATATACTCGGACATATCAAAGCGCACCAGTTCAATGCCCATGATATGCGCCAGCTGTTTGGCCACTTCGGTTTTACCCACACCGGTGGGACCTGCAAACAGGAAGCTACCAACGGGCTTATCGGGAGATTTAAGCCCGGCCCGGGACAGCTTAATAGCCGCAGAGAGACTATCAATCGCCTCATCCTGACCGAACACCAGCATCTTCAGGTCACGATCCAGCTTCTCGAGCAGCTTGCGGTCGGAGCTTGAAACACTCTTCGGTGGGATACGTGCAATGGACGCTACCACGGCTTCCACTTGCTCGACATCGATCGTCTTGGCGCGCACTTCTGGCGGCAATAGACGCTGGTGAGCCCCTGCCTCGTCAATCACGTCAATCGCTTTGTCGGGCAGGAAGCGGTCATTGATGTAGCGATCCGCTAAGCGCGCTGCGCTTTCAAGCGCACCATCGGTGTACTTAAGTTCGTGGTGCTCTTCAAAACGTGAACGCAACCCTTTGAGGATTTTGATGGTGTCTTCCACCGACGGTGCCATCACATCCACCTTCTGGAAGCGCCGTGCCAGAGCACGATCTTTCTCAAAGATGCCGCGGAACTCCTGGAACGTAGTCGAACCAATGCAGCGCAATTCGCCCGAAGAGAGCAGCGGCTTGAGCAGATTGGACGCATCCATCACGCCACCAGAGGCGGCACCTGCACCAATCACCGTGTGAATCTCATCAATGAATAGCACAGCGTTAGGCTGCTTGCGTAGTTCGCTCAGCAGGCTTTTGAGGCGTTTTTCAAAATCACCACGGTACTTGGTACCGGCCAGTAGCGCGCCCATGTCCAGCGAGTAGACCACCGCATCGGCAATAACATCGGGAACGTCTTCTTCGACGATACGCTTGGCAAGGCCTTCGGCCACGGCGGTTTTACCTACACCCGCCTCACCGACTAACAACGGGTTGTTTTTGCGCCGACGGGCCAGAATTTGCACCACGCGCTCAAGCTCGTGGTCGCGGCCAATCAGCGGATCAATTTTACCCAGCCGTGCCTGTTCATTGAGATTGGTAGCGTAGCCAGTGAGCGGATGCGCAGCGCCCTCACTGCCACCCTCCTCCGCGTCTTCACTCTCAGGTGAAGAAGGCGAGGGAGACGGCCCGTGACCGGCCACTTTGGAGATACCATGGGCGATGTAGTTGACTGCATCGACCCGCGCAACGTTCTGCTGCTTAAGGAAGTATACCGCCTGACTCTCCTGCTCGGAAAAGATCGCCACCAACACATTGGCACCGGACACTTCGCTTTTGCCAGATGACTGAACGTGGAAGACCGCCCGTTGTAAAACACGCTGAAAACCAAGCGTGGGCTGGGTCTCACGATCACCCTGGCCTTCTGGAATCAGTGGCGTAGTCGAGTTAATAAAATCCTGCAGATCGGACCGCAGCTTGTCGAGGTTAGCCCCGCAGGCCTTCAGTACGTCTACCGCTGAGGCATTATCTAGCAACGCTAGCAGCAGGTGCTCAACGGTCATAAACTCATGGCGCTTTGAACGCGCCACGGTGAAGGCCGTGTTCAGGGTCATTTCAAGTTCTTTGCTCAGCATGGCAGTCCCCTTTTCGCTACTACCTAGGGCGTGTCGCCACCTAGGGCTTGCGTCGGATCAATTTAGTCGACCGGCACTCTCAACATCGGGTACAAATGGCACGGTTGCAAGCCTCACCACCAATTATTTCTCAACGCTTTTAATTGGCGGCCTCAATATCACTTATCAACGGGTGCTCACACTCACGGGCATATTCATTTACCTGATAGCTTTTTGTTTCGGCTATATCGCGCGTAAACACGCCACAAGTGCCCTTTCCTTGGGTATGTACGGCGAGCATGACCTGAACGGCCGTCTCGCTGTCCATGTTAAAAAAATCTTGCAGCACTTCAATGACAAATTCCATCGGCGTGTAATCGTCGTTGTGAAGCACTACCTTATAAAGCGGTGGTTGCGCCAGCGCCGGTTCTGCTGACTGTACCGCTATATCACCATCTTCATCGGGCATATCTGGCCGCGTCATCCCCGCTTTTACGGGTAACACGGTCAAGTATGAACTATCTTGGTTGGGCATAAGCTGCACGGTTGGTTGTCTCGACACTGACCGATGGAAGCGTTTATCAGACCTCACATCGCCAATTCACTAGTGTAGTTTCTTAACTGTAGCCTCTTAACTACTATAATTTCTTAACTACTATAGCTTATTAGCCTAAACGTAAGACGCTTTCGATCAGCAAGGGTTCATGGAAAACTTAAAATATTACAGAGCGCAATAGCGAGTGCAATGCAAAACCCCCGCCCGCCAAGCGGACGGGGGTCATTCAGCCTAATCACAGGCGGTCTCTATTAGCCTTTTGCGACCATGGCAAGCGTTTCGTTGAGAGTCTGGCTGGGGCGCATCACCTTAGCCGTCAGCTCGTGATCCGGGTGGAAGTAGCCACCAATATCCGCAGGCTGGCCCTGAACGCTGTTCAATTCATCGACAATGGTCGCTTCTTTGGCCGTTAGCGCGTCAGCCAAGCGTTTGAACAGCGTCTGCATTTCGCTATCTTCGCTCTGCTCTGCCAACGCTTCAGCCCAGTATAGCGCCAAATAAAAGTGGCTGCCGCGATTGTCCAGCTCACCCACTTTGCGCGACGGCGACTTGTTGCTATCCAGGAACTTGCCGTTCGCCTGATCGAGCGCTTTGGCCAGCATTTTTGCCCGAGCGTTATCGAAGGTGCTGCCCAGGTGTTCAAGGGATGCCGCCAGGGCCAAAAACTCGCCCAGCGAGTCCCAGCGCAGATGGTTCTCTTCCAGCAACTGCTGAACGTGCTTGGGAGCAGAGCCGCCAGCGCCGGTCTCAAACAAGCCACCGCCATTCATCAATGGTACGATTGAGAGCATCTTGGCGCTGGTGCCGAGCTCCATAATCGGGAACAGGTCAGTCAGATAGTCGCGCAGTACGTTACCAGTGACGGAGATAGTGTCTTCGCCCTTGCGGATACGCTCCAGAGAGAAGCGCATGGCCTCTTCTGGCGTCATGATACGAATATCCAGGCCAGTGGTATCGTGCTCTTTTAAGTAGCTCTCGACTTTCTTGATCAGTTGAGCATCGTGGGCGCGCTGGGCGTCCAGCCAGAAGATAGCCGGCGTTCCGCTTTCGCGGGCACGATTAACCGCCAACTTCACCCAATCGCGAACCGGGGCATCCTTGGTCTGGCACATCCGCCAAATGTCGCCCTGCTCAACGCTGTGCTCAAGCACTACATTGCCGCTGGTATCGGTGACACGTACGGTACCGTCGGTAGGAATCTGGAAGGTCTTATCGTGGGAGCCGTATTCTTCAGCTTTCTGGGCCATCAAACCTACGTTGGGTACGCTACCCATAGTCGTCGGATCAAAGGCACCGTGCTGTTTGCAATCATCGATGACCGTTTGATAGATACCGGCGTAGCAACGATCAGGAATGACGGCTTTGACGTCGTGCAGTTGGTCATCGGCGCCCCACATTTTACCGGAATCGCGGATCATCGCCGGCATGGAAGCATCGATAATCACATCGCTGGGCACGTGCAGGTTGGTGATCCCTTTATGGGAGTTCACCATCGCCAAGCGCGGGCGCTCGGCATAAAGTGCTTGAACCTCATCCTCAATCTGGGTCTGACGCTCTTCCGGCAGTGACTTAATGGCCGAATAGAGATCGCCGATACCGTTATTGGGGTCGAAGCCCGCCTGCTGGAGGTCATCTGCGTGCTTACTCAGCACGTCCTGATAAAACTCGCTGACCACCATACCGAACATAATCGGGTCAGAGACCTTCATCATGGTCGCTTTAAGGTGCAGCGAGAACAGCACGTCTTTGGCTTTTGCGTCAGCGACTTCGTCGGCCACAAAACGACGCAGCGCGTTACGGCTCATGACCGCAGCGTCGACGACTTCGCCTTCCAGTACCGAGGTTTTCTGCTTGAGCACCGTGGTGCTGCCATCTTTAGCGACCAGCTCGATCTTGAGATCGGTGGCTTTTTCAATCAGCGCGGACTTCTCGCTGCCGTAGAAATCGCCTCCACTCATATGCGCCACATGGGACTTGGAGTCGCTGCTCCACTCACCCATGCGGTGGGGATATTTGCGGGCGTAATTCTTGACCGACAGCGGAGCGCGGCGATCCGAGTTACCTTCACGCAACACCGGGTTAACGGCGCTGCCTTTAGTTTTGTCGTAGCGCGCCTGAATGTCTTTCTCTTCATCGCTTTGGGGCGCTTCAGGGTAGTCAGGAAGTTTGTAACCCTGCTGCTGCAACTCTTTAATCACCGCCTTTAGCTGAGGCAGAGAGGCGCTAATGTTGGGCAATTTAATAATGTTAGCTTCTGGGGTCTTGGTCAGTTCGCCAAGCTCCGCCAGGTGATCGCCGATCCGTTGCTCTTCGCTCAGATAGTCAGGGAACTGAGCAATGATGCGAGCGGCCAGGGAAATATCGCGGGTCTCTACCTGAATGCCGGCAGAATCGGTAAAGGCATCGATAATCGGCAGTAGGGAGTGCGTCGCGAGCGCGGGCGCTTCGTCAGTGAGCGTATAGATGATCTTCGGCGTTTTGGTCATTTTTGCGTTAACCTCTCTCTTTTCGCTGCGATGGCAAGAAATCTTGAGCGGAGCGCGAGCTCAACGATGGGCGCCCCATCAGGTAGCCGGAGTATACCAGCGCTGCCCGCCGTGCGCATTGTCGACATACCTATTCCTGAGAGCGAATAGAAAGTAAAAGGGGCAACGAGAAGTCATGAGCAACCTTTATTTACTGCATAAGCCTTTCCAGGTACTGAGCCAATTCAGCGACCGTGAGGGGCGGCAAACCCTGGCGCATTATGTCGATGTGAAAGATATTTACCCCGCAGGACGACTTGACTACGACTCTGAAGGCCTACTGCTGCTCAGCAATGATGGCGAGCTGATTCACCGCATTTCTCATCCGCGCCATAAGCAGCCCAAAACCTACTGGGCCCAGGTGGAAGGGCAAATAGATGACACGGCATTGAAGGCGTTGCGCCAAGGCATTGCGCTGAAAGATGGCCCAACGCAGCCGGCCAAAGCGCACAGAATAGATCCGCCTACGACCGCACCACGCCACCCTCCCATCGACCCCAAACGCCACCCCTCAACTAGCTGGCTGGAGCTAACCATAAGCGAAGGCCGTAACCGCCAGGTTCGCCGTATGACTGCTCATGTCGGCTACCCCACCCTGCGCTTGATTCGCGTAGCGATCGGCCCCTGGCGGCTGGATGGTTTGGCACCTGGCGAATGGCGCAAAGAAGCCCTACACGCGCCCAGACCGACGAATACGCCCCCAAGTCAGCGACGAATTGCTCCGCGAAAAGATCAGCGTAGGCGGCCCACCACAAAACGCAGGAACCCCTGATGAGCCTTATTCGCAGCACGGCGGCCTGCGTCATCCAGCAGGGCGAGCGCTTTTTGATGGTAGAAGAGCAGCGTGGCGGCCCGCAAAGTGTGTTTAACCAGCCCGCTGGGCATATTGAACCCGGCGAAGGTCCCATAGCGGCCATTCTGCGCGAGGTACTGGAAGAGACTGCATGGCAGGTATCGCTCACCGGATATCTGGGTTTATACGTATTTCATACCGACGAAGGGCAAACGTTTCACAGCCACGGCTTTATTGCTGCGCCGCTTCATCAACTCGACCTCCCCCTCGACCCGGATATCTTTGCCACCCACTGGCTTACCATTGAGCAAATACGGTCGTTAGATCAGCAGGCGCGCCTACGCAGCCCGCTGGTACTCAAACGTATCGAGGATGCACTCAGCGGGCCTGGCTATCCCCTGTCGGTGATTCGCGAGTGAAGCACTCGAAGCCATTACCCCCCATCGTGTATAATCCTCGCCCAACTGCACACTGCTTATTTGCACCCTACTTCAACTGAGGATGCCCATGTCATCCACTGAACCAACTACGCCAGGCTCATCCACCACTGAGTCATCCGCCACAGCCGCTAATGGCAAAGTGATTGTCGGTATGTCCGGCGGCGTCGACTCGTCCGTTTCGGCCCTTCTCCTCATGCAACAAGGCTATGAGGTCGAAGGCCTGTTTATGAAAAACTGGGATGAAGACGACGGAACCGAATATTGCACGGCCAAAGAGGATCTCGCCGACGCCGAGGCGGTCTGCGCCAAACTGGGCATTAAACTGCACACCGCTAACTTTGCCGCCGAGTATTGGGATAATGTATTCGAGCACTTTTTAGCCGAATACAAAGCGGGCCGCACGCCCAACCCGGATATTCTGTGTAACCGGGAGATCAAATTTAAGGTCTTCCTTGAGTACGCTGAAATGCTCGGAGCCGACAAAATCGCCACTGGTCACTATGTTCGTAAAGGGCATGTTAGCCAAGGCGATGGCGATGTTCGCCCGCGCCTGCTGAAAGGCCTGGATAGCAATAAAGATCAAAGCTACTTCCTGCATGCAGTGCCAGAAGCCGCCATTGCCCGTACCCTGTTCCCCGTAGGTGAGCTGGAAAAGCCCGCCGTACGCGCGCTTGCAGAACAGCACGAGTTGATCACCGCTAAGAAAAAAGACTCCACCGGCATCTGCTTTATCGGCGAGCGCCGGTTTCGCGATTTCCTCCAGCAGTACCTGCCCGCCCAGCCCGGTACCATTGAAACGCCGGATGGCGATGTCATCGGCAAACATATGGGGCTGATGTACTACACCCTGGGCCAGCGCCAGGGTCTAGGCATTGGCGGGCTTGCCAACTACTCCGAAGACCCCTGGTACGTGGCGGCAAAAGATCTTGATCGCAATGTACTGATCGCGGTGCAGGGTAAGCATGACCAGTTGCTCTACTCCGATACCTTGGTCACAGAGGCCATGGATTGGGTGGCGGGTGAGCCGCCGGTTCAGCAGGGGCGCTTTACCGCCAAGACGCGCTATCGGCAAAGCGACTGCAGCTGTGAAATGCGCGCGCTGCCCGACGGTGGCGTTGAGGTCACGTTTGACGACCCGCAGTGGGCGGTCACCCCTGGCCAGTCGTTGGTGCTTTACGATGGCGACATATGCTTGGGCGGCGGCGTTATTCGCGCTACCTGGAAGAAAGCCGCGGAGGCTGCTGCATGAATCCTACCCCGATTCATCGCGCCCCCGATTCTCCGGCAGTCCGCCAAGCACTTGCCCTTGCTGGCGTCTTTCAAGCCGCCAGCCTGGTCGATGAGCTGGCTCGCAACGGGCAGGTCGACACCCGCGCCTGGGAAACGCTGATTGAGGCCACTGTGGATACTAACCCGGAAAGCTTCGAGGCGATTTATGGCGGGCACCCCAATAATCTGCGCCGCGGCCTGGATACCTTAGAAGCCCTGGTGGGGCGTAAGCAGGCGAACCCGGTGGTGTTGCGCTACGGTTTTTCGCTGCTGATGCTAATGAATAAGCTGCGTACCAATAACGACATGATGGATTCACTGGGCCAAAAATTAACCCGCATTCAGGGTCAAGCCGAGCACTTTGGCACTACCCATGAAAACGTGGTGGCCAGTCTTGGGGAAGCGTACCAAGAGACGATATCCACCTTTAAAACCCGCATTGTGGTGCAAGGGGATCCATCACTGCTGCAGAGCCGCATGATGCCTGAGCGTGTACGCGCTTGCTTAATGGCGGGGATTCGCTTTGGATTATTGTGGCACCAGCAAGGCGGGCGCCGCTGGAAACTGGTATTCCAGCGTAAAGCGCTACGCCGGGCACTGGATAGCCTCGACTAGACGGCTACTCTGTTCTCGATCGACGTCTTTTCAATTAACTTGCTCTCGACTAATTTTCTTTCGAACCTCCTGGAAACGATGCCATGCAACTCTCCGCTTTGACCGCCCTCTCCCCCGTCGACGGCCGCTACGCCTCTAAAGCCGCCGCCCTGCGCGAACACTTCAGTGAATTCGGCCTTATTCGCGCCCGTGTGATTGTGGAGGTTCGCTGGCTACAGCGCCTGGCTGAGCATGCTCAGATTACCGAGGTACCGCGCTTATCTGCTGAGGCTACCGCGTTCCTTGAGCAATTGATTCGTGAGTTTTCTATCGCGGATGCCGAACGCATCAAAGAGATCGAGCGCACCACCAATCACGACGTCAAAGCAGTGGAGTATTTCCTCAAAGAGAAGATCGCAGGTCAGGCCGAGCTACATGCAGTGACCGAGTTCATTCACTTTGCCTGCACCAGCGAAGATATCAACAACCTCTCTTACGGCGTAATGCTCAGCGACGGCCTGAACGCCATGCTGCCCACCATGCACGAGGTTGCCGATGACATTGCCAAGCTAGCCATTGCCCACGCCGCCCAGCCGATGCTGTCGCGTACTCACGGTCAAACCGCCACCCCGACCACGCTGGGCAAAGAGATGGCCAACGTGGCGTACCGCCTTAAGCGCCAGCTGAAGCAGATCGAAGCGGTGGAAGTACTCGGCAAAATCAATGGCGCTGTGGGCAACTATAACGCCCACCTGACCACCTATCCGGAGATCGACTGGGAAGCCAATGCCCGCACCTTTGTGGAAGGCTTAGGGCTGACTTTTAACCCTTACACTACACAGATCGAGCCCCACGACTATATCGCCGAACTGTTTGACGCCATTTGCCGCTTTAATACGATCCTGATCGACTTCGATCGCGACGTATGGGGCTATATCTCACTGGGCTACTTTAAGCAGCGCACGGTTGAGGGCGAGATCGGTTCCTCGACCATGCCACATAAAGTCAACCCGATTGATTTTGAAAACTCCGAGGGCAACCTGGGCCTGGCCAACGCTGTGCTTAGCCACCTTGCGCAAAAGCTGCCAATCTCCCGCTGGCAGCGCGACCTGACTGACTCCACCGTGCTGCGTAACCTTGGCGTGGGCCTGGCATATGGGTTGATTGCTTACCACGCCAGCCTCAAAGGCATCAGCAAGCTTGAAGCCAATCCTGAGCGTTTAGATGCTGATCTGGATAACAGCTGGGAAGTGCTCGCCGAGCCGATTCAAACGGTGATGCGCCGTTACGGTATTGAAAAGCCCTATGAAAAACTCAAGCAACTGACTCGTGGCAAACGTATTGACCAAGCAGGCTTTGCGGCGTTTATTGATACCCTTGAACTGCCCAGCGAGGTCAAAACCGAATTGAAGGCGCTCTCACCGGCCAACTATATTGGTAATGCCCAGACGCAAGCCGAAGCACTGACACATCAGTTAAACTCTCTGTAACCCATTTGTTGTGACCAACTTGCTGTGACCAACGTTACTGCGACCACTACACCAGGACACGCCATGAACCATCACGATAAGCCGCTAACACTGCTGGGCGATCTTACCGCCGCAGACTTTCTGGCCAATTATTGGCAGCAAAAGCCGCTGCTGATTCGTGGCGCCATGCCCGACTTCATCAGCCCGATTGAAGCCGATGAGCTGGCTGGACTCGCCTGCGAGCCTGGCGTAGAGGCGCGTTTGGTTGAAGAGGAGGGCCCGGATGGCCCTTGGCAGGTCTCCCACGGCCCCTTCGATGAAGCCACTTTTGAACGGCTCCCGGAAAAAAACTGGAGCCTTCTGGTGCAAGCGGTTGACCACTATGTTCCATCGGTGGCTGCGCTAATGAATGAGTTTGACTTCCTGCCTCGTTGGCGGCTCGATGACGTGATGATCAGCTACGCGCCTCCTGGCGGAAATGTGGGTGCACATATCGATCAGTACGATGTCTTTTTACTCCAAGCCAGCGGCCACCGCCGCTGGCAGTTGGGCGGCAAGCTCACGGAAGATGCGCCGATCATCCAAGGTATCGATCTCCGCATCCTGAAAGAATTCACCGTAGAGCCCGACTCCGACTGGGTGCTTGACCCCGGCGATATGCTTTATCTCCCTCCCGGCTGGGCGCATCACGGCGTTAGCCAGAGCGATGACTGCATGACCATTTCAGTTGGCTTTCGCGCTCCTTCGGCCGATGAGGCGATCACCTCCTACGCCGACTATTTGGGTGAGCAGTTGCCTGCCTCTCAGCGTTACAGCGATGCGGGCATGGCGCCTGCTCAGCAGGTCGGTGAACTGGACGACGCAGCCGTTGAGCGTATGCGTCAGCTGATTATGTCGACGCTGGATAACCCTACTCAGATTGCCCAGTGGTTTGGCCGGGTGATGACTCAGCCAAAATATGTCGATCAAGTGGTACCGCTTGAAACACCGTTGGACGAAGAGGCGCTTGTTGCTCAACTACAAGAGGGGGAGCCGCTCTACCATATGCCTGGCTCACGCTTTGCCTGGCGTCGCGATGCCAGCGGTACCACGCTATTTGTGGATGGTGACGGCCACGCCTGTTCAACTGAATTAGCCAAACGCCTAGCCGACACCACCCCTCTCTACGCCGAAGACCTTGAGCTTGACGGCGCAACTGCGCTCATCACCCAGTTGGTCAATACCGGCAGCCTCGGCTTTATGAGTGATGAAGGTGATGATGACGAGGAGTACTAAGGAACCTCTGATTAACGTGATGAGCGCAGGCCAGACAAGGCAAAAATCAACGAAAAAACGGAGTTTACGGGGTGTAAATGAGTATTTTGAGGCGATTTTTAACGCAGTATGGCCAAGCGCAATAGTTAATCGGAGGTTTCCTAATGGCGATTACCCACATTAGCACTGGCAGTTGGGAAACGCTGGGCCCAACGGCCAGCGAGATCCGCTGCAAGGTATTTATTGAAGAGCAGAGCGTGCCCCAGGATGAGGAGTGGGATGGCCTGGATCCGGCGTGCCAGCACTTTCTCGCCATGCTTGATCAGCAGCCGGTAGGCACCGCACGACTGCTGCCCGATGGGCATATAGGCCGCGTCGCCGTACTCGCTAATGCCCGCGGCACCGGTATTGGTGTACTGCTGATGCAGGCCGCGATTGAAGCGGCACGCCATGCGGGCCACTCCCAAGTGGCCCTGAGTGCCCAGGTACACGCACTGGCGTTCTATGAGCGTCTAGGCTTTATCGCCCATGGCGATGAGTTTCTGGATGCAGGCATCCCTCATCGAGAAATGACGCTTTCGCTCGATTAACAAGCCCTCTTGATTGATCTCTAGCACTGCCTCGGCAGTGCTTTTTTATGCGCTCTTGCCGCCATCTTGACGAAAAACGACTACACAAACCCTCCCTTCCTCTACCTCCCTGTCGTCGGGTTACAACGGCCTCTGCCCCCAAGTGTCAATTGTTGAAGGCGCCATCCTCGTGGATAGTTATTGCATTGCAGCGTTAAGCGGATTGGGTCAATCCATCAAGCTCAACGCTGTAGCTGAGGTCTCTAGCGTTACTGCTTCCAGCTTTCAAGACGTTTGCATGAGAGACGATTGACCTAGAGACACAATCACGAAAATCAATAATGCTAAATACAACTTCGCAGGTGCAGCATAAGCAAAAGCTGATTTGCGAAACACTATCCAGCCCGAAGAGGATAAGCTCATGACAGGACTGCTCGACGATATCAAAGCCATGGCCCAACTACGCGAAGCTCAAGGCGGCAAGTGGGAAACCATCAAACCTGAGTATGCCGCTCGCATGCGTGCACAGAACCGCTTTCACACCGGCCTGGATATTGCGCGTTACACCGCCAAGATCATGCGCGAAGATATGGCCGCCTATGATGCCGATACCGCCCAGTACACCCAGTCGCTAGGCTGCTGGCACGGCTTCATTGGTCAACAGAAGCTAATCTCGATCAAGAAGCACTTTGGCACCACCAAACGTAGCTACCTCTACCTTTCCGGCTGGATGGTTGCCGCGCTGCGCTCCGAGTTCGGCCCGCTGCCCGACCAGTCGATGCACGAAAAAACCTCCGTCGCGAACCTGATCGAAGAGCTCTATACCTTTCTAAAACAAGCCGATGCCTGGGAGCTTAACCACTTGTTCCGCGCCCTCGATGAAGCCAAAGAGGCTGGCGACAAATCAAAAGAGCAGGAACTGATCGGTAAAATCGATAACTACGAAACTCATATCGTACCGATTATTGCTGATATCGACGCTGGCTTTGGTAATGCAGAAGCCACCTACCTGTTAGCCAAGAAGTTTATTCAAGCGGGCGCCTGCTGCATCCAGTTGGAAAACCAGGTCTCTGATGAGAAGCAGTGTGGTCACCAGGACGGTAAAGTTACTGTGCCCCACGAGGACTTCCTGGCCAAAATCAACGCCGTGCGTTACGCCTTTTTGGAACTCGGCATTGAAGATGGCGTTATCGTCGCGCGTACCGACTCACTCGGCGCGGGCTTGACGCAAAAAATTGCCGTTACCAACGAGCCAGGCGATCTCGGCGACCAGTACAACAGCTTTTTGGACGGCGATGTGATTGAAAACGCCGCCGATATCAACAACGGCGATGTGGTCATCAAGCAGAACGGCAAACTGGTTAAACCCAAGCGCCTCGCTTCGGGCCTCTACCAGTTTAAACCCGGCACCGGCGAAGACCGCGTTATACTGGACTGCATCACCAGCTTGCAAAACGGCGCCGACCTACTGTGGATCGAAACCGAGAAGCCCCACGTTGGCCAGATCGCCAGCATGGTCAACCGCATTCGCCAGGTCGTGCCGGATGCCAAACTGGTCTATAACAACTCTCCGTCGTTCAACTGGACGCTGAACTTCCGCCAGCAGGTGTTCGATGCATGGCAGGAAGAGGGTAAAGACGTTTCGGCTTACCAGCGTGACAAGCTGATGAGCGCAGAGTACGACGATACCGAGCTTGGCCAGCTGGCCGATGAGTGGACACGCAATTTCCAGCGCGACTCGTCTCGCGAAGCGGGCATCTTCCACCACCTGATCACGCTGCCAACTTACCACACGGCTGCCCTGTCCACCGACAACTTAGCGAAAGGCTACTTCGGCGATGAAGGTATGCTGGCTTACGTGAAAGGCGTACAGCGTCAGGAAATTCGCCAAGGGATTGCAACCGTTCGCCACCAGGATATGGCAGGCTCCAATATCGGTGATGACCATAAAGAGTTCTTCCACGGCGATGCCGCGCTCAAAGCCGGTGGCAAAGACAACACCATGAACCAGTTTGGCTAATTTAGCAGGTTTCAACGCCATAGATCACTATGTACCCCTGCAACAGGAGGCCTTCGGGTCTCCTGTTTTTGCTTGGTTATACGTATTTGCACACTGTTTTCTTAATACACTGTTAAACTCTCGGTTAAGCTTTTTTTGGCGACTGCTCTATCAACTTTGATCTTTTTTCATGAACGCTGGTCAAAGCCGTTAGCATCGGCTATCTTTAACGAACACTGTTCTATAACTACATCTACTCTGTGCCTGCCCAGTTATGAGCGCTATATGGATAACAGGCCAATGGATGACAGTTATAAAAATAGACACTCTGGAGGTTTTAATGAAACGTCTTCTTCTACCTGTTGTCGCACTGAGCATTCTCACGCTGGCAGGCTGTGCCAATACGTCTGGTTACTCTGGTGATGTCTATCGCGGCAGCCAAGCCAAAACCGGTCAAAGTGTTACTTACGGCACTATCGTGGCGGTTCGCCCGGTGCAGATCCAAGCGGAAAGCCGTGCCGGCGGCCTTTTAGGTAGCGGCGGTGGCGCGGTTATCGGCGGTCTTCTGGGTAGCCAGGTCGGCGGTGGCTCTGGTCGTCAGTTGGCGACTGTGGCAGGCGCCCTGGGCGGCGCTGTGGCAGGTACGGCCGCTGAAGATGCGACTAACCGCGTTAATGCGCTGGAGATGGAAATTCGTCGCGATGACGGTACCGACGTGGTTGTCGTTCAGCGTGCGGATCGCCAGTTCCAAGCCGGCCAGCGTGTGCGTTTGATTGGCAATGGCGCCAACATGAGCGTGGCACCCTATTAATCGAGAGCGTTAATCTAGCGCTTAAGTATCAAAAAAGCCCGGCCATCAAATGAGAGGACCGGGCTTTTTAGTTTATCGCGAACAGCTTAGTGATGGGTTTTATTCCCAGCCCATTTAGCCAGCGCCATGATTGCCCAGCCAATCAGGGCAAGCAGGATAACGACCAGCAGCATTTCAACCGGTTGCACCAGGGTGGTGGCCCCCAACACTGCCAGCGTAATCACCCATAGATAGCGATTGTCGCCATGGCTTTTCAAAAAACCGGGCAACACCTTATCTAACCCCTCGCTAACGCCGCTATTCCAGCGCTGATAGACAAAATAAGCAATCAGGCAAAAAGCGATAAGCCAAATAATCAAGATCGTCATTACATGCTCCAAAAGTGATAGGGCAAAGGAAAAAATGATGGTTGTAGGGTATCCCTGGTCACCCTGACGCGCAATACCGCCGAAAGTGGTGAGTAGGAAAAAGCGTCGCTACCCCCTGACAAGCCAGCGCACACGCGTTACCATATTGGGACATGCACTCACCGAAAGGTTATTCCATGCAAATTGCGCAAAACTCGGTTGTCGCGTTTCACTACACCCTGACCAACGATGCAGGTGAAGTGCTAGACAGTTCCGAAGGCCGTGAGCCACTTACCTACCTCCACGGCGCTGGTAACATTATTCCGGGTCTTGAGAAAGAGTTGGAAGGTCGTGCAGCGGGCGAGAAGCTAAACGTTAGCGTCTCTCCTGAAGAAGGTTATGGCGAGCTGCAAGAGCAGCTGATGCAAGAAGTACCCCGCGATGCGTTCCAAGGCGTTGAAAGCATTGAGCCAGGTATGCAGTTCCAAGCCCAGACTCAAGGCGGCCCTCTGATGGTTACCGTCAAGAAAGTCGAAGGCGATACGGTCGTTGTCGATGGCAACCACCCGCTGGCCGGCCAGCAGCTCAACTTTGATGTTGAGATCGCTGAAGTACGTGAAGCAAGTGCTGAAGAAGTTGAGCACGGCCACGTGCACGGCGAAGGCGGCGTTGAGCACTAAGACGCTCGCGCTACCGATCAGAAAAGGTGACCTCAGGGTCACCTTTTTTATGCCTACTCGTCAGGTATCAGCACTAACTGCCCATGACGCACGCTGCGCGACGAAGTGACTTCAGCAGCAAACTGCTTGAGCGCCCGCCCCTGGCCTTTGAGCAGCGCCACTTCCAGGCAACTGTCATGGTTGATGTGCACATGCAAGGTCGAAAGCGTCAGGTCATGATGGTCATGGGAGTGGCGTGTTAAGCGCTTGGACAGCTCCCGAGCGGCATGATCATAGACATACACCAGCGCGCCCATGCAGGGCGAGTCCGGTGCAGCCTCTTCTCTTACCTGTTTTAAGCCACTGCGGGTCAAATCGCGAATCGCCTCTGAGCGGTTTTGATAGCCGCGCTCGCGCATCAACGCATCCACTTCTGCCACCAGTTCCTCATCAAGCGTTACCGTTACACGCTGCATTCACGCCCCCTGTACTGATTAACTTTGCATGCGCTGCCACCACCGGTAGTATGATGTTATTGTAAAAACATCATACTAGTGACGCTAACAGCATAAAGGATAAAGCGATGACTAAACCAACTCGGCCCATCTTACTGGGTATTGCGCTAAGTTGTTTAGTCGTAACCACCGCTGCGCAGGCAAAAGAACAGCTGGTACTTGCCATTGGCGGCGAGCCCGAGCAGGGTTTCGACCCACTGTTGGGCTGGGGGCAGTATGGCAATCCACTGTTTCAGTCGACGCTACTCTCACGGGGCAAAGATCTTGCGCCGCAGCCAGAGCTGGCCACTGAGTGGTGGCTTTCTGAAGACCGCCTGACCTGGACACTCACACTTCGCGAGGACGCCCGCTTTGCCGACGGCACGCCGCTGACCGCTGAAGATGTGGCTTATACTTTTAATGCGGCGGCCCAGGCGGGCGGACGGGCGGATCTTAGCGCCCTGGCTGAAGCAACCGCGCTGGATAAGCACACTGTTTCGCTCCGCCTGAAGGCCCCGCGCATTACCTTTATTGATCAGCTGTTGACACTGGGCATTGTGCCCCGCGCCGAGCGTGATAACGGCTACAGTGATCAGTATGGTCGTCATCCCCTGGGTTCTGGGCCCTATCAGTTGGTAGAGTGGCAGGAAGGCGAGCAGCTAATTGTTGAGCGTAATCCTTACTTCTACGGCCCTACGCCTGCTTTTGAACGGCTGGTATTTCTCTTTACCGGAGAAGACGCCACACTAAGTGCCGCCCATGCCGGCCAAGTGGATGTCGCCTCGGTTTCCCCGGCACTGGCAGCCAATGTACCAGCTCATATGCAGCGGGTAACCATGGAGAGTGTCGATAACCGCGGCATTCTTTTCCCCATGCAACCGGCGAATGGCGAACACGCCGCTTCCGGGGCACCGATCGGTAACGATGTAACCGCCGATATAACCATCCGACAAGCCATCAATCTTGCGGTTGACCGCGATACGCTGGTCGAGGTGGCGCTTCACGGCTATGGGCGCCCCGCCTTTGGCCCGGCGGACGGCCTCCCCTGGAGCGAGAGCGATGAGCGCCTTGCCGCTCCCGACCTTGACCAGGCGGAGGAGATACTCGACGCCGCAGGCTGGCAGCTACGCGATGATGGCCTGCGCTATAAAGATGGCCTGCCCGCTAGCTTTCGACTTACGTACCCCTCCAGCGATACCACCCGACAGCTGCTTGCGGAAGTCAGTGCTGAGATGGTGCGTCCACTGGGAATTGAGATGCAGCCCACCGGCCGCCACTGGTACGAAATCCAGCGCGAAGCACTGCACCAGGATGCCATTATGTTCGGTTTTGGCAGCCATAGCCCCCAGGAAGTTTACTACCTCTTCCACAGTCAGCATGCGGGCAACGGTTTCTATAACAGCGGTTTCTACGCTAATCCAGAGGTGGATGCCCACTTGGACGCCGCCCAGGCGGCGCCTAGCTTTGAGCAAGCCAACCGCGAGTGGCAGGCAGCGCAGTGGGACGGCACCACCGGCTACGGAGTACGCGGCGATAGTAGCTGGGCCTGGCTGGTCAATCTTGAGCATGTCTATTTTACCAATACCTGCTTAGATGTCGGAGATCTAGGTGTAGCGCCCCACGGCCATGGCTGGCCGATCACCGCCAACCTGCTTGAGTGGCGCTGGACGTGCGACTAATTGCGCCTATCGCCAAGCGCGTGGCTCGCCTGGCGCTGGTATTAATCTGCGTCGCCCTGGTGTCGTATGGGCTTATGATGGCCTCCCCCATTGACCCCGTTGATGCCTACCTAGGCCCACAAATGGCCCAAGTGAGCCCAGAGCAGCGCGCACTGATTGTCCAACGCTGGGGGTTTGATGAGTCAGCTGCCGTTCAGTTTGGCCACTGGCTGCGCCAGTTAGTCAGTGGTGACTTAGGCTGGAGCCACGTATACAACCAGCCGGTCAGTGAGGTAATCGCTCAGCGCTTTCAGCGCTCCATTGCGCTACTCGGCAGCGCCTGGCTGCTCTCTGCGCTGGTGGGGTTTAGCCTCGGTGTTGTAGCGGGTGCCAAAGAGGGCTCCAAGCTGGATAACATCATCAGCACCTACGCCTTTATTACCGCCTCCACGCCCGCCTTTTGGCTGGCGATACTTGCGGTGCTGCTATTTTCGGTAACCCTGGGGTGGACACCCACCTGCTGCGCAGGCCCCGCCGGGGCGTTAAACCAGGAAGTCACCCTCGCCACACGGTTGCACCATTTACTGCTGCCAGTGGCTACCCTGGCACTGCTGGGCATCGCCAGTATCACCCTGCACACCCGCACCCGCATGCTTGAGCTAATGCGCTCAGACGTTGCTACTCACGCCTTTGCTCAGGGCGCCAGCCGTCTTGATGTGGCTTGGCGTCACGGTCTTCGCCATGCCAGTGTACCGGCGATTACGCTAGCGTTTGCCTCACTGGGCGAACTGTTTGGCGGCTCCATTTTAATCGAGCAGGTATTTGCCTACCCCGGCTTAGGTCAAGCCACAGTGGCGGCGGGCCTGCGCAGTGACGTCCCACTGCTGCTGGGCATCGCACTCTTTACCGCCCTGTTTGTCAGCGTCGGCAATATGATCGCCGATAGCCTGTATGGCGTTATTGACCCGCGCATTAAGGCAAGTGGTTTATGAGTCAGGCTCAACCGCGCCTTCGTGCCGCCGTCAGCCTGGGTGTCACCGCCCTGCTGGTCATGGGACTAGTCGCTAGCCAGTGGCTGCTGGGTGATTCACCGCAACAGATGCAGTTTGATGCCCGCCTGGCCCCGCCCAGCGTTGACCACTGGTTGGGCACCGACGCGCTGGGCCGTGAACTCTGGGCGCGCACTCTGGCGGGGCTGGCACTAAGCTTCTGGGTGGGCTGCTTGGCGGCGCTACTGAGCACGCTGATTGCCTTGAGCCTGGCAGCGATAGCCACGCTGTCAGCGCGGCTGGACGCACTGGTTAGTTTGCTGATTGATACGCTGCTTAGCGTGCCTCATTTGATTTTATTAATGCTGATCGCTTTTGCCCTGGGTGGCGGTACCCAGGCAGTGATTATTGCTGTTGCGGTGACCCACTGGCCAAGCCTAGCCCGGGTGCTGCGCGCCGAACTATGGCAGTTACGGCAGGCGCCCTATGTGCGCATCTCCCGCGCTCTAGGTAAATCGCGCTGGTTTGTGCTCCACGGCCACCTGCTTCCCCATCTTATTCCCCACTGCCTGGTTGGCGCGTTACTGCTGTTTCCCCACGCCATTCTCCACGAAGCCGCATTGACCTTTTTGGGCTTTGGCTTAAGCCCCAGCCAGCCCGCTATTGGCGTATTACTGGCCGATGCCATGCGCTACTTAAGCGGCGGTTACTGGTGGCTGGGGGTATTTCCCGGCTTGGGGCTGTTACTGATGGTGCTGGGTTTCGAGCGCCTCTCAAGCCACCTACGCCGTGCGCTTTAGCGCTTTTCAGAAAAATTGGCTGTAAAAACCACTGGCTGTAAAACTATTAATGGGAGGCCTGCCGTGTTAACGATTGATCAATTATCGCTACAGCTACCTCTGTATGCCTCCTGGTGGAAGCGCGACTGGGCCACCTGCCTGGATGAATTTTCACTAACGGTGTTCCCTGGCGAGGTTCATGCGGTGGTAGGCGCCTCCGGTGCCGGAAAAAGCCTATTGGCTTATGCCATTATGGGTTTACTGCCAACACCTGCACGCTTAAACGGTCAGCTTTACTATCAAGGCAAACCGCTTAACGCGTCACGCCAACGCCAGCTTCGCGGCCGTGAGCTGGCGCTGATCCCCCAATCGCTAAGCGCCTTAGATCCGCTGGTGCGTACTCAGCGCCAGGTGACCTGGGCAGCCCAGCGCGCAGGCCAGCCATCAGCACATGCTTGGCACGCCTCCCAACAAGCCCTTGATCACTATCAGCTAGATGCCCGTGCACAGCAGGCCTATGCTCATGAGCTATCCGGCGGCATGGCCCGGCGCGTGTTGACGGCCATGGCCCATGTCAGCCAAGCCAAGCTGGTGATTGCCGATGAACCCAGCGTAGGCCTTGACCCTCACCAGCGTCAGCGGGTACTGGATGCGCTACGCGAACTGGCCGACCAGGGCAAAAGCGTGATTCTGATTACCCACGACCTGCGCCATGCGCTGCCAATCGCCGACCGCGTCACCATTATGCGTGACGGCAAGCTGGTCGAAACTGCGCCCGCCTGCGCCTTTCAGGGCAGCGGCGCTTCGCTTACCAACGCTTATTCACAGGCATTGTGGCTGGCACTGCCGGACAACGCTTTTGCAACGACTGCCATAAGCTGGCGTGAACAGGAGGCGCACGTTGCTTAAAGCACGCCAGCTGAGTTTTCACTTTGCCCCCAAGGTACCGCTACTTCAGGACATTTCGCTAACGCTGTGCGCGGGTCAGTGGCTAGGGTTAAGCGGCGACTCGGGGGCGGGTAAATCGACGCTAGGCCAACTGCTGGCGGGCTACTTAGCGCCCCAGGCAGGTGATATCACCCTGGATGGCGAGGCGCTACCGAAAAGCGGTGTGCAGCCTGTGCAATGGCTACCGCAATCGCCGGAGCTAGCGGTGAATCCACGCTGGCGGGTAGGTAAGATACTGCGCGAAGCCTGGACGCCTTCTGACACCCAGTGCCAAGCGTTTGGCGTGAAAGCAAAATGGCTGACGCGCTTCCCTCAGTCGTTATCGGGGGGAGAGCTGCAGCGGGTATGCGTGTTGCGAGCGCTCGCGCCGGGAGTACGCTTTCTCGTCGCCGATGAGATCTCCACCATGCTCGACCCCATTACCCAGGTTGAGCTTTGGCAGGCATTAAAACGAGAGGCCGAACAACGCCAGCTTGGCGTGCTGGTGATTAGCCACGACACCGCCCTACTGGAACGGCTTTGCCCACAGCGCTTGCACTTAAGCGAAGGGCAGTTGAAGCCATGGTAGTTGATGCCAGGGCAGGTTGAAGCGAGGGTCTTTCGACATGGCCGGAAAAATATTCCCGACCATTCCGGCATTTCCGCCATCCCTGGCGGTCAGATGTCGAAAGTAGCGCCCAGGGAGGGGTTCACAGCGCCCTCGCGGAAACCTGCGCTCGGCATCAATGCGTGCAACTGGTGAAGGTTAGCCAACCGCTTGGCGACGCTCAAAGCGCCATAGGCCGAAAGCAATTAGCAGCGTGATACTCAGCAGTAGCCACGAACCGACGCTCACACCCGACCACCCGGCCCAGCGCCAGAACGGCTCCAGCCAGAAGCCGCCCAAACTGGCTCCCACGTAATAAAACACCAGGTAGAGCGCCGAAGCGCTGCCCCGCGCGCCCTGGGCATAGCGCCCTACCCAGCTGGAGGCCAACGAATGGGCCAGGAAAAAGCCAAAGGCATTAACGGTTAAACCGACGATAATCAGCAGCAGCGAATCCGCTAAGGTAATCGCCGTGCCCAGCATTAAAATCACCACCCCCACCATCATGCACGCTGCGGGAGAAAACCGCCCAGCCAGGCGCCCGGAAATCATCGAACCGAAGGTGCCGCCGAGATAGGCCAAAAAAATCAGCCCCAGACCACTGGCGGCTAATTGATACGGCGCTGCCGCCAACCGAAAGGTGATATAGCTGTATTGATTGATAAAAATCAGGAAGTTGATCCCCCCCAGGCAATAAGCAGCGAGTAGCACCGGGTTACGCAAATGATTGACTAAATCGCTTGCCGCTTTGCGCAGCTCAAAGCGCTGGGGAGTAAAGGCGCGGCTATTGGGCAACAGGCGCCAAAACACTCCACAGCCAATTAGCGTCATAATGCCGACCGCTAGAAATGCCGCCGTGGGGCCGCCAATTTCAGCGGCGCCGCCACCGACGATACGCCCACTGATTCCGCCAAGTGAATTAGCGCCAATATAGAGTCCTACAGCGCTTAACAGCGCAGGCTTCTCAAACTCATCGCCCATCCAGGCGATCGCCACCGCTGGCAGCCCGCCCAGCACAAAGCCCTGCACCAGGCGCAAAAACAGCAAGCTTTCAAAGGTGGGGGCGAATGCCAAGGCAATAGAACAGCCGCCTGCAAGCAGCAGAGTAATGCGCATTATGCCTTCGCGACCAATGGCATCCGAGAGTGGCCCAAAGACCAACAGCGCAATGGCTAAGGAGAGAGTTGACACCGACATGAGCAGGCTGACACCTAAGGTCGAGACCTGGTAGGTCTCCTTTAACCCCGGCAGCAGCGGCTGTGGTGCGTATAAATTGATAAAAACAAGAAATGAGCCGAGGCAAAGCGCCAAGGTGGCGCGCCACCAGGAGCGCGATTTGGCTTCAATCATGCCGTTCCTAAAACGTGTTCGGTCTGGCTACTGGAAAACGCTGCCGCCCAGTTGGGCCAGATGCGTTGGCTCCAGCGCGCGACGTGACTGCCAGTAGTAGCGCTGCCAGTAACTATTATTCAGGCTGGAGATAATGACCCCTTTTGAGGTCGAGGCGTGGAGAAAATACCCATCGCCCACGTAGATACCCACATGGTTATAACGACCCGGCGGTCGGAAGAACACCAGATCGCCCGCCTGCAGCTCTTGGCGGTCGATCGGGCGTCCCTCGTGTACTTGACCACGGGTGGAGCGCGGAAGCTCTAAATTAAAGGTGTCACGGTAAACATTGCGAACCAAGGCCGAACAGTCGATGCCTCTTTCTGAGGTGCCGCCAATTCGGTAAGGCGTTCCTGCCCAGCGCTGGTGTTGCGCCATCAGCGCCTCGCGAACCACTGTTGGCGGCGGTACTTGCAAGCTGCGCAAATGCGCATCGATGGGATCAACCGGGGACATTTGCGGGTTCGCCCCCATTCCCGGCAACGTCATTGAAAAGTAATTCTCGGGGGCCTGAATATTGTTTTGTCGCGCTGAACCTGCACAGCCAGCGAACAATGTAACTAAAAAACAGACACTTACGACACGGACAGCGGTCACAGCGGGGCGTGGCGACGCAACCATGCGATTAACCTCGTGACATTAATAAGAGGGCGGTATGACAAAACTCATTTTTTCTAAGCACGACTATAAGCTAATTATCATATGTTTGGCGAGCATCAATGTAATGTGCGCTGATCGCCCGGTAAGGTATCAATATGCAGTGGCGCAAAATGGCGTGGTTTATTGCCCGGAAAATCCAAGCTCACCCATGGGCCAGCCAAAACCGGCGCGCCGCATATCCAGGCCACCAGCGCCTGACGAAAACCAGCTAAAAAGCTTTCTCGCTCTGGGGTTTCGCCCATAAAAAACGAGAAGCCTGCGTACATCCCCATGGCGTACTCCTGCCATCCGGCATAGTGATCTGCCGCCAGTTGGTAAGCACGATCCAACACCTTAGCGAAAGCAGCGCTATCCAGCCAGTTTAACTGCCGCGCGGCAATGGCCAAATCAACCAGCTGGGCAATATCCCAGGCCGCCATATCCACCTCATTACAACCATCTTCGTTGTCGCGCACACGACGTAAGCGAAGCAGGTGGTGGCGTTCATCTTCAGCACAGTCGCCGGATTCAAGAATGGCGATCTCAGCGCTTAAGCGCTCAGTATTGAGGGTATAGGGCGCATAGTTAATCTGATACTCCTGGCGATCCCCCGACTCGAGCATGTAGGTCAAAAACTCCTGCATATCGCCTGCGTTGCTCAAGTGGTAGTGGCTCTCCACCCACTCGCGAATCTCGGCACACTCACGGGCACTCTCAGGCTGGGGCTCACTCCATACCGCACTGTTCAACGGGCCCACCAGCGACATAGCGGTGAAGTGACTTAAGGTGGGGCGGCTACCCGGTTCGCGCCAGGCGTCGTGACGCCAATCCAACCAGTGAAACAGACTGCCAGGATCTTCAATGTGCCAAATAATTTCATTCACCAGCGAGGCGTGCTCAGGCTCGGGCAGACAGCTCTCCCAAGCGAACCAGGCTTCTAACAACCGTTTGGCATTGGGATAAAAACGGCACAGGCAGCTTCGCAGTGCGCTGGCATACTCCATTAACGGCGCGCGATCGAATAAGCCGCTGTCGAGGGACATATGCAGATAGAAGGCGAATTTTTCGGCCATATGGATCGTCGCCGCATGGCGACTTACCCCTTTAACCGCGTTGCGCTGCTTAAGCTCTTCCGGGGTCGGCTGACCAAACCAGCTTTGCGAGGGAGGCAAAACGCCATGCACGGCGTCGGCCGCCAACTGATTAAGATGGTGCGCCTGAGCGGGTAACCAGTAGCGCGCCAGTGCATGAGCGCCTTCATCGGCATGTAAGCCAAGTGACTCCTGCAAATAGAGCGCCGCATCGGCACGCTGCTCTTCCGGCAGCGCCGCGGAGGGGGCTATCTGGCGCAGCATGGCATCCGGTTCGCGTACGCTGGCCAGCGCCAACAACCAGTGATGGGGCGTATTGCGCCACTGCCGAATGCGCGCTTGAGATGCCTTGCATGTAGGCTCATCCAATAGCTCCCCTGGGGAGCATTTCCAGGGGCTATTCCAAGGGCTATGGGCGCTGTGCAGCAACAACTGATGCCGCTCGCTGGGTGTTTTACCCCGCCGGTCAATGCCATCAAACAGACTCTGCCCGCGCCCGTACGCATTCAGCACGGCATACCAGTCGTGGTAGCGCCGACTGAGTAAATCAGCGGCGTGCCCCGCTAAGTCATCAGCCTCTTCCTGGCTCAGCAAGCCACAGCAGGCGCCAGCCCAGGCAAGTTCCACAATCCGCAGCCAATCCCAAGCTGCCCACTCCAGGGGCTCGCCTTGAGTGACGAACTTATTCAGCACCGGCGCATAGGGCGAATCTTCCACAACGCTACGCTGCCACTCCATGCGTTGGGCGTTGTCCATACTGAGCAATTCGCGTGCTTCGATATCCCAGCGCTGGCGCTCGCCTTGAGCACCTAGCCAAAGCATCACGCCTATTAGCGCGTCACGGTCATGGACATCCCACACGTGGGCCAGCCACTCGGTGGCCTCGGGCCAGTCGGCTTGTCTGGCGGGATAGACAATAACCGGCCGGAACAGCGCGCATAGCCGCCAGCTCTGCGCTTCAGGTTGCTGGGGCCATAGCGAAGCGGGAGCCGGAAGTTCAGCCAGGGCATTTTCAAGCGTATCCCAGGTAACCCCTTCGCCATCGGTTTCAAGCTTGGCCAGCGCTTGGCAAGCGTCAATAAAACGGTCATCGGCCCCCACTTCCCAGCCCCGCGCGCCTAACGCACGGCGCAGGTCTGCCAGCCAGGCACGTAGGTCGCTGTAATCACTGGTGATGCGGCGAGTTAGGTGATGCGCCCAATGACGGGCTTGATCAGCCTCTAACCAGCCAGCCGCTCCCGCCAACGCGGCCCATTCCAAAGCGCCTAGCAAACGGTCAGCGCTACCTGCGGGAGCCCCCAGCCCGTGGAAGAGCTGTTCGGCCAGCTCGCCTCGATTGGTAATGCCCAGTTGTAGCAGGCGCTGCTCTGCCGCTCCTGCATCGACCGCCAGCGGATGAGGAGTAAACGCCCAATCACACAGCACCAGCTGTTGGGCCCACCAGGCATTTAACACGTCGATCAAGAGGCACCTCGAAAAAGCACAATAACACCAGCAAATAGCCGGAAGTAAAGCTGCCTAGTGTAACGGAAAGTGGTGCGAACACCGATAGCCTTAGGCCTCGGTATGCATAAAACGACACCGCCCGGCAAAAGGCCGGGCGGTGACATACAGGTAGCAACTCAATCGCTACGCTTTTTTAACCTTACTGATTACCCAAAGAAGCACCACGGCACCCACGATCGCGGTGACCAGCGAACCGATAAAGCCACCGGACGAGAGGCCCAGAAGGCTAAACAAAAAACCACCTATAACCGCACCAACGATACCGACACCGATGTTACCCAGGATGCCAAAACCGCCGCCGCGCATGATGTTGCCAGCAATCCAACCAGCCAGGCCACCAATGATTAACCATGCAATAAAGCCCATATAGTCTCCTTACTATCTCGATTACGGGTTGCAGTTACGCGTTTTACCTTAGAGTCACGCTTGTTCTACCATAGCACACAGCGTTAGTGTTCGGCGCCTATTCGGTATCGATGCTTGGCAACTCTTAAAGGAAAATTCATGATCCCCGACTCGCTCAATCAACTGATTAAAAGCACTCAAGGACAGCAAACGACACAGTGGGAAGGCCGCGACGTGGTGCTTTTCAATATGCCTTGGGGCGAGTTGGTGGTTAGTCTCCAGGGCGCTCAAGTGCTGCACTTCTGCCCTGCTGGTGATACCGGCTGGTTATGGCTGACGCCTACGCCCCAGGCGCTGCCAGGCGCTATCCGGGGTGGTATTCCGCTCTGCTGGCCGTGGTTTGCCGACGAGCGCTATTCCGATGAGAGCCCCAACCACAACGGCCCTTTCCATGGCCTTGCACGCCATGCTGAGTGGCGTCTAGACGCTGTTGATGAGCACGCCGAGGGAATTGAGCTCCACCTCTCTCCAGCACAGCCCCTACATACACTGCTTACCGCGCGCCTGGTGGTACAAGCCAACGCCCAGCGCTTGAACGTTGAGCTGATTAGCGAAAACATCGGCGAAACGCCGATTAAAACCAGCGGTGCGCTGCATACCTATTTAGCCGTTGCCGATACCCACCAGTGTCGTCTGGAAGGCCTTTCCGGCGCGCGCTATCTTGACAAACTGCGCGACTTTGCGGAGAGCGAACAGCAAGGCACGTTGGCCGTTCAAGGCGCCGTTGACCGCATTTATCACACCAATGAAGCTGTGCTGCTCAACGATGGTGAGCGCAGCCTGCGCATCGGCAAGCAGTCCAGCGACTCCACGGTAGTGTGGCACCCCAACAACGACCTTCCCAGCGACACGCCCGTCGACGTAGCACGACATTTTATCTGCGTTGAAGCCGCCAATACACGCCTAGACCCAGTCTGGCTAGTGCCTGGCGCCCAGCACCTGTTAGGCACCACCCTCAGCCGCAGTTAATCTTCGGTTCATCAATGCTTTGCTATCATGTGCTCAATGGCATTAGAGCTAGGGAGATCCAATGGATCCGCAACAATGGCTAGAAGCCGCCACGCTGGCGTTTAATTTAATCGGTATGGTGGTGTGCTTAGTGGGCCTAACCTTGGCGCAGAAGATGACCCGGCGCTGGCCAGGCTACACACTGGCGGGGGTTGGCTTTTTGATCGCCACCCTACCGATGCTTTCGCAACTGGTATTAATGTTTAGCCAGTAAAGGCTAAGAGAGCCTGCCTGGCTTGGCCGATCGTCGCGAGAAGCGCGGATTTTGAGCCAAATTTATCGATCGATTGAGGCGAATAGCGTGCTATTTAACGAAATCGATCGAATAAAGTTGGCCAAAATACCGGGATTCGCAGTAGATCAGTGTTAAGTCAGACAGGCTCCTACAAAGGGATCGAAAGGATGCGCCAGCCGTTAAGTCGCGAACTGAGCAATTTATTAGAGCGTGGGCGAGATCGCCAGCTGCGCTTGGCGGTCACCGGCCTTTCCCAAGCGGGGAAAACCGCGTTTTTGACGTCGTTGGTCAATCAACTGCGTCATGCGGGCGTTGAGGCGCAGCTCGATTTGCTACCCGCTGCCCGGGAAGGCCGCTTGCTGGGTGCCCAGCGGCTTAACCAGCCCGACTTAGGCGTGCCACGGTTTCCCTACGACCCCGGCATGGCTGCACTACGCGATACGCCGCCGCGCTGGCCGGAGCCCACCCGCGGCATCAGCGAGTTACGCTTACAGCTGCGCTACCGCCCTGCCCGCAGCGGCTGGCTAACCCCTGAAATCGCCCACCTTACCCTGGATCTATTCGACTACCCCGGCGAGTGGCTGCTCGATTTGCCGCTGCTGCAGCACGACTTTTATAGCTGGAGCCAGGCCCAGGCGTTACACGAGGGCGAACAGCGCCGCAGCCTGTTTAGCGAATGGCTTGCCGCAGTAGAACAGCTCGACCCCGCTGGCGAAGCGGATGAAGCCCAGCTTGCTGCTCTTGCCGAGGAGTACGCTCAAGGCCTTCGCCGCGCCAAAAAGGCCGGTTTTTCCGACCTGCAGCCAGGGCGTTTTTTACTGCCCGGCGAACTGGAAGGTGCGCCGGTGCTGCAGTTTTTTCCGCTACCGCAGCTCGACGCCTCTCAACTCAACACCTCTAGAGAAACGCTGGAGGCACTGCCTGCCAATAGCCTTTACGCTACCCTGGCGGCGCGCTTTCGCTACTACCAGCAGCAAGTGGTCAAGCCCTTTTATCGCGATCACTTCCGCCGCTTTGACCGCCAGATTGTACTGGTGGACGTGCTGGGCGCGCTCAATGCCGGGCCAGAACGCTTTGAAGACCTTTCCAGCGCGCTACGCCAGTTAATGCACAGCTTCGATTATGGCCAACGCAGCCTACTTACGCGCCTCTTCGCACCTAGAATTGACCGCCTGGCGATTGCCGCCACCAAAGCCGATCACGTCACTCCCGATCAACACGGCCACTTGGTACAGCTGTTGGAGGCCCTGCTGGCAGAGCCTCTCAAAGACCTTCGTTTTGCCAACGTGCCGGTTAAAGCGCTCTCGCTGGCGGCCATTCGTGCCACTGAAGCCCGTGAGGTGATCCATGAGGGTAAGCGTTCACCTGCACTGCGAGGCACCACACTAGAGGGGGAAGAGGTGCTGGTTTACCCCGGCGATGTGCCCGCCCGGCTGCCCGCTGCCGATTTCTGGCAGCAGCAGGGCTTCGACTTCCCCGGCTTTCGCCCGATGCCAACCAGCTCAGAAGCGTTGGATCATATCCGCATGGACGCCGCCATCGACTGGCTGATTGGAGATAAACTGACATGACCACCCCACAGCCACGCCGCCACTTCACGCTGGATGACCAGCCTGAAAAGGCCGCTGATGCAGAGACAGTCCTACGTCAGCGCGAAGCCTTTGCTGGCGCCAGCGAGCATCATCCATTAGCGCCCCTTCCCGAAGATAAAGCGCTGCCTGCTGCCAGTTTAGGTGCGCCGCGTAAACGCCGCTGGGGGCTGCTATTTGCCCTGGTGGGTGGTGCCGGGCTAGGCACGGCAGAACTGGTCACCGGCATTCCTGATGCGATGGCTCAGTCGCAGTGGCTAGCCATGGCCTGGCAGCTGTTCGGGGTCAGCCTGATTGGCTTGGGCGGCCTCTCCCTGCTCAAAGAGGTGGGCCGTTTGCGCCGTCTCAAGCGCCACGACAAACTGCGCGGCGATCTGGCCGAGCTGCCGCTACGCTCGCCCAAGCAGGCCCGGGCCATGGCCGAGCAGTTGAGGCGCCAACTTAAGCTCGCCGACGATGACCCGCACTGGCTAGCCTTTCAGCGCGCTTGCCAACCCCACCATAGTGGTGAGGAGATCCAGACGCTGTTGCGTTACCACCTGCTAGCGCCGCGTGACCGCGAGGCCCAGCGCCTGATTACGCGTATGTCCGGTGAAACCGCCATCATGGTCGCCATCAGCCCGCTAACACTGGTGGATATGGCGCTGGTGGCCTGGCGCAGCCTGGCGATGGTGGATCGACTCTGCCGCCTTTATGGGCTTGAGCTGGGCTACGCCAGCCGCCTGCGGCTGTTTCGTAACGTGCTGCACAACATGGCTTTTGCCGGTGCCAGCGAACTGGCCACCGACGCCAGTATGGATATGCTCTCGCTGGATTTAGCCAGCCGCCTTTCCGCCCGTGCGGGTCAAGGCCTCGCCACCGGGCTGCTTAGCGCGCGCCTTGGGTTACGCGCCCAGCGGCTCTGTCGTCCGGTGCCCTTCACTGCCGATGAGCAGCCCAAAATCGCCGATCTACGCCAAGACCTGTGGCGGCAAATCAAACGGCTCGATAAAGAAAAGGTGCCGCAGAATCGCTAAAGGGTTAAACGGCGGCACCCCTCCTTTTCGGCCACAAAATGGGATTCAACGCTGTTTATCCTCATGATGGGGGTTTGACATGGCATCTTCCACTGAGGAGACGTAGTGTATGAACCATCCCAATGATCCTGAGTCGCCTTCGGTAACGAGCGACATGCAGACCGACTATGTCGTCGGCCAGGACAATATCAAGGGGCAGCTTGGGCCCATCGGTTTCGACATCCACAACCGCGTTTTTGTGGTATCCGCGCTTGCTTCCGCTATCTTCATCGTCCTCACCCTGCTGTTTCCAGAGCGAGCGGGGAGCACTTTTCAGTCCATTGTTGCCTTCTCGACGGGAACGTTGGACTGGTATTTCATGATTCTGGTCGACTTCTTTATTCTGTTCTGCTTAGCGCTGGTGGTTCTGCCTTATGGCTCAGTCAGGCTGGGCGGGGCCGATGCGCGACCGGATCACAGCTATCTCTCCTGGTTCGCCATGCTGTTCACCGCGGGAATCGGCATCGGCCTGCTGTTCTTCGGCGTACTCGAACCGGTTTATCACGCCAATGTCTCGCTGCCTCTGGGCATCGCATCCCCCTTCGGCGCCGATGGCGAACTGAACTCAGCGGCTATTGATGATGCCAGCGCCATGGGCCTGGCGGGTACCTATCTACACTGGGGTATCCATGGCTGGGCGGTGTATGTGGTGATGGCGCTAGCGCTGGGCCTGTTTACCTATAACAAGGGCCTGCCATTCTCTATTCGCTCGGCGTTCTTTCCCATTCTCGGTGAGCGTGTCTGGGGCTGGTGGGGCCATGTGATCGATATCCTGGCGGTGTTTTCCACCCTCTTCGGGCTGGCCACCTCACTTGGGCTTGGGGCACAGCAGGCTAATGCGGGGATGAACTTTGTCTTCGGCCTGGAAGTAAGTACCTTGACCCAGGTCATCGTCATCATTCTGGTGACGGCGGTGGCGCTGGTGTCGGTTTGGCGCGGTCTTGAGGGCGGCTTGAAGAAGCTCTCAGAGATCAACATGATCCTGGCCGTTCTGTTCTTCTTTTTTGTGCTTTTCGCTGGCCCTACTCTGCTGGCCATGGCGGGTTTCTGGTCGGGACTTACCACCTATGTCACGGACTTTATTCCTCTGTCCGCGCCCTTTGGTCGTGAGGATGATGCCTACCGCCAGTCCTGGACGATTTTCTACTGGGCTTGGTGGATTAGCTGGGCACCTTTTGTGGGGATGTTTATCGCTCGGGTATCCCGGGGCCGCACGGTGCGTGAGTTTATACTCTGCGTGTTGCTGGTTCCCAGTCTGTTTATCTTTATCTGGATGGGCGTCTTTGGCTCAACCGCCCTTGAACAGCTCTATGCTGACCCGGTGGGCAGCCTGGTTAAAGAGTATGTAATCGACAACTACAGACCCGAGCTTTCGCTGTTCGGCATGCTGAACGAACTACCGTTGACGGGCCTGATGTCGACCTTGGGTATCGTCCTGGCGCTGATCTTCTTTGTCACCTCCTCGGATTCCGGCTCCCTGGTCATCGATACCATCACCGCCGGTGGTAAAATCGATGCTCCGCGGCCACAGCGTATGTTCTGGGCGGTCGTCGAGGGCCTCATCGCGATTGTGCTGCTGATCGGTGGTGGTCTGACCGCCCTTCAGGCAGGTGTTACCGCCACCGCTATTCCGTTCTCGATTGTGATGCTGCTGATGTGCTACTCGATCATCAAGGCGCTCAATGGCGAGCTGCGGCTTATTCGTAAGTGATACCTGCAGTTGAAATCTTTAGGCAACTACAAAAGAGGCCCCCTGCTGAAACCAGCAGGGGGCCTACTATTTCACAACAGGTTCAAGTCAAACCGCTTACGCAATACGCTGTTCGGTCTCGGCATCAAATAGAATCGCTCTGCCCATATCAACACGTAGCGATAAGCGCTCCCCTGCAACCACTGCGCATTTAGGCCCAACACGGGCGGTAACTTCCTGTTCGCCCAGGGGTAAACGCAGCAAGATATCCGCCCCGGTAGGTTCTACCACCGCCACACTGGCGCTCAGCAGCGTTCCTTCGGCTTGGGACGTTAACCGCTCATCCTCTTCGCTGAAGTGCTCTGGGCGTAGGCCAAGAATGACCGGCTGGTTAAGCCGTTCGGCCATATCTGGGGCGATGCGCTCCTCCGGCCAGGGTAGCACCAGCTCATCCTCACCTGGCGTGGCAATCCTCAGTTGATACCCACCGTTATCGTCCTCCAGTGTGGCGCGAATGAAGTTCATCGACGGCGAGCCCATAAAGCCAGCCACAAACATATCCACCGGGTTGTTGTAGACCTCATCCGGCGAGCCGAGCTGCAGAATATGGCCATCGCGCATCACCGCAATGCAGTCGGCCAGGGTCATGGCTTCGACCTGGTCGTGGGTGACGTACACAATGGTGGTGCCCAGGCGCTGGTGGAGCTTTTTGATCTCGGTGCGCATATCCACGCGCAGTTTGGCATCCAGATTAGAGAGCGGTTCGTCAAACAGGTACACCTTTGGCTCCCGAGCCAACGCACGTCCCATGGCTACACGCTGACGCTGCCCGCCGGAGAGCTGTGCAGGCTTGCGTTCCAGCAGGTGGGTAATTTGCAGTAGATCGGCTACCCGCTCCACCGCGGCTTCCCGCTCGGCTTTGGGCACCTTGCGCATCTCCAGCCCGAAGCTGATGTTCTGGCGTACAGTCATGCTGGGGTAAAGCGCGTAGGACTGAAATACCATGGCGATATCCCGATCCGCGGGGGTGCGCCAGGTTACGTCTTCACCATCGATATAAATATTGCCGGACGTCACTGGCTCAAGCCCGGCAATGGCGTTCATCAGCGTGGACTTACCGCAGCCTGACGGCCCAACCAGAATCAAAAACTCGCCGGAATCGATGGAGATACTAACGTCTTTGAGCACCCGCTCGCTGCCAAACTCTTTACGCACGTTGTGGATTTCTAACGCTGCCATAATGAAAATCCTATTCTAAAGCGACTGACAAACTCCATTCATCTGGGTTGGCCAGAAGCAGCCCTCCGCGGGGGCGCTGTGAACCCATCCCTGGGCGCTACTTTCGCCATCCCTGGCGAAAGACCCCCGCTACGGGCTGCTTCTGACCTTCTAGAAATGGTTGCCACTCACCTAGTTGTTATTAGCCTTTAACGGAACCGGCTGTCAGCCCGCGTACGAAGTATTTTCCCGCCAGCACGTACACCACCAGAGTGGGCAGCGCGGCAATCATCGCCGCCGCCATATCCACGTTGTACTCGCGAACGCCGGTGGAGGTATTCACTAGGTTGTTTAGCGCCACGGTAACGGGCTGGGTGTTGTGGGCTGAAAACGCCACGCCAAACAGGAAGTCGTTCCAGATTTGGGTGAACTGCCAAATCACTGAGACGACAATAATCGGAGCCGAAACCGGTAGTAGAATGCGCCAGAAGATGCGGAAAAAGCCCGCGCCATCCAACTTCGCCGCCGATACCAGCTCGTTGGGGATACCCACGTAGAAGTTGCGGAAAAACAGCGTGGTGAAAGCGATGCCAAAGACCACGTGAACCAGAATCAACCCGGCGCGGGAGCTGGAGATCCCCAGCCAGCCGAGGGTTTGCGCCATGGGCAACAGCACCACCTGGAAAGGAATAAAACAGCCAAACAGCATTAGCGCGAAGACTAATTCAGAGCCTTTGAAGCGCCATTTGGTCAGCGCATAGCCGTTAAGGGCTCCGATAGTGGTTGAGATCAGCACCGCTGGAATCACAATCGCAAAGGAGTTCCAGAAGTAGCCGCCAACGCCATCGCAGCGCATGCCGGTACAGGCTTCACCCCAGGCTTTTGTCCACGGCGCGAAAGTGGGATTTTGCGGAAACGAGAGCAGCGACCCGGCACTGATTTCGCTCAGCGGCTTCACCGAGGTCATCAGCATGACCACCAGCGGTAGAATATAGAACAGCGCGGCGAGTATCAGCACGCCATAGAGCAGGCCACGGCCCAGCCGCGCAGCGGGCGTCTGACGACGAATCACATTAGCCATGCTTGCGGCTCCTTAATTCGGAGTAGAGATAAGGAATCAAAATCGCCAACACGCCGCCCAACATCAGCATGGCGCTGGCAGAGCCCAAACCTATCTGCGCCCGGGTAAAGGCGTGGGCGTACATAAAGGTGGCGGGTAAATCGGTGGCATAGCCAGGCCCACCGCCGGTGAGCGCAACGACCAGGTCAAAGCTCTTAATGGCAATATGGGCCAAAATCATCACCGCGCTAAACACGACTGGGCGCAGGCAGGGCATCACTACGCGCCAATAAATGCGCGGCAGGCTAGCGCCATCTAGTTGCGCCGCTTTGATAATGCTGTCATCGATACCCCGTAAGCCAGCTAAAAACAGCGCCATCACAAAGCCTGACGCCTGCCATACGGCGGCAATCACCAGGGTATAAATCGCCATATCAGGATCGACAATCCAGTCAAAGCGAAACGACTCAAAGCCCCAGCCTTGAACCATCGCTTGAATGCCCAGCTGCGGGTTGAGTAGCCACTTCCACACTACCCCGGTAACAATAAATGACAGCGCCATGGGGTAAAGATAGATCGTACGCAGCGCGCCCTCTTGGCGAATTTTCTGATCAAGCAGTATCGCCAGCAGCGAGCCAATCGCCAGGCAAATCACCACGAACAGCACGCCAAAAATCATCAGGTTGGTCGAGGCGACCCACCAGCGCTCATTGGCCATCAGGCGTGCGTACTGACCAAAGCCGACAAAGTCATAGCTGGGCAGCATGCGCGAGCTGGTTAGCGAGAGTACGAACGTCCACAGCATGAAGCCGTAAACAAAGAACAGCGAAATTGCCACCGACGGTGCCAGCACCAGGCGAGGCAGCCACGCCTGCAAACCGCCGGATGGCGTCGACCGCTTAGCGCCAGCCCCTAAAGGCGTCGCAGAGGTATTTTTCATGGGGAGGGAATCTCTCATGGAGAAGTATCCTTGCCAAGCAACGAAGGCGCCGCCGTTGCAGCGGCGCCTGAAGAACGCTAACGCTAGAAAAGCCTAGAAAGAGGCCGCTTCGGCAGCGCTCACCATACGTTCTGCCGCTTCTTCAGCAGGCATATCGGCGTCGTTGAAGTAGTTGGTAACCACATCAAAAATGGCACCCTGTATATCCGCACGTACGGCCATACCGTGAGCCATACTGGGCACTAGGCCACCCTCTTCAGCGGTGCGCTGGAAATCAGCCAACGACTGCTGGGCACAGCTATCGAATTCGCTCATGTCCAGATCAGGCCGCGCAGGAATCGAGCCTTTGGCAAGGTTAAACGCTTCCTGGAAAGTAGGCTCAAGCACCAGGCGGGCTAACGCTTGCTGCGCTTCGCGCTCCTCGTCGTCGCTGACCCGGAACATGGCCAGACTATCGATATTGAAGGTGAACGCATCTTCGGTGCCCGGCGCTGCGGCACAGAGGTAATCTTCCCCGGCGGTCAGTCCGGCCGCAGTGAACTCCCCTTTGGCCCAATCGCCCATCAGCTGAAACCCAGCCACTCCTTCAATCACCATTGCCGTGGCAACATTCCAGTCACGCCCGGGCATGCCTTCATCCATCAGCTCGCGGGTACGCTTGAAGTCCTCAAGGGCATCGATCATTTGTTCGCCGCCCAGGGCTTCAGGGTCTAGTTCTACCAATGCCTGCTGATAAAACTCGCTACCCTGACCACCTAACAGTACGCTTTCGAAGACCGTAGCGTCCTGCCAGGATTGGCCGCCATGAGCCAGCGGTACGAAGCCCGCTTCTCGGATAGCCTCACCTGCCTCGAATAGTTCATCCAGCGTGGTGGGCATCTCTACCCCTGCCGCTTCGAGCACTTCGGGGTTGGCCCACAGCCAGTTTACCCGGTGCACGTTGACGGGTACCGCCACGTATTTGCCGTCGTGACGCATGATATCGGCCACGACTTCCGGCAGCAGTTCATCCCAACCTTCCGCATCGGCAACGCCGTTCAGGTCACCGAGCAAGCCAAGCTCACCCCACTCCTGAATTTCGGGGCCTTTGATTTGAGCTGCAGAGGGTGGGTTGCCCGACATGGCACGAGATTTAAGCACCGTCATGGCGGTTTCACCGCCGCCGCCTGCCACTGCAAAGTCCTGCCAACCGTAGCCTTCAGCTTCCATTAACTCTTTAAGCACGTTGGCAGCGCGAGCTTCACCACCGGAAGTCCACCAGTGCAGCACTTCAACTTCATTCGCTTGAGCGGTGGTGGCTAGCGTGGCACCTGCCAGAGCAAGCGCGAGGGTCGTCTTCTTAAGCGTCGACATGGAGTAACTCCTTATATTGTTATTGTCCTCTCGGACGTTCGACATCCAAGAGGTTACGCCAAGGCAAGCGTCAACGGGAGTTACCGAGTACTGCATAGTGTTGGGGTTTTATTACAAACCTGTAATAGTTTCCTGGCGGGGTAGCGAGAGAGTCACCACCAGCCCACCATCAGCATGGTTGGCGAGCGTGATATCGCCGCCATGGGCACGGGCAATATGCCGGGCAATGCCCAGCCCGAGGCCGCTACCACCCGTGTGTCGACTGCGTGAGGGCTCCAGGCGCACAAAGGGCGAAAACACCCGCCCCAATTGCTCTTCAGGTATACCTGGGCCGTGGTCACGAATACGCATGGTGACCGCGTTACCGTGATCTATTAGCTGCACATCGGCCTGCTTGCCATAGAACACCGCGTTCTCAAGCAGGTTTGCCAGGCAGCGTTTAAGCGCTACCGGTTTGACAATCAGCGGCGCGATAAGAGAACCACTTTTAATCTCGATAGTGACCTTACCACCCTGAAGGCTAAGCTCTTCGGCCAGCTCTTCGAGCAGGTGCGTTAGATCAACGGGCGCGGGTTCCTCATGCAGGTCTAAGCCTTTTACCGAGGCCAAGGCACCTTTAACCAAGCTATCCAGCTCATCCAATGAGGCGCAAAAACGCTCGCGCTGATAGTCGTCATCGAGCATCTCAGCGCGCAGGCGCATGCGGGTTAAGGGGGTCTTTAAATCATGGGAAATCGCTGAAAACAGCCGTTCGCGCTCCTCAATCTGCTCACGAATACGCCGCTGCATACGATTGAACGCCGCGGCGGTGGCGGCCACTTCTTTGGGGCCACTCTCCCGTAGTGGCGGCATATCCAAATCATCGCCCAACTGATTCGCTGCCCGTGAAAGCCGCGCCAGTGGCCGGGTCACGCTGGTAATACCCAATAGAGAAAGCGCCAGCACACTCAGCAGCACCAGTAACCCGACCAGCAAACGCTCTTCAGAAAGCCAGCGATAACCGCTGAAAATATCGGGTACGCCCAGCAGCGTGGCAACATAGAGCCAGGTGCCTGGGGCAAGCTCCAGTTGGACCACTAAAATCGGCGGCGAGAGTGGCTCCATCAGCAGGCTGTGCTGCCCCCAGCGGGGCGGTAGGTCGTAAAGCAGTACTTCGTTATTGAGCACACGCAGGTTTTCCGGGCGGGAGAACTCGACAATCACGTCGTCGATATTGAGCTGCTGGGTGAGCACCGAGCGCACATTGTTCACCACCACCTGTTTTTCCGGCCCGGAGCCGATATCGTCGATGGCCAGCCTGCGTTCGTTGACGCTAACAAAAAAGCGCGTGCCACCCATATTACGCAGCTGATCGAGCACAATATGGCGGTAATCAACGGGCAGTGAGCGGAAAAACTTCATGGTGGAGGCGATGCTAAACGCCATATTGGTGGACAGCTCATCAAGCTGTGCCAAGTGGCTGGAGCGCACCTGGGAAGTCCAGATGGCGTAGCTGGCCCCTTGGGCGACAAGCACTCCGGCGATCATGATGATCACGAAGCGCCCGCGCAGCGACGCCGGCAGCCAGCGGGCAGCTCGTCGGGATAAGCGTCGACGAATGGTTGCCCACTCCACGCGTCTCACGTTAATGCATCTACTTGGGCGGTTAACACATAGCCTGCCCCGCGCACCGTTCGAATCAACTGCGAGTGCTGGGCATCTTCACCCAGCCGTTGGCGCAGGCGGCAAACGTGGACATCAATGGAGCGATCAAGCGGCGGCGCGTCCCGCCCACGGGTAAGCGCGTATAGATCATCCCGAGTGAGCACCTTCGCCGGATGCTCTAAAAACACCTGCAATAGCTGAAAATCAGCCCCTGAAAGCGCGGCGCGCTCGCCCTGCAGGTCAATCAACTCGCGGGTCATGCGGTCGAGTTGCCAATTACCAAAACTGACCCAGCGCGCCTGCCCCGCAGGCAACTCTGGTGGAGCACTGCGGGTGCGTCGCAATACCGCTTTGACGCGCGCCAGCAATTCGCGGGGATTAAACGGCTTGCCCAAGTAGTCATCAGCACCCAGCTCCAGACCAAGAATGCGGTCGGTCTCATCGGCACTGGCGGTAAGCATGATTATCGGCACATCGCTGTGCTTTCGGACGTCACGGCAGATGGTAAAGCCGTCGTCACCGGGGAGCATTAAATCGACAATCAGCAAGTCGGGGGCGTGTTCTGCACGCAACGAATGCAGCGCTTGGGCACCGTCCGCTGTGAATACCCGATAGCCATGGCGCCCCAGGTAGTCCGCGAGCAGTTCACAAATCTCTGGGTCATCGTCGACCACAATCAAAGTAGCAGGGGTTGTCGTCATCTCAGCGGGTTCAGCCCTACGCTATTGTCGTTATTGGGCCTTGATGATGGTCGAGGAAACTGTGCACCTCAAGCCCCCTTCGACTAATGATGAAATCACCTGTGGCTACGCTATTTCTGTGTATTAATAAGAATGCTAACAAAAAAATACAATATTTACTTAATGCTTTTGTTTGCTTAGCCGATTAATAATGTAGATATAGAGCAATAACCAGCGCTTTCGTCACTATCATCGGCCACATATTGATAGCGATTAAGCAAAGCCACAAGGAGGTATTGCAATGACAATCGGTATCGGGCCATCCACTCCGGTAACCTCTCAATCTACATCGGGTAGCCGCACTCAGGGCGTATTAACAACAGGAACCGAAAAAGGCGAAAGCACGACATCGTCCTCTGGTTCATCGAAGCCATCAAGCCAACTTTCCACTTTGGCTCAGCAGTTAAGCGATAGTGCCCTGCGTGCCGAAGAGCGTGATGCCAGCCTGGATCGTAAAGCGTTAGGGCAAAAAGCCGATGCACTGCTCCAGCCAATAACTCGGGACTTTCATCTTCACCGTGCAAAATATGACGCTGAAGTACCTAACACCGATGATCCCGAGCTATTAGATAGAGCAAAACAAGCCACCTCCTTTGTCAGCGGAAGGGGCAGCAACCCCTTTAGCGGCCTGTCGCAAGATCAGCTTGCACTGATTATTTATGATGATAGCGGCACGTTTACGGCTAATGAGCGAAAAGCCGCCTGGAAAGAAGAGTATGACCAGGAAACAGCAAGGAGATTAGCGGTTATAGCTCGAGGTAAATTGGAGTATGAACAAACCGGCAAGATGACAGAATTCTTCAAAGAAGTGCTGGGTAATTACAACGAGCTGCCCCCTATCATGCAGGCACAATATCCCGACTTCTATGCCCCACGCCTTGAGCACCTGATCGAGATGGACTTCAACTTTATAACCCACCGCGCCGAAGGCAAAGGGGCACCTGAAGATATTTTTGACATACTGATGTCAAGTGACGACTTCGCCAACCTTGGTAAACGCTTTGCTAACTCAACGGTTAGTTGAAAAGAGATAATAGTAAATGCGAAGCAATTCTAGCGCTGAGGAAGATATTTCACGCGAAGCGCTCATGGCCGACGCCAAAGCTCTCCCTCAACAGCTTAATCAAAGTCTGCTTGAGGCTTTTATTGGCAAGAACGATGAAAAACCCACTGAACGTAGCTTTATAATGAAATTGTTTGATTGGCTGAAACCACCAGCGAATAAATAAAGCGTAACGTCAGTTTTTGAACAGCTCATCAAGGGAGTTGGCGGTCAAGATCGCTCCAGACCACTCATCCAACTGCGCAGGCGTTGCTTGCTCCAGCCGCTGTTCTGCCCAAACAGGCAGCTCGCCAAATTTTAGGCCAAGCTGTTGAGCTGCTTCAGATTGACCTCAGCCCCAAGTCGCTGCAAGTGACGAAATTAAGAGCCACTAATTAATACGTAACCCTACAGCCCAAAGCGCTTTTTCAGCCATTGGGCAACGGCGGCTTCGCCATGGTGACCGATACGCTCAGCCCCGGTGACACGGTCAAATAGTGCCGGGTGAGCATTGCCCATTACCTGGGCCTCCCCGGCTAAATCGAGCATTTCGGTGTCGTTAAGATTATCGCCAAACGCTAGGCAATCGGCGGGCGTTAATCCTAACCGTTCCAGCAGTGATGACAGCGCCACGCCTTTGTTGACCCCACCGGCCATGATTTCCAGAGAATCAATCGTGGAGTAGGTGATATGAAACCCGTCGCCGTGGGCGTCTTGCGCCTGGGCTTCTAGCTGTTTTAGCGCATTTGGGTCGCCTAGATAGAGCACTTTGCCTACACCGTTAGTGTCCATTTGCGCGGGCGGCACAACTTCATAGCCAAAACCGGTAGAAGCGTGAAGTGATAATAAGTGCGGGGCCTCTGAATCAATATGCCAGCCGCTTTCGCGATAAAGGTTAAGCCGTACTTGAGGCGGGCGCGGCAGATTGATCAGCGTCTTTGCATGTTCAGGCTCAAGGTGATTAGCCGCCAGCAGAGTATCTTCGGGGTCATGAACATAGGCGCCGTTGGTGCTGATCAAGTGCGCAGGAATGTCCAACTGATCACGAAAGACCTTCATATCGTGGTAGTGGCGACCCGAGGCGAGCGCGACATGATGACCTTGCTTCACCAATGCTCTTAGCACCTCGATGGTGCTCTCGTGCAGGGTGTGGTCGCTTCCTAATAGGGTTCCATCCAGGTCAGAAACAATTAAGCGAGGTGTCATAGCGCGCTCCGTGAGTATGAATATTCAGCTTAACCGATTCCCTTGAGCGCATGTAAGCCTTTGACTCGCCATTACCAAAGCCAACATCAGGGCCAACATCGCATAGCGACAATTGGCGCAGCCTGCGGGAATCCGTATAGTGGCACCCTAACTCTCGCCAACTGATTGAGCTCATGCTTCAGAACAACGCCATGCTTGCCCAGCTCAAGCAACAGATTCGTCAAACCACCCCCCGCGCTGAAGGGGTGATCAAAGCTACTGACAAAGGTTTCGGGTTTCTCGAAACCGACGACGGTGAATCCTATTTCGTGCCGCCGCCCGCCATGAAGCAGGTGATCCACGGTGATCGCGTGGAAGGCGTGATTCACGAGAACGGTGACAAAAAGTCCATTGAGCCGGAAAAGCTGATTGAAGCGGGTCTTGATCGGTTTGTCGCCCGCGTGCAGAAGCGCGAAGGCCGCCTGTCCGTCGTACCCGACCATCCGTCGATTAAAAATGTGATCAAGGCACGGATTAAGAACAGCCTTGATGAGGACACCATTGCTGACGGCGACTGGGTCGTTGCCCGCTTGGTACGCCATCCGCTAAAAGCCGATGACCGCGCTTTCTTTGCCCAGATTGATGAGCTGGTCGCCAAAAGCGACGACCCAGCGGTGCCGTGGCGCGTCACACTTGCACGCCATGCGTTGGAGCAAGAGTGCCCCGATGCGGGCACCGACTGGCCGCTGATCGATGAAGGCCTGACTCGCGAAGATTTAACGTCCACGCCCTTCTTCACCATTGATGGTGAGAAGACCCGCGATATGGATGATGCGCTGCACGTGGCTACCCGTGCGGAAGGCGGCTGGCGGTTGAGCGTAGCGATTGCCGACCCCACCGCTTATGTGGAAGAGGGCCATGCGGCTGATTTAGAAGCCCGCACTCGCGCCTTTACCGTTTACCTGCCCGGCCAAAACGTCACTATGCTGCCAGAGCAGCTAGCAGATGATCTCTGCTCGTTGTGGGAAGGCAAGGAGCGCCCCGCGCTGGCCTGTACGCTGGATATTAATGCTGACGGCAGCATGGGCGATTACCGCTTTTTTGCGGCGAACGTTAAATCTCACGCCAAGCTCGTTTACGACAACGTCTCCGACTGGATCGAAGGTCAAGGCGACTGGGCACCCGCGGATGAGATCGCCGAACAGCTTACTGCGCTGCGTGATTTGACCGAAGCGCGTACCGCTTGGCGCAATGAACACGCGCTGGTGTTTAAAGACCGCCCCGACTACGTGTTTGATCTCGATCCCGCCGGTAACGTATTGGCGGTGCGCACCGAAGAGCGCCGCATTGCCAACCGCATGATCGAAGAGTCGATGATTGTGGCCAACGCCTGCTGCGCGGACTTCCTGGCCCAGCATATCGGCCACGGTATCTTTAACGTGCACCGTGCTTTCGAGCCGGAAAAAGCCGAAGCCGCCCAGGAGTTCCTGGCAGGTCAGGAGATCGTGGTTGAGCGCGAAGCGCTCACCGAGCTTGCCCGCTACACCGAGCTTAAGCGTGCGCTGGAAAGCCGCGATGACGCCTGGCTGGATGCGCGCCTGCGGCGCTTCCAGGGTTTTACCAGCATGTCGGCCCAGCCCGGCCCTCACTTTGGCCTGGGCCTAGCCGCCTACGCTACCTGGACGTCGCCAATTCGTAAGTATGGCGATATGGTCAACCACCGCCTGATCAAACGCGTGTTGAAAGGCGAACAGGCCCCCGCCGAAGCGACCCAGCAGCTCACCGAGCAGTTGACGGAACGCCGCCGCTTGAACCGTATGGCCGAGCGCGACGTGAAAGACTGGCTCTACGTGCGTTACCTAACGCCCGCTGCGCAGAACCAGGATACGTTTGAGGCCGAAATCATGGCCATCAACCGTGGCGGCATGCGCGTTCGTCTGGTGGAAAACGGCGCAACGGCGTTTGTACCCGCGCCCTTGATGCACAGTGACCGTAGCAAAGTGGTCATTGACGATAAAGAGGGCCGTATCCAGATCGAGGGCGAAGAGCGTTACAAGCTTGGTGATCCGTTACGCGTAGTGCTCACCGAAGCGCGTGAAGAGACCCGCTCGCTGGTGGCAAAGCCCACTGATTGATGGGTCATCACTAGCTAGATATTACCTAAAGGGGCAGCAATCACGCTGCCCCTTTTTTAGTGTGTTTGATATCTGGATTCGCTACTAGCTATTGGCAAGTGGTCAAAAAAGCACTTCGTTTCGCTCACTGATTAAGGGCCAGCTAGCGTCTTTTTCAGACACCACCGTGGGTGGAATCGGCCACTCAATCGCGAGACGTTCATCGTTATAGCGCAAACCACTTTCAGCCTCGGGATGATAGGCAGCCGAGACCAGATAGCTGACTTCAACATCGTCGGTCAGCGTCTGAAAGGAGTGCGCAAAGCCTGGCGGTACATACAGCTGGTGCCGGTTTGCATCGGTTAATTCAAATAACTGATGGTGCAAGTAGGTTTCCGAGTTTTTACGGATATCCACGATAATATCGACAATCGCGCCTCGAATGCAGCGCACCAGTTTAGCTTCGGCATGGGGCTGCCGCTGATAATGCAACCCCCTTAAGGTGCCTCGCTGAGCAGAAAAGGAGGTATTCTGCTGCACAAAATCACTCAGCAGGCCATGGTGCTCAAACTCCGCATGGCACATGGTACGGGCAAAAAAACCGCGCTCATCACCATGTGGTTCAAGTTCTATCAGGCGGGCATCCTTGAGGTTCGTTTGATGAAAATGCATGTCTTACTCCGTGAAAGTAGCAGCGACACCAGACGTCAATTCCAGGGCAAACATGGCTTCCTGTTCGGCATAAAGACGGTCGATCAGCCGCCCTGGCGGTATACGCACATCATCAAAGGTCAGCGCCGCATCCTTTTCCACATGGCCCACCACCTGACAGCCCAGCGCTAGCCCGATAGGCAACAGCCGTTCCCTGCGTATTACCTCAATGTTTTCCGCCACACCATAGACTTCAAAACCGCCGAGTTCTTCTATTGTTCCCCCCTCTCGCAACGCTTTTTTGGCTATGGCGATAACGCCCACCCTCGGGCCCTCTAAGGGGGATAACACTGGATCACGGAAAAGCACGGCACGGGCAACGGACGTGGGCACTTCGAAATGGCAAAGGTGGTAGGGCGTTGTGAAGCAGTAATATGGCCCCTCGCCCAACTTGTAGAGTTCGAGATAGTGGCGCTGGCGGGGGCTATCAATCGTCCCGAGCACAAATACGCCCGGCCCTGGCTGCGCTCCAACAACATAATCAACCAAACCCGGTTCCTCTGGGTTCAAGTAGGGCTCAAATGCCGACACCGCCTGTTCGATGGGCAGTAAAGGGCCACCGGCTACGCCACCGGAGAAATCAGGGCCCAACATACCGCGTTGCGCCACTTGCATACCGGTGCCGTTGGCGACGATCGCCTGTTCGAACGATATCTTGGTGCCATCAGCAAAAGAGGCCACCATTGCCGGCTTTTGCCCCCAGCGTTTAGCAAAGCTCTCCTGGGTAGCCGGATTGCGATATGGGTCATGCAAGCCTTTAATGTTGCCACACAGTACCGGCTTAATGCCTAGCCCGGCGACGAACCGATAGAGATTCATCTGTACACCAGGCTGGTCGCCATCAGCAAAGCTGTAGACAACCCCTGCCGCATCGGCTTTCACTTTCAAGATGGGGCCGATCGTGCCGTCGAGTTCCGCGTTCATTTGAATGACGTCTTTACCACTTTCCAGCGCCGCCAGGACGGCATGCGCCGCGAACTCCAACGAGCCAGTGACTTCAATAATTGCATCCAATCCCTCTGCGCGTGCCAGTGCCACGGCATCCTCGATGACTGCCGGTCGCCCAGCCGCAATCGCCGCTTCAAGTTCCTGCTGAGTCTCGCAGGCGACTGGCTCAATCCCGGTTTGCTGGAAGACTTTGATCGCTGCATCCAAATGACGATTGGCAATCGCACAAAGGCGCATCCCGGGCGTAGCGGTCATAATCTGCAGACCGATACCGCCCGCTTGGAACCCCGCCCCGACCATCCCCACTCGAATGGGATTACCCTGCGCCTCTCGTTGGGCAAGCGCCGTATCAACAATAATCATTGATGGTTCATTCCTTCCAGAGCTTCCAGGGGGCGCCTTCTGCCCAGGCGGTCTCGAGTACCATTCTGTCTCTCAGCGTATCCATGCTTTGCCAGTACCCGTTATGATGGAAGTAGCCCAATTTCCCCAGCTCGATCATCCGGTTCATGGGCTCGTTTTCCCATACGGTCTGGCTATCGTCGATCGTCTCGAACACTTCTGGATTACAGACGAAGAAGCCGCCATTGATCAGCCCTCCATCTATTTCGCCCTTTTCACGAAAGCCCTCTACCTGGCTGTTGCCCTCTTTCAAACGCAGGGCACCGTAGCGGCCCGGCTGCGTTACTGCCGTCAGGGTGCACCAATTTTTCGAGGCCAGATGTGAGTCGATCAAGGCATTGATATTCAGATCACTCAACCCATCGCCATAGGTCAAACAGAAAGGCTCATCTGCCAGGAGGGACATTGCCTTCTTGAGACGCCCTCCGGTCATGGCATCGGCGCCTGTATCCAGCACAGTGATTTTCCAATCATCATTAACGCTCTGAAGCCAGTCGACGTTACCTGTCTTCAGATCGATGGTGTAATCGGTTCGATTGCCGCGATAATTGAGGAAATAGTCACGGATGTACTCCACCTTATAGCCACCCAGGACGATAAACTCCTTTAAGCCATGATGGGCGTACATCTTCATGATATGCCAAAGGATCGGCCGACCACCCACTTCCACCATGGGCTTGGGGCGAATGGCTGTTTCTTCACTTAAGCGCGTTCCGAACCCTCCCGCGAAAATTGCGACTTTCATAGTCTAGCCTCCGTTTCAGGCCTCAAGGTTAATGTGGGTAGCAGCAGACAAAGCACTCGGGGTGACTGCATCACACATTTGCCAGCGCAGGTTTTCAGATAGACGGTGCGCAGTGATATGTGCCTGCAGCGCATGCAGACGCATATAGCGCGAGGCTCGGAACTGGGTATCGGAAAACTCCATGCTTTTGAGCCCATTGATCAATCCCATGATCGAATCTATTAGCGTCATTTGTGGTTGGTGCTCAGGTGCCAACTTGGCAAACAGGCTGAAATCCACTTGGTAGGAGCGACTGTCCGCCGGGGCTTGGGTATTGATACTCAGCGTGGTGCCGGGAACGGCTTTGGCCACTGCAGTGGCTAAGTCTCGCACTTGATGATTGCGTTCGTTCGATCCGGTATTGATATTGAGTATGCGCCCGCCGTTTTCAGGCTTGCGCTGTACTGCCCAATCGACAGCTCTGGCCATATCGGAGACGTCGATCAAGGGCCGCCAGGGAGACCCATCGCTAAGCACGGTAATATGCTGCTGACTTAGGGCACAGGCAACGAAATCATTGAGCACCAGATCCAGCCGTAAACGCTCTGACATTCCGCAAGCAGTCGCAAAGCGTAAACTGGTAATCACCATGTCGCCCCCAATGCCGGCTAACGCTTCTTCAGCTGCTATTTTCGAGCAGGCATAGGCGGTAACGGGAGCCACGGGATCCAACTCACTGCGCGGAGCCCCTAAAGCGATGCCATAAATGCTGCAACTTGAGGCAAAAACGAAGTTTTCCACCCCCGCCTGAGCCGCTGCCTTGGCAATCTCAACCGTCGCCTGCTGATTGACCTCAGCTGTCACTGCGGCGAAACGGTCTCCCATGGGGTCATTGGAAATCGCCGCCAGTTGAACTACAGCCGTATAACCTTCAAAAAAATCAGCCGGAATATCTCGCACATCCCCCATAAACTGCTGGTCGAGATAGCGCTCAGGAAGAAGTTCGGCATTCGTCAAACAGTGTGCGAAGTAGGCAGTGTCATACCCATGAAGAGTGGCGGATGGGTGACGTAAGGCTAGCTCCCGCACCACAACGGAGCCAACATAGCCCATGTTCCCTATGACCAAGATTTTCAAAATACCACCTCGCCATTATCGTCAATTAAACGAGTTTCCCTACGCTCTTATTTTCAAGCTTATTTAATTCCGATGTTTTTATTCATGCCTACTTGTTGCATTGCATATTTCTGGACTAAAAAGTGTATAGCAGGTAACACAAGGATACTTTAAAGCAATAAAAAAATTGCCACTTCCCAATCAGAAACACTTAAGCCGGACAATGTGACTACTGCTTATATAAGTAAAAATCACATGTAAACTAACAACACTACACTCCAGCACTAGATTTTTAATGTATTAAAAAATCAATGTATTATGATCTTTATAATTAAATTTCTTCCGGTAGCCCTCATGAAAAGCCACACATCCACACATATTACAATAAGAAACATAAAAATTACCAAAGATTACATTTTAAAGATAAGTGACACCGCTTTTACTGTCAAGAATAGAGGCGGGTTAAAAATCTAGTCTGCAGTACTATTTTTTTTCATGTAATAAAGCAAAAAAAAGAGTGCTTTTTTCAAACATTGCTTTTTATTTCTCTATATACTTTTTATAAAATCTGCCATCAATCAGTCTTACTAGCAGCTCACCCAGCCTATGATAAAGCCTCGGCGTTGATGCCAGTGGTGTTTGTTCCCATTGACTACGGCAGAGGAGTGATTGATGACAAAAAAGAGCGTACCCAGACCGAAGAATTAGAGTGTTATACGCTTGTCAGTTCGCTGCGCGAAGAGGACCACTTCCTGATGGCACAACCTAGTGAAAAACTTTATTAGCCCATTAAAAAGCAGCAGCGCCTTTGAGGCGCCACTGTTGTTATCAGATTATTAGAACTCTGCTTGTCTTGCAGCCGAGGATAAGGCCATTGCAGGCTTGTACTCTGTTGCTTTTTTCACAACAGCTTCATCTATTTGAAAGGCAGCTACCAGCTCGCGAAGTCGCCCAGCCTGATCTTCCAGGGAAAATGCTGCATTAGTCGACTGCTGAACCAAGGTGCTGTTTTGCTGAGTGGTAGAATCCATTTCAGTAATAGCAGTATTGATCTGCTCAATACCACTGCTTTGCTCCCGAGTGGCAGAGGAGACCTCGACCATCAGCATAGCGAGGCGCTGGATCACCGCTTCCGTCTCACCTATGGTCGCAGCGCCTCGCTCCGCTTGGTCAGAACATAGCTTTATTTTGCTACGCGTATCGTCGAGCATACTACGAATCTCACCTGCTGAAGCGGCACTGCGGCTTGCTAGCGCACGAACTTCTGTAGCGACCACTGCAAATCCACGGCCTTTATCACCAGCACGCGCCGCTTCAACGGAGGCGTTTAAAGCCAGGATATTGGTTTGAAATGCAATCGTATCGATGGCCTCAACGATCTTATCCATGCTTAGCGATGCGGCTGTCACTTCGCGCATTAATTCCACACTTCGGGAAACTTCTTCACCACTGCTTTGCATCTGTTGCGAAGCATTATGGGCCAGCGTATCAGCCTCTTTGGTTGAATCACTATTCTGGCGAACCGTTGCCGTCATCTCCTCCATACTTGAAGCCGTCTCCTGCAAGGCAGCTGCTTGCTGCTCAGTACGAGCGGCGAGCTCCTGCCCACCTTGGGCAATCTCATTGGCTCCGTTCAAGACATTCTCGCTAGAGTCACGTAGTGATGCGACCAAGGTAGTGAGCTCTTTACTCATTTCGGCCATGGAGGTTAATAACTGAGCCGTTTCATCACGTCCTGTGGTTACGATATCGTGTCGCAAATCTCCTTCCGCAACGCGCCTAGCAACCTCAACCGCTCTCCGCAAAGGCAATACAATGCTACGCGTAATAGCAATTGCCAGCGCCAGCGCCATCAACAACGCCACCCCCGCGAAAATACAAAGCTGCCAAATAGCCAAACGATACTCGGCATTTATCGCCTCGTTAGCCGTCTTGACCCCTTCAGCAGCCACTAGGCTAATTTCATCAGCCAACTCCTCAAGCTGGTAGATACTCTCTTTATGCTCACCGAAAGCCAGATTGGCTTGAGAGGTTTCGGTAATACTGCCTAGTTCAATTTGGCGATAGACTGACAAAAAACCCTCTTCATACCCCTGGAGGGCTCTTCCTGCCTGTTGGTACAAAGCATCGAGGCTATCCTTATCGGCAATTTGGCTACCCGCCTGGAAGGCGGCCTGTATTGCTTCGATGGTCGCCGTCCAACTTTGCTGGTAAGCCGCTACCCGATCACTATTGTCGATATTGATGAAGATATCTTTTTCAAAACGCCGCGCTTGCAATGCCAGCCGCTGAATTTCTGCGGCATTGCTTGCGAGTGCTACGTCCGTGTCCAAGGTTTTTTGGGCAGTATCCTTGGTGAAGGTGATGCCCATAATTCCCGCTATTAAAGTGCCCAAAAGAAATAGCGAGACCAAGCCAAAAGCCAGTGCGAGCCGTGTACCGATCTTGAACCGTGAAAGCATTGCCAAATCCTAACAAGTGAAAGAGCTAGGATTTTAGGCAACAAGAATGAAAACTGTAACTCAACCTTTGCAAACTATTGTCAACTTTTATACATAATCAAAGAGTATCTACTATACCAGCGCGTCTCACCTGCGCTAACTTACTGACAGACTAGACATAACCTGAGCAGATATCGGCCAGTTCTATGACACTATCTGCCGATGCTGACAGAAGAACCGCAGCATTTCCCGGGCAGCGTCAGGGCCTTGAGGGTCGGTATAGCTGCCCTTTTTGCTACCTCCTGACCAAGCCATGCCCCCATGGATACGCCACTGCTCTAAGCATGGCTTACCCGAAGCATCACGGTGGGTGGTACAGGTGTAGCCGCGGCCCTTGGAACGTTGCCTTGCACTACCGTCGCTCCTGCTTGACGCGATGTGCTGTACTGGGCGGCCACGCGATCCGCGTTGCGGGGGAGCACGGTGGTGTCGCGGTCGCCATGAAACATAATCGCTGGCACATCCGACGCCCACCCGGCTCCTTTTGCTTTGTTACCGCCAGCGAGGGGCCCTGTGCCTCCCTGCATGACCCCCAAGGCATCGGGGAAACTCTTGACCACGCCGTGGAGCAGCCCAGAGTGCACGCCTACCGCCGCAAAGATATCGGGGTAGATCATCGCCAGAGTGGTCGCCATGGTGGCGCCTGCCGAGAGCCCTGCCACATAGACACAAACGGGCTCCGTTGTCTCTGAACTGACTTATTTCTCCTTTATGGTGAAACGATGACACTCTTTGGGGTTGGAGGTTAGCTTGCACATTGCCGATGTGACGATGTTTCATGCCCCCGCCAGCGGCGGTGTGCGTACCTATTTGCAGGCCAAACACCGTGTTTTCTCGCGTATTCCACAGCTGCGCACCAGCCTGCTGGTGCCGGGGGCGGAGCGGGATAGTCTTGGCGACCACCACACGCTACCGGCGTTACACCTTCCTTTGGGGCAAGGTTACCGCTTTCCGCTACGCGGTTCTCCGTGGCGTGATGCACTGATTGATCTGAAGCCCGATCTGATAGAGGCTGGCGACCCCTATGTAACGGCCTGGGCGGCGCTCGATGCGGGGCAACGCCTCGGCGTGCCTGTGGTGGGCTTTTATCACTCTGATCTTCCGCGCCTGATGGGTGATCGCTTTGGGCGCTACGTTGAGAAACGCTTAACCCACTATGTCACGACGCTTTATAGCCAGTTTGATAGCGTGCTGGCACCCTGTAACGCCATGGCGAATCGACTGAATGACTGGGGCGTCAATAACGTTCGCGTTCAGCCATTGGGCGTCGATTTGGCGCAATTCAATCCCCAGCAGTGTGACTCTGCGTTTCGCCAAACCATGGGTATACCCAGCGACAAAAAGCTGCTGATCTTTGTGGGCCGCAATTCCCGCGAGAAAAATATTGATGTGCTGCTTACGACGATGCGTCAGCTAGGCAGCGATTACCATTTGCTGCTGATGGGGCCCGGCATGCCACATCACGTACCCAGTAATGTCACCATCGTTGATCGCTGTTGTGGCGCCCACGAGGTCGCGAAGGCGCTAGCCAGTAGCGATGCGCTGTTACATGCGGGCACCCGAGAAACCTTCGGCTTAATTGCTCAGGAAGCGATGGCAAGCGGCATTCCAGTAATAGCAGCGAACGCAGGGGCGCTGGCAGAAAACGTGCCGCTGGGGGCGGGTATTTTATGCAAACCGCTCGACCCCGTTGCCATGGCGGAGGCGTGTGTGGCACTGTTCAGTAATGATGTCGCCGCCAGTGGGCGCTATGCGCGCCGCCATGTAGAGCGCCATTTCAACTGGGATGGTGTCATGCATTCCCTGCTGGAGCACTATCAGCAGCTTTGCCACGGCAGCCAACCGTATGCACTCCACCAACACCACTAGTCGCCGTCAGCTACTGAAGTGGCGACCCATCCATGGTGTGATGATTGCCTTAGCGCTGATTGCACCGCTAGTGCTCACTGCTTGGTTGGGTGGCGCTGAAGCACTGCAGCGCGTCAAACACTTCCCACTTGGGCTGCTGTTATTGATGCTGGTGATGGCCTTTCTGTGCTGGAACCTGAATGCAGCAAGGCTACGTTTGATGCTGGGTGGCCGTGCGGGCAGGCTCGGCCAGCGCGGCGCGCTGGGTATCGAGCTGGCGTCCAAGTTTGCCCTGTGCGCCACCCCAGGCGGCAGCGGTGGCCCAGCAACCCTGTTGTTGTTGCTTGCGCGGCGCGGTTTCCCGCCTGCCAAGGGCGCGGCGGTGTTCCTGATTGATCAAGGCTGCGATTTACTGTTCTTCCTGGCCATGCTGAGCGGCCTGGTGCTCTTTTCAATGCTAAGCGACACCCAATGGCCACATCAGTCGCTCGTGCAGTGGGCACTGGTAGGATTAGCGTTCATGGCAGCGCTGGTGATTGTCGTAATGCGTTATCTACCCAGCCTATTGCGTTCACCCGGCGTGAACACGCCATGGCCAAGCCGATATCAGCGACGCTGGCTCGTACGGCGCCTCTTGCGCTGTCGGCATGCGTTAAAGGTCACCCTTAAGCTCCCGCGCAGTATATTGATCACCATGCTAGCGCTGACGACGGCGCACTGGCTCATGCGCTACAGCTTGCTCTATTTGGCAGTACTGGGAGTAGGTGGCCATGCGGACTGGATGTGGACATTCTTGACCCAGATGCTGGCGATGGCAGCCAGCCAATTTAGTTTTCTGCCCGGCGGCGCGGGTGCTGCGGAGGTGGGCGTAGGAAGCCTGTTGTTACCGTTGATGGAGCGCGAGCAGGCCGCAGCAGCGGTACTGGTGTGGCGGTTGGTCAGCTACCATTTATATTTGGCGGCAGGCGCGCCGCTCTTTGTACTGTATAGCTATCGCATGCTGCGTCGCTCACCGACGCCATAGCAACATTAGCCAGAACAACATTAAATGTGCAGAAATGAATAAGGGCGCCCCGAGGGGCGCCCTTATAACGTGCAGCTAAACGTCAATGGCTTACCAGCCAGTCACTTCTTTCAGCGCATCACCGATTTCAGCCAAAGAGCGCACGGTTTTAACACCAGCGTCTTCTAGAGCAGCAAACTTCTCGTCAGCGGTGCCTTTACCGCCAGAGATGATCGCGCCCGCGTGGCCCATACGCTTGCCAGGAGGTGCAGTAACACCGGCAATGTAGGAAACCACGGGCTTGGAAACGTTAGCTTTGATGTAAGCCGCCGCTTCTTCTTCAGCCGTGCCACCGATTTCGCCGATCATGACGATAGCTTCGGTTTTCGGGTCTTTCTCGAACATCTCAAGAATGTCGATGAAGTTAGAGCCCGGAATCGGGTCGCCGCCGATGCCCACACAGGTAGACTGACCAAAACCGTGATCAGTGGTCTGCTTGACGGCTTCATAGGTCAAGGTACCAGAACGAGATACGATACCTACGCGGCCCGGCTGGTGAATGTGACCCGGCATGATGCCGATTTTGCATTCGCCGGGGGTGATAACACCTGGGCAGTTCGGGCCAATCAGACGTACACCCAGCTCGTCGCACTTCACTTTGGCTTCGAGCATGTCTAGCGTGGCGATGCCTTCAGTGATGCACACAATCAGCTTGATACCAGCATTCGCCGCTTCAAGGATCGAGTCTTTACAGAACGGCGCCGGTACGTAGATAACGCTGGCTTCCGCGCCGGTTTTCGCTACCGCTTCTTTCACGGTGTTGAAAACGGGCAGACCGAGGTGCTCCTGGCCGCCTTTACCCGGCGTAACACCACCGACCATTTGCGTACCGTAGGCAATCGCCTGCTCGGAGTGGAACGTGCCTTGGCCACCGGTAAAGCCCTGGCAGATGACCTTGGTGTTCTTATCGATCAGGATGCTCATTACTTGCCCTCCGCCGCTTTAACGACCTGCTGAGCCGCGTCGGTCAGACTGGTAGCCGCGATGATGTTCAAACCGCTAGATGCTAGTTTTTCAGCACCCAGCTCGGCGTTGTTACCTTCCAGACGTACGACAACCGGTACGTTGACACCCACTTGCTCAACGGCACCGATAATGCCTTCAGCAATCATGTCACAACGAACGATACCGCCGAAAATGTTAACCAGTACGGCTTTAACATTGTCGTCAGAGAGGATGATTTTGAACGCTTCTGCCACGCGCTCCTTGGTGGCGCCGCCACCAACGTCCAAGAAGTTAGCGGGCTTGCCGCCGCTCAGGTTGACGATGTCCATGGTGCCCATGGCCAAACCTGCGCCGTTAACCATGCAGCCGATGTTGCCATCAAGCGCGACATAGTTAAGTTCCCACTTCGCCGCATCGGCTTCACGCTGATCTTCTTGCGAAGGGTCACGCATGGCCTGCAGGTCAGGGTGACGGTATAGAGCGTTGCTATCCAGACCCAGTTTGGCGTCGAGGCAGTGCAGATTGCCTTCTTCAGTGACGACCAGCGGGTTAATTTCCAACAGCGCCAGGTCTTTGTCGTGGAACAACTGAGACAGACCCAGGAAAATCTTGGTGAACTGCTTGATCTGGTCGCCCTTCAGGCCCAGCTCAAAGGCTAGCTCACGCGCTTGGTACGGCTGCGCGCCGACCAGCGGATCGATTTCGGCTTTGAGAATCTTTTCCGGCGTCTCTTCTGCAACCGTCTCGATCTCGACACCACCTTCGGTGGAGGCCATGAAGACCACACGACGGGTAGTACGGTCAACCACGGCACCGAGATACAGCTCATCGGCGATGTCAGTGCAGGTCTCAACCAAAATCTTGGCAACAGGCTGACCTTTTTCGTCAGTCTGGAAGGTTACCAGGTTTTTACCCAGCCACTGCTCTGCAAATGTTTTGGCTTCAGCCGGGTCTTTAATCAGCTTAACGCCACCCGCTTTACCACGGCCACCGGCGTGAACCTGGGCTTTAACCACCCACATGTCACCACCGATTTTTTTGCAAGCCTCTTCCGCTTCTTCGGGCGTGTCGACTGCAAAGCCTTTAGACACTGGTAGACCATAGTCGGCAAACAGCTGTTTACCTTGATACTCGTGAAGATTCATCGATTCATGCCATTGGTTGCATGTGACTCGAACGATGATCAGTTTCTAAAAAACTGGCCATCCCCGTTCTTTCGATCTTTGTAGATTAAGACAAAGCCGAAAGTTTGCGCCACCCTTAAAAGGTGGCGCTTCGTTGTTTAACTAAATTACTTACGCTTCTTGCGATTGGCCATATGAATCGCGTGACCATCTACCGCAAGCGCTGCTTCATGAATTGCTTCAGCAGTCGTTGGGTGCGCATAACACGTCAATGCCAAATCCTCAGCGCTGGAGCCGAACTCCATGGCAATCACACCCTGGGCAATCAATTCGCCAGCGTGTTGACCCACAATGTGCATACCGAGAATGCGGTCAGTTTCCGCATCAGCGATGATCTTAGCCATGCCATCTGAAGCGTTGTTGGCGAGCGCCCTACCGTTAGCTGCAAACGGGAAAGAACCCGTTTTAATCTCAATTCCAGCAGCCTTGGCTTCCTGCTCGTTAATACCGACCCAAGCCACTTCTGGTGCGGTATAGATCACGCTAGGAATAGCGTCATAATTCATCTCAGCCTTATGGCCAGCGATAATATCGGCCACCATAACGCCTTCTTCAGAGGCTTTATGCGCCAGCATCGGGCCGCGTACACAGTCGCCGATAGCATAAATGCCCGGGACGTTGGTACGGCACTGGTCATCGACAAAGATAAAGCCACGCTCATCCAACTCAACGCTAACGCCTTCGTCAATTACGCCTTTGGTGTAGGGGCGACGGCCAACACAAACGATGAGCTTGTCAAAGGTCATCTCTTGTTCGCCGTTGGCATCGCTGTACTTCACAACGACTTCTTCGCCTTTGACTTCCGAACCGGTCACACGAGCGCCGAGTTTGATATCCAGGCCCTGCTTCTTGAGTAGCTTCTGGGTCTCCTTGGCGATGGCGGTATCCACCATCGGCAGGAAGGTGTCCATGGCTTCAAGCATAGTGACTTCACTGCCCAGGCGACTCCACACACTGCCCAGTTCGAGACCGATGACGCCAGCCCCAATCACACCCAGACGCTTAGGTGCCTCGGTAAATTCAAGTGCACCACTAGAGTCAACGATCAAGCCTTCGGTCATCGGGGTCGGTGGAATCTCAACCGGCACAGAGCCCGCTGCGATAACAATGTTGTCAGCGTCATAGGTGGCTTTTTCACCATCATGGCCAGTAACTTCGACCTGCTTAGACGCGACTACTTTACCGGTGCCTTCAAGGGCGGTAACACCATTGGCTTTGAACAACGCGCTAATACCGCCGACGTTCTTGGCGATGACCTGATCCTTGAACTCAAGCATCTTGGCAATGTTCGTTGACACATCGCTGATTTCAATACCAATCTCGGCGTAATGGTCACGGGCCTCAACAAACTTGTGCGAGGTTTCCAGCAAGGCCTTCGAGGGAATACAGCCCACGTTTAGGCAAGTGCCGCCGTGAACTGTTTTACCTTCCTTGTTAACCCATTTTTCGACACAGGCCGTTTTTAGGCCCATCTGTGCGGCACGAATGGCGGCGACGTAACCGCCAGGGCCGGCACCAATAACGATCACATCAAACTTATCAGCCATGTTGGCTCCTCTAGCTTGCTGGCCTTCCGCCCGCTTTAACTCGAACCGGGCGGAAGGCTGTGTACGATTGCAGATATATCCTGGTTAAGCAGAAGCGTACTAAACCAATATGACGCTTATGCTTTTTTAGATATCCAGCAGTAGACGTGCCGGGTCTTCCAGCAATTCTTTCAAGGTGACCAAGAATTGAACGGCGTCTTTGCCGTCGATCATACGGTGGTCATAAGAGAGCGCCAGATACATCATCGGGCGAATCTCGACCTTGCCGTTGATGGCCATCGGACGATCCTGGATTTTGTGCATGCCCAGAATGGCAGTTTGCGGCGGGTTGATGATCGGGGTGGACATCAACGAGCCAAAGGTACCGCCGTTGGTGATGGTAAAGGTGCCGCCGATCATGTCGTCCATGCCCAGCTTACCGTCACGACCACGCTTGCCGAAGTCGACAATCTTGCGCTCGACGTCAGCGATTTTCATGCTGTCGGTGTCACGCAGTACCGGTACAACCAAACCACGGTCAGTGGATACCGCAACGCCGATATCCTGATAACCGTGATAAACGATGTCGGTGCCGTCGATAGAGGCGTTAACGTCCGGGAACCGCTTGAGCGCTTCTGAAGCCGCTTTTACAAAGAAGCCCATAAAGCCCAACTTAATGTCGTGAGCTTTTAAGAACGTCTCTTTGTACTGCGCACGGAGGGCCATGATCTCGGTCATGTCCACTTCGTTGTAGGTAGTCAGCATCGCCGCGGTTTGCTGCGCCTGAACCAGGCGCTTGGCGATGGTCTGACGCAGACGGCTCATCGGTACGCGCTTCTCGATGCGCTCACCCTCGGCAGCTGGTGCAGCGGCAGCTTTCGCTGGTGCAGACGATTTTGCTGCTTTCTTGGCAGAACCGTCTTTGACCGCTTTCTGAACGTCTTCTTTCAAGATGCGGCCACCTTTGCCGGTGCCTTCAATCTTGGCAACGTCCAGGTCATGCTCGGCAACCATTTTACGTGCGGCCGGAGCGAGGATTTTGTCACCGACTTTCTCGTCGGCGCCATCGCCATCGCTGCTGTCTGCTTTAGCGGACGCTGAATCGCCACCGCTTTCGCTTCCACTGTCGCCACCGGCCCCTTCGGTGAAGGTCGCAAGAATCGCTTCAGATTCAACCTGGCTACCCTCTTCGGCTTTAATTTCAGCCAGGGCGCCATCGGCCGGAGCGACCACTTCCAGCACAACCTTATCGGTTTCGATGTCGGCCAGCACGTCATCGCGCTTGACCGCTTCACCGACCTTTTTGTGCCAGGTCGCCACGGTGCCTTCCTGGATCGACTCAGGGAAGCTGGGGGCTTTTACGTCGTGTTGCTTGCCGCCACCGCTGGCTTTTTTCTCTTCTTTCTTACCTTCAGATTTCTCTTCGGATTTTTCAGCGCTGTCATCGCCAGAAGATTTCTCTTCTTTTTGGCTGCCAGACGCGCTGCCTTCACCGATTTTGCCTAGCACCTGCTCTGACTGAACGGTATCGCCCTCTTCGGCCATTACGTCCGTCAGGGTACCCGCTTCCGGTGCGACGACTTCCAGCACCACTTTGTCGGTTTCGATCTCAACAATCAGCTCGTCACGCTCAACGCTGTCACCCGGCTTTTTATGCCACGCCGCCACTGTGCCTTCGGCAACGGATTCCGGAAAGGTTGGCGCTTTGATCTCAGTAGCCATGTCGTTTCCCTTATATGTTCTCTAAATCCGGTGGTCGCTTATAAATTAAAAGCGTCTTCCACCAGCTGGCGCTGCTGTTCAGTGTGGACGGACATATAGCCAGCTGCTGGAGCAGCAGAGGCAGGACGTCCTGCAAATTTCAACTCGCGACCAAGGCCATCTTTCAGCATGTCGGCCACTGCACGCATATTGTGCTGGCTGGAGTACCAAGCTCCCTGATTAAGCGGCTCTTCCTGGCACCACACAATATCTTCTACGTTGGTATAGTCTTGCAGCGCTTCCAGAAGCTCTTCTTTCGGGAAGGGGTATAGCTGCTCAATACGCACAACTGCCGTGTCATGACGCTCATTCTCAGCGCGCCAAGCGGCTAAGTCGTAGTAGACCTTGCCAGCACATAGCACAACGCGTGTGACCTTCTTCGGCGCCAGATCTGCCTGGTCGGCGAGTACCATGTGGAACTTACCGTGAGCGAGATCTTCAAGGCTCGAAATCGCTTCTTTATGACGCAGCAGCGATTTAGGTGTCATCACCACCAGCGGTTTGCGCAGCGGACGAATCACCTGACGACGCAGTAGATGATAAATCTGTGCGGGCGTGGTGGGTACGCAGACCTGCATATTGTGCTCAGCACACATTTGCAGGAAGCGCTCCAAACGCGCCGAAGAGTGCTCCGGGCCCTGGCCTTCGTAGCCGTGTGGCAACAGCATGGTTAAACCACACACCCGGCCCCACTTCGTTTCACCCGACGAGATGAACTGATCCACGACCACCTGGGCGCCGTTAAAGAAGTCACCAAACTGAGCTTCCCAGATCACCAAGTCATTCGGCGCAGTGGTTGAGTAGCCGTACTCAAATGCCAACACCGCTTCTTCCGAAAGGAAGGAGTCATGAATGGTGAAACGCGGCTGACCATCGGCCATATTCTGCAGCGGAACATAGGTAGTGCCATCTTTCTGATTATGCACCACCGCATGACGGTGGGAGAAAGTACCGCGCCCAACGTCTTGCCCGGTAATCCGGATCGGATGCCCCTGCTCTAGCAACGTGGCGTAGGCTAGTGTTTCCGCAAAACCCCAGTTAAGTGCCAAACCACCAGCCTGCATTTTACGCCGGTCTTCATAAATCTTGGCCACCTGACGCTGCACTTCGACGCCGTCCGGCACTTCACACATGCGAGCCGCTAACTGCTGCAGACGCTTCATATCAAACGTCGTGTCGGCATCACCAGACCATTCGTGACCCAGGTAAGGCGCCCAGTCAACGAATAGAGAAGCGTTGGGCTCTTGCACCAGTGCATTGGCAACGTGGTTGCCTGCCACGAGGTCATCACGATAGGTTTCGATCATCGCTTTAGCGGACTCTTCAGAGAGCACGCCCTGATCAACCAAGCGCTTGGCGTACAGCGAGCGCGCAGAAGGGTGATCTTTGATCTTGGAATACATCATCGGCTGCGTGCCTGACGGCTCGTCAGCTTCGTTGTGGCCACGGCGACGGTAGCAAACGAGATCGATCACCACATCTTTTTTGAACTGCTGGCGATAGTCGAGAGCGACTTGGGTGGCGTGCAGCACTGCGTCCGGGTCATCGCCATTGACATGAAAAATAGGCGCTTGAACCATCTTGGCAATATCAGTGCAGTATTCGGTAGAGCGTGCATCCAGCGGATGCGAGGTGGTGAAGCCCACTTGGTTGTTAATCACAATATGGACGGTGCCACCGGTTTTATAAGCACGGGTCTGAGACATCTGGAATGTCTCCATCACCACGCCTTGACCGGCAAACGCCGCATCACCGTGGACGTTGATCGGCAGTACTTTACTGCCCTCTTCGTCGTTACGGCGATCTTGGCGGGCACGCACCGAACCCTCTACGACAGGCGCGACAATTTCCAGGTGCGACGGGTTAAACGACATCGCCAAATGGACTTCGCCGCCCGGGGACATGACGTTCGAACTGAAACCCTGGTGGTACTTCACATCACCTGAGCCACGTTCGATGACTTTCTTGCCGTCGAACTCATCAATCAAGTCAGCAGGGTTTTTACCCAGAATATTGACTAGCAGATTGAGTCGACCACGGTGCGCCATACCGATGACCACTTCCTTGGTGCCATAACCGCCAGCACGCTGGATAAGCTCGTCCATCATCGGCACAAACGATTCGCCGCCTTCAAGACCGAAACGCTTGGTACCTGGATACTTGGATGCCAGGTAATTCTCCAAGCCTTCGGCGGCCGTCAAACGCTCCAGCACGTGCTTGCGCACGTCGGCACTGAAATCAGGCGCACTGCGTACCGACTCAAAACGCCGTTGTAGCCAGCGTTTCTCTTCCGTATCGACGATATGCATGATCTCGCAGCCGATGGAGCGGCAGTAAGTACGCTCCAACGCATCTACGATGTCACGCAGTGGCGCTTTGTCGATACCTAAAAAGAAAGAACCGGTTTGGAACTCGGTATCCAGATCAGCTTTTGAAAGCTGATGAAAGGACAGATCGAGATCGGGGACGGGGGTGGGATTACGCAGCCCTAGCGGGTCGATATTGGCCTTTTGATGGCCACGGAAGCGGTAAGCGTTGATCAGTTGCAGGACTTTTACCTGCTTTTTGTTTTCACCGCTATCGGCAGCGGCGACTACCCGGCCCGGGCGACTTTCGCGCCCCAACTGGTAGAACTGATCACGCACGGGGCTAAGTGGAACATCGTGGGAGGCACTGCCCTCGGGGCGCGGCAACTCATCAAAATAGCTGCGCCATTCGTCAGGGACAGACTCAGGATCGGCGAGGTACTGCTCGTAAAGCGCTTCCACGTAGTGAACATTGCCGCCACTAACGTGAGAGGAACGCCACATCAACTCCATTATGCCTTGTTGCATCTCTCGGTCACCCTGCACTGATGGGGTGGTATCGGTATCGTCGCAAACATGCGGCGACATCGCTATTGCCCTGCCGGCGGGGCGGGACATTTGCCGGCGGCGCCGGCCAACGGCCGGAAACCCTGTTCGTCTAGCTATTCTTCATCTCACACTTTATGTCGCATCTAGCGGTCATACTGTGTTTCTAGCGGTCATACGATGTTTCGTCTTCAGTTCATGCTCGAAAGCCGGTACCCCAGGCACCGGCTTTCAAACTTGTCTGATCAGCAGTGCGACGTGACGCCGCACCGCCTGACAAACCCTATGATAACAAGCGAAGCGCCATGATTTAAGTGGCATTATCACCCAACTTAAGTGGCAGGCGCTTTTTTACTAAGATGTCATAGGCTTAGGTAGCATCAGCGAGTAACATTTCGCGAATTTTACCAATTGCCCGGGTAGGGTTGAGCCCTTTTGGGCACACCGCTACACAGTTCATGATGCCACGGCAACGGAACACCGAGAACGGATCTTCCAGGTTGCTCAACCGTTCGCTGGTAGCCGTGTCACGTGAATCGGCCAGGAAGCGGTAAGACTGCAGCAAACCGGCCGGGCCGACAAACTTCTCGGGGTTCCACCAGAACGACGGGCAAGACGTTGAACAGCATGCACATAGAATACACTCATACAAGCCATCTAGCTTGTCGCGCTCTTCTGGCGACTGCAGACGCTCAATGGCCGGTGCAGGCGTATCGTTCTGCAGGTACGGCTGAATACGCTCGTACTGCTTATAGAACAGCCCCATATCCACGACCATATCGCGAATAACCGGCAGGCCCGGCAGCGGGCGCAGGGTCAGCTTGTTGTTTTTGACAACGTCTGACAGCGGCGTGATACATGCCAAGCCGTTTTTGCCGTTCATGTTCATGCCGTCTGAACCGCAGACGCCTTCACGGCAGCTGCGACGAAACGCCAAACCGCTGTCTTGCTCCTTCATCATATGAAGAACATCCAGCACCATCACATCGCGGCCTTTAGTATCGACCTGAAACTCCTGCATGTAAGGTGCGGAGTCGGTTTCCGGATTGTAGCGGTATACGGATACCTGAAGATTGGACATAGTGACTCCCTCTCGTCTATGCGGCGTTTAGTAGGTACGAACCTTAGGCTCGAACGTATCAACGGTTTTCGGCTTGAAGTTAACGTCGCGTTTTTTCAGCTCTTTCGTCGCTGGGAAGAAGAGCGAGTGCTTCAGCCAGTTGACGTCATCACGGTCTGGATAGTCGTAACGCGAGTGGGCGCCGCGGCTCTCTTTACGCTCTAGGGCAGCGATCGCCGTCGCTTCAGCCACTTCCATCAAGTTATCAAGTTCCAGTGCTTCTACACGAGCAGTGTTGAAGGCATTGGACTTGTCAGGCAAGTAGGCATTGGCGATGCGCTCGCGCAGTAGCGCTAGCTTGTCGACGCCTTCCAGCATGTTTTTCTCTTCGCGGAATACGCCGAAGGAGGTCTGCATGATTTCCTGAAGCTCAGCTTTCAGCTCAGGAATACTTTCACCACCCTCAGACTCATTCCAGCGCGTGATCCGCTTCATGGCCGACTCAATGTCAGACTCGGAAGCGTCCAGGTACTCAATGCCTTCGTTCAGCGCGCCTTCAATAAACATGCCTGCAGCACGACCGAAGACCACTAGATCAAGTAGCGAGTTACCGCCCAAGCGGTTAGCACCGTGAACAGAAACACACGCTGCTTCACCACAGGCAAACAGGCCGTTAACGATATGATCGTTACCGCTTTCGTCCATGGTAATCGCCTGACCATGAATATTGGTCGGAATACCGCCCATCATGTAATGGCAGGTCGGTACGACCGGGATCGGGTCTTTTGCCGGATCGATGTGAGCAAACGTCTTGGAGAGCTCAACGATACCGGGTAGGCGCTTACCAAGTACTTCTTCACCCAGGTGATCAAGCTTCAAGAAGACGTGATCGCCCTTCTCGCCACAGCCACGACCTTCCAGAATTTCCATGACCATCGAACGGGCTACAACGTCACGGCCCGCCAAATCTTTGGCATTCGGTGCATAACGCTCCATAAAGCGCTCGCCGTCTTTGTTGATCAGGTAGCCACCCTCACCGCGGCAGCCTTCTGTGACCAGCGTGCCCGCACCGTAAATACCGGTCGGGTGGAACTGCCACATTTCCATGTCCTGCATCGGGAAGCCCGCACGCAGCGCCATGCCAATGCCGTCACCGGTGTTGATCAACGCATTGGTTGTGGAAGCATAAATACGGCCTGCACCACCAGTGGCTAATACCGTGGCCTTGGACTTAATGTGAACCACTTCGCCCGTCTCAATACACATGGCGATACAGCCGACCACATCACCGCTGGCATTCTTGACCAAATCCACCGCGTACCACTCATTGAGGAACACGGTATTGTTCTTCAAATTATTCTGGTAAAGGGTGTGCAACAGCGCGTGGCCGGTACGGTCAGCAGCGGCACAGGTACGAGCCGCCTGGCCACCTTCACCGAAGTTCTTCGACTGACCGCCAAACGGGCGCTGATAAATGCGACCGTTATCTAAGCGCGAGAACGGCAGGCCCATATGCTCGAGCTCGAATACCGCTTTCGGACCTTCAGAACACATATACTCCGCCGCGTCCTGGTCAGCGATATAATCGCCGCCTTTAACGGTGTCGTACATATGCCAGCGCCAGTCATCATTCGGGTCATCGGACGCAATCGCGCAGGTAATACCACCCTGGGCAGAAACGGTGTGAGAACGGGTCGGGAAAACTTTCGATAACACGGCCGTCTTTTTGCCGGACTTCGCCAGCTCTAGAGCGGCTCGCAGGCCAGAGCCACCGCCACCAATGATAATGGCGTCAAACGTCAGGCTACGCAGATTAGACATGTAATCAAGCTCCCCACAGAATTTGAATGCCCCACACCAAGTACACGAAAATGCCCAAGATGATGACAGCTTGGACACCCACGCGCAGGCGAGTGGACTTGAGATAGTCGGTGGTGACGGTCCACAGACCAATCCAGGCGTGTGCGGCTAAGGCGACAAACGCCAGTAGCGAGAAAATCCGCATCCACGTCTGGCTGAACAGACCGCTCCACGTGTAGTAATCAAGGTTCGGATTAAACAGCAGAAAGGCAACGATAAAGACCGTGTAGAGGGCCAAAATAACAGCAGAAACGCGCTGCATCAGCCAGTCAGAAAGCCCACTACGGCCAAAACTTGTAATGTTAGTTACCATACCCAAACTCCTGCCAGAATAATCAGAACAGCGCTGACCACGACGGTGATCTGCGCTTTTTTAACGCCACCCTCAAGGGTTACCCCAATATCGGCATCCATCAGCAGGTGCTTGATACCTGCTACAAAGTGGAATGCCAGTGCGGATAACAACCCCCAAGCAATCAACTTAGCCAAAAAATTATTGGCCAGTGCATCGCTAACGGCGTCGAAACCCGCAGGAGATGACAAGGACTTGCCCAGCGCCCAAAAAGCGAAAATCAGGCCAACGAACAGGATGACACCCGTGATGCGGTGTGTGATCGACGTCAGCGCCGGCAGTGGGAAATGTATCGTAGTAAGGTCTAGGTTTACGGGTCGTTTGCTATTCACGGCTTTGTACACACTCTCTTGGCCCGCTCTGCGACAGGTCGGGCATGGCCCGAGCGGGCGGTGGTTGCTGGAAGGGGCTCGGCCGTTGCCAAGTCGGGCACGACCACCTACCTGCCGGTCGCGCGCCGTGGATTATAAGAACCTTCGCCCTCGCTTACAAACCGAACTCAGCCCTAACTCGACTATGGTGCAAGAAAATTGTCCGCATCCTGAGTCGATTTTGCGCTGCAGCATGGTTATAGTGACAGTAGATTAGCAATTTGATAAGCCTGTTAACATATCATGTTAGCCTATCGTCAATCTTCTGACGCTTCGCCATAATGTAGGCTTTTTCATCGTATACAAAAACTATTCAAAGCAACAACATTTGTACAACCTGCAGCTAGCGCTTAGGCTAATTGACAAAATGTCGCACACTTCTATAGTGGGCAAGCCTTTTCGCCGGCGCGGTATGCGCAGCAATGACTTTACGTCCCAACCCGAATTCGAAAGGAGGCCAGCATGGCTGACAGGAAAGCGACATTGACGGTAGACGGTCTGGATAAACCGATCGAGCTACCCATGTATTCCGGCACACTTGGCCCCGACGTCATCGACGTACGCGGTTTAGGCGCTGAAGGCCTGTTCACCTACGACCCCGGCTTTATGGCCACCTCTTCCTGCCAGTCTGCCATCACTTATATTGATGGCGGCAAGGGCGTGCTGCTACACCGCGGCTACCCGATTGATCAACTGGCCAAAGAGTCCAATTTCGTAGAAGTGTGCTACACCCTGCTGTTTGGTGAGTTACCCAACGACGAGCAGTACGCGGATTTTGAATCGCGCATTCGTAACCACACCATGGTTCACGATCAGATCAACAACTTCTTTAAAGGGTTCCGCCGCGATGCCCACCCGATGTCTATTTTGTGCGGTGTAGTGGGCGGCTTAGCGGCCTTCTACCACGACCACATGGACATCACTCAAGAGGAAGATCGCGTGATCAGCGCGATCCGCCTGATCGCCAAGATGCCTACCCTGGCGGCAATGTCCCATAAGTATAATGTGGGTCAGCCCTTTAACTACCCGCGCAACGATCTGACCTATGCAGAGAACTTCCTCTACATGATGTTCAGCAACCCTTGCGAAGAGTACAAAATCAACCCGGTATACGCGAAAGCCATGGATCGCATCTTCATGCTGCATGCGGATCACGAGCAGAACGCCTCTACCTCGACTGTACGCTTGGCAGGCTCCACGGGGGCCAACCCATTCGCTTGTATTAGCGCAGGTATCGCGGCACTTTGGGGCCCCGCTCACGGCGGCGCCAACGAAGCCGTGCTGGCTATGCTCGACGAAATCGGTGAAGACTCCGAAGAGAACATCCAGCGCTTTGTTGATAAAGCCAAGGATAAGGACGACCCGTTCAAGCTAATGGGCTTTGGTCACCGCGTGTATCGCAACTTTGACCCGCGCGCCAAGGTAATGAAAGAGACCTGCGACGAAGTACTTGCAGAGCTCGGCATGGCCGACGACCCTCAGCTTAAAATCGCCAAGCGTCTTGAGCAAATTGCCCTAGAAGACGAGTACTTCATCGAGCGGAAGCTGTACCCGAACGTTGATTTCTACTCAGGCATCATTTTGAAAGCCATGGGTATCCCCACCAATATGTTCACCGTGATCTTCGCGGTATCGCGCACTATTGGCTGGATCTCGCATTGGCACGAAATGCTCAGCGAAAGCTACAAAATCGGTCGTCCGCGCCAGCTCTATATTGGCCACGACCAGCGTGACTATCCGAAAAAATAAACCATCCCCGCTTGACAGTACGATCAAAGGCCACCTTCGGGTGGCCTTTTGCGTATGGGCTGATTAACGCTCTGGTTCATAGACCACCAACGCACCACCACATGCGCTCGCGACCATTCACTAACCTACCAGGTGCCTTAAGCAAGCTCTCCCCTTAGAGACCCCCCTTGCCCCTTCTGAGCCTAGGACGCTGCGATAGCCGGATGCAACATTGAAGGACTTCAAAAACGCCTAATTCGACTCCATTATCGCTTGACTTTTTTGCTTCTGGATCCTGCTCAAGGTTTTCCACACTATCTGTGGATAACCCTGTTCACAACCACTTCAAAACGTCCCGAAATCGCCATGGGCAGTGGGCCAGCCTTAAATTGGTTATTTTTTAACCTCCTTTAAGTCATTGTTTTTTAAAGACTTAAGTTCTGTTAAAGATTTTTTGCGTCAACAACAAGGGGTTGTGCACAACCTTTAAGCCAGAATCGCAAAAGTGGACAAGTCAAGCACAAAATCGTCCAAAAATTGTCGATTTGTAGCTCTTTTGTGAACAGCGGGAATACAAAAAGCCAGCAAATGAGAAGACTCATTGCCAGAGAAATAAACGATTAGGAGGGATACTGAATTAGTGGCGTCCCATAGGGGGTTCGAACCCCTGTTACCGCCGTGAAAGGGCGGTGTCCTAGACCACTAGACGAATGGGACGTATATCGAGCTGCTTCGCGAAAGGTACTGATAACAAGTACTACTAATTGGTGGAGCCTAGCGGGATCGAACCGCTGACCTCAACACTGCCAGTGTTGCGCTCTCCCAGCTGAGCTAAGGCCCCACATGTCGCGAAGACGGAGCGTATAATACTGATTCCGCTGGCCTTCGTCAACAGAAAAAACGCCAATTTCCTAAGGATGAGAAATTGGCGCTAGCGCTATCTCATGCGCGGTTAGCTGATTTTACTAAACTATTTCACGAAGCGATCTCACGAAATTCTTTTTCAAAGCGCTTGGCCTGCTTTTTCGAGACGCCGCCCAATACCTCTATCGCACTACGCAGGCGTGCCCGGGTAACGTCTGAACCCAGAATCGCCATGGCGTCCATCACTGAGGTGCTGGACGCGCTGCCGGTAATGGCAATAAACACCGGCGCCAGAAAGGCTTTCATTTTCAAGTCAAAGTGCTCAGCCAGCGTTTTCACCTCGTTCAACAGCGCCTCTTTATGCCAAGCCGAAACGCCCTCGAATCGCCAAACAAGGAACTGAAGCAGTTTGACCAGCTCCTCTTCCTCGAGCTTCACGCTATCAAACGACGCTTTTGTTAGCGCCGGAAGACCAGAGAAGAAGTGCCCTGCCAACGGCATTACCTGGGAGAGCGTCTCTACCCGTGGTCGCACCTGCGGCAGTATCTGCTTAACGTAAGCTTCATTGAAAGCCCAGTCACGCAGTGCGCTCAACAGTGCATCATCATCCAGGTCTTCACGGATATACACACCGTTTAACCAGGTCAGTTTCTCCAGATCAAATACAGGGCCACCTAACGAGACACGCTGAACGTCAAACTCCGCCATCATCTCTTGTAGACTGAATTTCTCGCGCTCATCAGGCATCGACCACCCCATCCGCCCCAAGTAGTTGGTAACGGCCTGGGGTAAAAAACCCATCCGACGATAATAATTGATGGAGGTCGGGTTTTTGCGCTTAGAGAGTTTGGATTTATCGGGGTTGCGCAGCAACGGCATGTGACAAAGTTGCGGCATTTGCCAACCAAAATACTCATACAGCAGTTGGTGCTTTGGTGCGGAGTTAATCCACTCTTCCCCACGCAGCACATGGGTGATCGCCATTAGATGATCGTCGACCACATTGGCGAGGTGATAAGTGGGCATGCCGTCTGATTTAAGCAGAATTTGCGCGTCCACCTGCGCCCACTCCACTTCAATCGTACCGCGCAGCATATCGTTGACCACACAAACGCCTTCGGCAGGCACCTTCATGCGCACTACATAAGGCCAGCCTTCCTGTTCACGGCGTGCTTGCTCCTGGCTCTCCAATGCTAAGTCAGCAGGCTTCAATGCCAGGTGCAAGCCCGCTGCCTTGCGGGTTTCACGCAGTTCATCAAGCTCTTCACTGGTGCGGTAACACTTAAATGCATGCCCGGCATCCAACAACTGCTGGGCGTATTGAGCATATATATCGCCACGCTCGCTTTGCCGATAAGGGCCGTGGGGGCCGCCAACATCCGGGCCTTCATCCCACTCAAGACCCAGCCAGCGCAGTGAATCGAGAATCATCTGCTCCGACTCAGGAGTAGAGCGCACCCGATCAGTGTCTTCAATACGAAGAATGAATTGGCCGCCGTGCTGACGCGCAAAACATAGGTTAAAAAGCGCGATGTAGGCCGTGCCAACGTGGGGGTCTCCTGTGGGAGAAGGTGCAATGCGAGTACGTACGGTCATGAAAACGTCCTATTGGCAAAAATGCATGGCGATATTATACGCACCTTAGGCGCAACCAACAGCGTCGCGCAGGGAACGACTAGCGCAAGAAAGCGTCAGAGAAATTAACTCAACGTTATTTGTCCACTAATGCGCGCTAAAGCACAATCGCTTAGTATGGCACTGCAGCAACATCTTGGGTGCATACCCCAAGCTTGAGATAGACCAATAAAGTATGTTCATAGCTCCACTATCTATATTAGAGAAATTTATAGTGGAAGACATTCAACGAGCTTGTTAGCTCATCATCAGGAAGACGAAATGGAATCGCTAGGCTCACGTATCAAGCAACTGCGGCTTAGGGCCAAGCTCAACAAAGCTGCTCTCGCACGCAAAGTTGGCGTGTCAGATGTCACCATTTCTTATTGGGAATCTGGGGCGATCAAACAGATCGGTCACGAACGCCTTGTGGCGCTCGCTGATGCACTCGACTGCTCCCTGGCAACTCTATTGGAAGGTGATAGCGCCCCCGAGCTATTAACGTTGACCCATACTGGTCCCCTCCCCTGGGAACAGGTACAGGCAACGACCATTAAAGTGCCCAGTCATCTGCCGCTGCACATCGACTGGAAAGCACCGTGCGTGATGGCAACACCCGGCCAAGATACAGATTTTTCACCCGTTAATGCTGGTGACCTTCTGCTGCTTGGGCCAACACATGTGTTTCACAAAGCGGGCCACTATGTAGTGCAACGCGACGATCGTTTCGTCATTGAGCACTTCGCCAAAGCCCCAAGCGACACATCGATTCATGCAGTACTGTTAGCCCATTGGCATCCTGCCTAAAGCGTCTACCTCCCCGGACTCTCTAGCACCTCCACCTGGTCACGCGTTTGTCTTGGCTCACTCCCCACCAAGAAGCGACGTGAGTAGGTGGCCACTTGGCCCAGCCCATGGCGGGATTGGCTTACCAGCTCTCCCGCCAGGTGCTGGCCCTCGTGGCCTATACGTGCCTGAACGGCCTCCGGCTGCACACTGCCTTCGGAAACCTCAACCCGTACTATATAGCCACCGTCAGGTAAGCCGCTGCCAGGGCCAAATGGCCCCGCTGCAAACACGCCATCCTCTATACGTGTCCGCTCGCGCCAACGCACGCTGCTAATCTCTCGCTCGACAATAATCTGCACCAGCGTTTCGTCAGGTAAGTTGCTTTCACCTTCCACCATTAAACGCCGATCGCTGCGCAGCGATACATGCGCAGACATCTCGACGACAAGTGGCGCCACTTCTTCCGCTTCAACAACTTCTATCTCGGCAACTGTCGGTTCAGGAACTGACGTTTGCTCTACGGTTGACGCTGACTCACTCGGCTCGTCTGTTCCGCCACAGCCTGCCAGTAGCGCAGCGGATATCATCAACACGCCAACACTGCTTAATACATTGCGCATACGCACTCCAAAATATTGCCCTGGAGCCTGTCAGGCTTGACCGATCATTGCGAAAAGCACGGACTTGCAGTAGATCAACGTTAAGTCTGACAGGCTCCTAGCAGCTTACCACTGCATAGCCGCTACCACAGTGGAATAGTTGTTTTTGGCCCCGCTACAGGCACCGCTTCCGGTACAATGTGCTTATCATGCTAACAAGACACTTTTAGGAGCAGCGGCTTTGGACATCATTTGGTGGTTGGCCTATGTAGCACTGGGCGGTTTTGTAGGTTTGATGGCAGGTTTATTGGGGATTGGCGGCGGCGGCATTATGGTGCCGATTCTAACGTCTCTTTTTGTACTCCAAGGCGTACCCCACGAGCACCTTGCCCACTTGGCCTTAGGCACCGCCATGGCGGCCATTATTCCCGCCTCTACCGCTAGCTTGCTCTCCCACCATCGGCACGGGGCCGTTCGCTGGGACATCGTGCGCTTTATTACCCCAGGCATATTAGTCGGCACCTTTTTGGCGACCTTTATAGCTGCGCTGCTCCCCACCCGCGGCCTTGCCATCTTTTTCGCCTGTTTTATGGTGCTAATGTCGCTCCAGATGCTAGCAAACATCAAGCCCAAACCGAGCCGCAGCTTACCCGGCCCTATCGGCGTAAGCGGTGTGGGCCTAGGCATCGGCGGTATTTCAGCGCTCGTCGCCATTGGCGGTGGCTCACTAACAGTGCCCTTCCTCACCTGGTGCAACGTCAAACTACCCCGCGCAATTGGCACCTCCGCAGCCGTAGGACTCCCTATCGCAGTTGCTGGTGCACTTGGCTACATAATCAACGGATGGTCTATCCAAGGACTGCCCAGTGCAGCACTCGGCTACGTTTACCTGCCCGCGCTACTGCTCATGGCGCCCTTCAGTATCCTAACGGCTCCCATCGGAGCAAAATTAGCGCATAGGCTGCCCGTCAAACTTCTCAAACGAGTATTCGCGTTTATGCTGATGGGGCTGGCACTGCAGATGGTGTATGCGGTGTTTACTGCTTAAACCCAGGCTTTAGCGTAAGGTCCTTTCTCGGAATGCTAAAATGGGCAGTATATGAGAAACTGCCGTCCTTTTTACGGCGCTTGCGAATCGTTGCCATACTTGCCTCTCAGATGTACCAAATCAAAAGCGGCTCAAGTACCAAATATGTACCAACGAACCATGTAAAACGCCGCTCAACCACTGTAAATATGAACAGTTATGAATGATAACACAACCGCGCAAACCCGTATGAAGTCTGGCATTGCCCGCCCGGAGCTGGATAGAACTTTCTCCGTAGCGCCCATGATGGATTGGACAACCCGCGATTACAGAGCGCTAGCACGCACCTTAACCAAGCGTGCGCTGCTGTATACCGAGATGGTCACTACCGGTGCGATTTTGCACGGGACGCCCCGTGAGCGCTTTTTGGGCTATAACGAGGTGGAGCATCCGCTTGCACTGCAGTTAGGCGGCAGCGACGCCGGTGAGCTGGCGGAGTGCGCGGCTATTGCAGAGGCGTGGGGCTATGATGAGGTCAACCTGAACGTAGGCTGTCCGAGCGACCGCGTGCAGAACAATATGATTGGCGCGTGCTTGATGGGTTACCCCGAAAAGGTAGCCGAGGCAGTGCGGGCGATGCAGGCAGAGGTTTCTATTCCGGTCACGGTGAAGTGCCGTATTGGTATCGATGACCAGGATGAAGATGCCGACCTTGAGCGGTTTATCTCTATCGTTGCTGACGCAGGCTGCGAGGTGTTTACCGTTCACGCCCGTAAGGCGTGGCTGCAGGGGCTGTCGCCTAAGCAGAATCGCGATGTGCCGCCGCTTAACTACCCCCGCGTTCATCGTTTAAAGCAGAGCCGACCTGAATTGCATATTGGCATTAACGGTGGAATTAAAACGCTGGCGGAGTGCCAAGCGCAGCTTACCCATGTGGATAGCGTGATGGTGGGGCGTGAGGCGTATCAAAACCCGTGGCTGCTCGCGGGCGTCGATGAGCAGCTGTTTGGAGAGCAAGGCCCGGCGGCAAGCCGCTTGGATGCCGCAATTGCATTCCGGCCGTATATTCAGCAGCGCCTGGATGAAGGCGCGAAGCTGAATCATATTACCCGCCACCTGCTTGGCTTGTTTCAGGGTTGCCCTGGTGGCAGGCGTTTTCGGCGTCATTTGTCAGAACATGCGCATAAAGAAGGCGCAGGATTGCGCCTATTTGATGACGCGCTTAGCTTGGTGAACGAACCCGAGTGCGTTGTATAAAAAAACCCGCTACGCAAGCGTAGCGGGTTCGTTTTTCTAATAGCGTAAGCTTACTGACCGTTTTCCCGACGGTTCGCCATTACGCCCTGCTCGACACGCTCGCCGATCGTTTGGTCGACGTTCTTCCAGTACTCAAATACCCGTGATAGCACCGGCTCTTCAACACCGTCGGAAACGTGGCCAACAATGTTGTTTACCAATCTGTCGCGGGCAGCATCATCCATTACCTTATTGACCAGGTCATTGGCTTGGTTAAAGTCGCCATCACCCGGGCGCAGCGTGTAGGCGGCGCGAACCAACTCGCCGTCAGTCTCCCATACCGCATCCTCAGGGTACTTTTCAGGGTTGGCGTGCGCGCCCCCTTTGCTATTAGGTGCGTACACCGGGTCGGTGGAGTGGTTAATACGCATCTGACCACCCTGACTGTAGCTGTTAACCGGGACCTTGGGCGCGTTAACGGGGATATGTTGGTAGTTCACCCCTAAACGCGCGCGGTGCGCATCAGCGTAGGATATGACCCGCGCCAACAGCATTTTATCTGGCGAGAAACCTGTGCCCGGTACAGAGTTGCTGGGCTGAAACGCTGCCTGTTCGATTTGGCTGTGGAAATCGACGGGGTTACGATCCAACGTCATCTTACCGACTTCTTGCAGCGGGTAGTCGCCGTGCGGCCACACCTTGGTCAAATCGAAGGGGTTGATGTGGTAGGTCTTGGCATCTTCAAACGGCATGATCTGAACTTGCAGCGTCCAGGTTGGATAATCTCCACGTTTGATAGCATCGAACAGGTCGCGGCGATGGTAGTCGGCATCCGCGCCCGCCATCTTATCAGCCTGTTCCTGGGTCATGCACTTAATGCCCTGATCAGTCTTGAAGTGGTACTTCACCCAGAAGCGCTCGCCTGCAGCGTTGACCCACATATAGGTATGGCTTGAATAGCCATTCATGTGGCGCCAACTGGCAGGGATGCCACGATCGCCCATTAGCCAGGTTACCTGGTGGGCAGATTGCGGAGAAAGCGTCCAGAAGTCCCACTGCATATCGTGGTCACGCAAGCCGTTATCCGCTCGACGCTTTTGTGAGTGGATAAAGTGCTGGAATTTAAGCGGATCGCGAACGAAGAACACAGGGGTATTATTACCCACCATGTCGAAGTTGCCCTCTTCGGTGTAGAACTTTAGCGAGAAGCCACGAGGATCGCGCCAAGTGTCCGGACTACCCGCCTCACCGGCCACCGTCGAGAAACGAGCCAACATCTCGGTTTTCTTGCCCGGCTGGAGAAAGTCAGCTTTGGTGTATTGGCTAACATCGTGAGTTACTTGGAAGTGACCAAAGGCGCCACTCCCTTTTGCGTGGGGCTGACGATTCGGAATCATTTCCCGGTTAAAGGCAGCCATCTGCTCCATCAAATAGTGATCATGCAGAACAATCGGCCCATCAGGGCCTACTGAGAGTGAGTGCTCATCACTGGTAACCGGTATACCCGCATCCGTTGTGGTGTGTTTTGGTTTATCGCTCGTCATCGCTTTTCCTCCATGTCACGGCAGACGTGGCGTATGATCGCCACTCGTTCTAGTACGATGAAAGCTTGGCTATTTATCCTCATTGTTGTCATTTTCATAGCCGCTAACAAAGCCCATAATAGGTATAGTCAACGAGTCACTAACTTGCCATTCGTGAAGGCTATCGCTTGCCTATCAGCTCAATAGTTTTTATTTATGAATAAGCACTTAAGAGAACGAATCAGTGGGCGGCACTAAGCTGGAATTAAAGCTTTCAACGGCGGTTTCGGCCTCTTCAATTTCATCAAAACGGGCAATATGAAACAGCGCTTCGCCTTCGTTGGCCAATGGCAAGCGGCTCATCCCAATCACGATGCCATCCGCCACAGCACGCACTTCGCCCTCGTCGTTACCAAAGGGGTCAGCCACTTTGCCCAGCACTTCGCCTTTGGCAACGCGGGCGCCCAGGCGCACCTTGGGGCGCAAAATGCCGTCAATCGGCGCGCGCGCCCAGCTTGACCCATTGGCCAATTCAGCGGGTGCTGGCGTGCGGCGGCGCTGCTCGCCGGTCAGCATGCCTAGGCGCCGCATTACCCGCAGCACACCGCGCACGCCGGGGGCAATCGCCCACTCGTCAAAACGCAGCGCTTCACCTGCTTCATAGGTCAATACCGGAATGCCGCGAGTCTGGGCGTAATGGCGAAGGCTGCCTTCACGCAGTTCCGCATTGAGTACCACGGGCGCACCGAAGGCATCGGCCATACGCTCGGTTTCACTGCCTGGGCGCAATTGAGCGCGGATTTGTGGCAGGTTAGTGCGATGAATGGCGCCTGTGTGTAGATCAATAATATGGGTGGCGTGATCGACGATTTGTTCGCGGAACAGCGCGGCAATGCGCCCGCCTAGCGAACCCGATTCACTGCCTGGAAAGCAGCGATTAAGATCGCGCCGATCAGGCAGGTAACGTGTTTGCTGTAAGAAACCAAACACATTCACCACCGGCACAGCGATTAAAGTGCCGCGAATGCTATTGATCGCTTTTGCGCGTAGCACCCGGCGAACAATTTCCACCCCGTTGATTTCATCACCGTGAATACCACCACACACCAACAGCACGGGGCCATCCTTACGGCCGTGAACCACTTCCACAGGGATATGCAGCGGCGTATGGGTATATAAACGCGCCACCGGCACATCCACTTGTAAGCGTTGGCCGGGCATAATGGTATGTTCGCCCAACTGAAAAGGAGCTCGCGCCATGCTTTATGTCCTGTTTTTAATCGGTTATTTTCGCGATGTTAGTAAGATTCAAAGCTAGTAACATTGCCTGTTTATACGCTTTCACTGGCAAAATGACGAATTTGTTAACTTACGTTATGCGTTGAGTCAATTATCCATACAGTTTTGAATGTAAAAACTCACTCGCTTAGGTTAAAATATGACCATACAGAGTTGATAACGAGGTTCCGTTTCCATGGCAAGAAAGACCAAAGCTGAAGCTGCTGCTACTCGCGAAGCGCTGCTTGAAGCTGCAGAAGAGGTATTTTTTGCCAAAGGCGTGGCACGCACATCGCTTGAGCAAATTGCTCGCCATGCGGGCCTCACCCGCGGTGCCGTCTATTGGCATTTCAAGAATAAAGGCGACCTGTTCATGGCATTGGTTGAACAGGTACGCATGCCCTTCCAGTCGTTAATGGATGAAGTCGACAAAACGGACACTGCCCTATCACCGTTAGAAGCGATACGTCTTGCCTGCCATGCGGGCTTAGTGCGCCTCGAACAACCGTCGTACCAACGGATACTGTCGATTTTACTGCACCGCTGCGAGTTCTTCAGCGATATTAACCCGCTTGATATGCAAGAAGAGATCGGTAACGAGTGTTATCAGGAAATGCTGGCGGTATTTGTACAGGCTAAAGAGCAGCAACTACTGCGCGAAGATTTAAGCCCGGAAATAGCAACACGGCTAATGCAATCCATGTTGGGTGGTCTTTTCCATGACTGGTTGCGTAATCCTGACGCTTTTGCAATACGTGAACGCGGCGGCGAGCTGATCGATACCTCTATTCGTATGATGCAGCGTTAAACACCTCCCCCATCCCTCGCTGCAATGCAGCAAATATGCTACTACTGGCGCTATGTCTAGCCGTGTGAGCATTCTATGGATACCCTGGAGTTTGTTCGCGTACGCGAATTAGAAGTTGCCGTACGCATTTGGAACCCTTCCGCCCCCCGCACGCTTATCGCCTGGCATGGACTTGCTCGCCACGGCGGTGACTTTAGTGCACTGGCGCGTGAGCTGGGCAGCGAATGGCGTATTCTTGCACCCGATACACCAGGCCGTGGGTTATCAAGCTGGTCGTTATTTCCGGCTCACGACTACCTTTATAGCCATTACGTGACGGTCGCCATCGCTCTATTAGATCACTTTAAACTTGATCACGTTGATTGGCTGGGCACATCGATGGGTGGCCTGTTAGGCATGCTGATCGCTGCTGATTCAGAACACAGCGCACGTATTTCTCGGCTAATCCTGAACGATGTAGGGCCTGAACTGAACAAACAGGGGCTGATTGCCCTTTCCAGCTACTTTGGCGTTACCCACCGTTTTTCTAGCTTTAGCGAGCTCCATCAAGAACTCACCCAGCACTACGCAAGTTTCGGTATCACTAAGGAGTCTGCTTGGCGTGAACTAGCGCTTAACAGTGCCCGTCGGTTGCCAGATGGTAGCTGGACGTATCACTTTGACCCACGCATCGGCGAGCAGTTTGTGCACGATACACCGCGCGACACCTGGGCCGACTGGGCGAGTATTCGCTGCCCGGTGATGGTTATTCGCGGCGAAGAATCAACCTTGTTAGATGCCGAAACGCTGCCCCGCATGGCCGAAGCACAGCCCACACTTGTCACCCTGACCGTACCGAACTGCGGCCACGCCCCCATGTTGGATCAATCTGCACAGGTCGATCCCATTCGCCGCTTTTTAAACCACCCCGTACCACACCCAATTCCAGGCAAGTCATCGCAACCCGGCACTGGCTGGCATTACATCTGGCAGCACCCAGTGCAGTGGTTGGCGCATCAGTGGCGGCGGTGGTGGAAATAAACCGGGATGCCCAAGCCTTGGGCATCCCGGCGGCGACCCTCAATGCGCGTGATAACTCAGTGAGAGGCCGAGTAATGGCTAGCAGGGTGATGTTTTTTGCTTAACCGCAGTTTATTCAAACGAACACGTGTCTCCAGATACTCTTGCTCAGTGACACTGCGGTAAGCCCCCTCTTTAGGCAGGTACTTCACCAATACCCGGCGCTCGCCCTGTACAGGTAAGGCGTCGCGTTTGCTGAGCAGCTTTACTGTGCTGTTAGGCTCATCATCAATTACCGCAAACGCCTGTTCGCCCTCCCCCTGGCGCTCGGTCACCACTACCGTTTGGCCAAGCAAACACCGCCGGGTAAAGGGGCGGTAGCGATGCAGCACGCGGTGTAACGCATTACAAAGCGCAGCCGCCACGGGCGAGGCAACCACCAACGTGGCCCAGAGCACCACCACGCCGACCGGAATACGTATTAAACCGAGCGGCAGCCAGCGCAACACTAGTAGCTCGATCGCGACGGTGAGTGCCGCCGCAATGGTTAGAATGACCGTTAATGCCAGCGTCGCTGGTACGCCCGCAAAGCCTAAAGAGACTAACGTGCTAGCCAAATGATCCTCTTTTAAGCTATCGCGCTCAAAGAGATCTAAGGGGGCTAAACGGATAATCACTAATAGCCAGTAGAGCGCTAATAACCCAAGTAGAAACGTAAATACAATGCTCGGGAATTGCGTCGCTGCGTGCAGTAGCTCGTTCATGGCGTCCTCCTCCCCCGGTACTTAGCCAGGGATGTATTGTACTTTCAGCTTAGTCGACATTAGCTTTCCAGCGCCACTTTTACTTTGACTTAGGTCATCACGACAAAAAAAGGGTGCCACCCGAAGGTGGCACCCATCTCTTTACACATTGGTTTATCCGCTAGGGGCTAAAACTTAGTGGTCATGCTCCAGCGCTGGCTGATTGGAAGCATGCTTTTTCCCCTTCATTTTGCGACCCAACCAATCAGAGGCTGTCGCAATCATGGCGTAGAAAGTGGGGATAAACAGGCTACCCAGAGTAGCAACGGCAAGCATGCCCACAGCGACCGTGGTACCGATATGGTGGCTGCTCACATCGCTGGCACCAGTGGCTAACGCCAGCGGCAAGGTACCGAAGATAAATGCTAACGACGTCATCACAATCGGGCGGAAACGCAGCTCAGCCGACGAAATCGCCGCCTCACGGATGGTTTTACCCTGCTCTTTGCGCTGCAGTTCGGCGAATTCAACAATCAGAATAGCGTTCTTCGCCGCAAGGCCAATGACCACCAACATACCGATCTGCACATACACGCTGGTGTCCAAGCCGCGCAATGCAATCCCGCCGATAGCACCCAGGAAAGCAAAGGGTGTCGCGGTCAATACCGCCAGCGGTAACGACCAACTTTCATACTGAGCAGCCAGAATCAAGAAGACCATTAACAACCCGAAGACGATAGCCAACGTTGCCGCATTGCCCTGGTTTGCTTCCTGGTAAGCCGTCCCGGTCCAGCCCATACCCCAATTAGCGCCTAGTGTCTCTTGAACGATTTCCTCCATCGCCTCAATCGCCTGAACAGAGCTATAGCCGGTGGCAGGACCACCCTGGAACTGGGCACCAGCATACACGCCGAAACGCGATACCACGGCTGCTCCCGTTTGACGCTCAAGCTCGACAAACTCCGACAGCGGGATGCGCTCACCATTACCGCCGCGCACATAAACACTGCTGAGATCCTCGGGCGTTTTGCGGAACTCATCTTCGTTTTGCAGATAGACCTGGAAGTTACGGTTTTGGTAGCTGAAGTAGTTCACAAAGCCGTTACCAAAGGTATTAGCAAGCGTCGACGTAATGTTCTCCAGCGCCACGCCGTAACTTAATGCTTTCTGCTGATCAATGTTCGCGCGGTAAGACGGCACGTTAACGTTGAAGGTTGAAAATACTTGGTTCAAGGCAGGATGCTGATTAGCCTTCTGCATAATTTGCAGCGAAGCCTCGTACAGCTCACGTGTGGTTGCGCCATCAAAGGACTGCAAGTAGCCGGTAAAGCCGCCTGTCGTCGAAAGCCCCATAATGGGCGGCACGTTAAACGCCATCGCTGAGCCACCATCAATGCTGGCGCCCAGCCCCATAATCTGCCTAACAAGACCATCCGCCGTCAGGTCACGCTCCTCCCAAGGGCGCATGTTGATAAACATAACACCACGCGCCGTATTCACAGCCCCCGAAAGAATGTCGTAACCCGCCACAGCAGAGGAGTATTCGACACCGGGGATTTTTTCAACCTCAGCACTGAGTTTCGCCATGTAGCGCTGGGTGCGGTCAAGCGATGCGGCGTCTGGCAGCGATACGCTCACCAACACGACACCCTGGTCGGTTTCCGGCACCAGCGTTGAAGGCGTATTGGCATACAGCCAGTAGGAGCCAACGCCTGTCGCCACCGTCAGCGCAAGCGCCAGCACCCAAAAACGCACCAGACCTTTTACCAGCCACATATAAACGGCGGTAATACCGGCAAACATACGATCAAATAGGCGCAGCGGCGTATTCACCGCACGCTTGAACTTAGATTGACCGGCACCGGCAATTTTATGTTTAATAAAAATAGCTGACAGGGCTGGCGTAAAGGTCAACGCCATTACCGCCGAAAGCCCAACAGAGAGTGCTATGGTAAGTGCAAACTGCTGGTAAATTTGCCCTGTAAAACCACCCAAAAAGGCCACGGGTACAAACACGGCCGCCATGATTAACGACGTTGCGATAACCGGTCCGCCAACTTCCTTCATTGCCCGGATGGTGGCATCGCGTACGCTGATATCATCTTCTTCACTCAGCACGCGTTCGACGTTCTCCACCACCAGAATGGCATCGTCGACCACTATCCCTATCGATAGCACCAGCGCAAACAGCGTTAACAGGTTGATCGAGAAACCGAACAGATAGAAAAATGCGAACGTACCTATGACCGATACCGGCACCACTGACATGGCAATCACGGTAAAGCGCCAGTTCTGTAGGAAAATAAACAGAATGACGATAACAATCAGGAAGGCTTCGACAAACACTTTTACGACGGTACTAACTGAGGCATCAATGAATAGCGTCGTGTCGTAGGGGGTAACATATTCAAGCCCGGGTGGGAATCGCCCCTGCAGTTCATCCATGGTCGCGCGCACGGCATCTGCGGTGGCTAAAGCGTTTGCACCAGGCTGCTGATTGATAATAATCGGCGTCATGGTCGAGCCGTTCAAACGCGCGTCGATACCATAAAAAGAAGCGCCAAGTTCAATGCGTGCCACATCTTCTAAGCGCAGCGATGACCCATCAGGATTAGTGCGTAGGTAAATGTTGCGGAAGTCGTCGACATTATTCAGACGCCCGCCAGCGGTAATCGTATAGGTGTAAGCCCGTGGATCGCTCTGGGGTGTAGCAGCCAGACTACCCGCAGGGATTTCAGTATTTTGCACTCTAATCGCACTCGCCACTTCGCTAGGCGTCAAGTCGTACTGGGCCAATTTATCGGGGTCCATCCAGACCCGCATGGCAAATTCACCACCGCCCAACACTTCTGCGTTACCCACCCCAGGCACCTGACGCAGTTCGTCAAGAATATTCAAAGTGGCGTAGTTCTGCATATAGACGTTATTGTAGTCACCGTTAGGTGAGGTTAACGCTAACAGCATCAAAATAGAGTCTGAACGCAGTTCAACGGTCACACCTTGAGACTGCACGGCCTCAGGGAGCTGTGAAAGCGCTCCTTGAACACGGTTGTTAACGTTGATGGTATTAATATCGCCATCGGTGCCGATGTTGAAGGCCACGCTCAGGCTCATAACGCCGTTATCAGAACTGTTGGAGGTCATGTAGAGCATGTCCTCAACGCCGTTAATGGCTTCTGCAAGCGGTGCCGCGACCGTTTGCGCCACGGTTTCAGCATCCGCGCCGGGGAACTGCGCTTGAACGGATACCGTTGGGGGAACCACGCTGGGATACTGTTCAATGGGCAGTATGCGCATCGACATAACGCCCACCAACGTCACGATAATGGCCAGCACCGTGGCAAATATCGGGCGGCTGATGAAGAAGTTAGAGAAGTTCATTATTGCGCACCCTCTTCTCCTTCAGCGGGCTGACCATCGGCTGCCCCCGCTTCCATCTCTTGCGCCGCTTCGGCCTGTTGCTGCGCCTCTTCTTGCTCGGCTTCTTCGACCACTGCCTCCGCATCACCACTAAACGGTTGAGGGTCAATCGCCATGCCTGGCTCTAAACCAGCAGGGTCGCCGACCACCACACGATCCCCCGGCTCTAGACCCTCACGAATCAACTGCCACGGGCCAGCCACTTCACCCAATGAAACAGTCCTTTCACGGGCTTTGTCCTCGTCATCCAGTACAAACACCTGCGGGCCCATTAGCCCTTGGGTAACGGCTATCTCTGGCACTGCCATCACGTCAAAACGCTTCAAGCCCTCAATACGTACACGTACAAACTGGCCGGGCAATATGGTCGCATCGGGGTTTTCAAACGTTGCGGACGCTTGCACGGTGCTAGTGCCGCTATCCACCCGTGACCCCAGGAAGTCTAAATGACCTTCCAGTTCAGAATCGCTACCCCCACTCACGCCTGGGATGCTTAAACGAGCACGAATATCAGACGTATCACCACCCTCACTCAATTGGCGGCGAAGCTCAAAGGCGTCACGCTGAGGAAGCTGAAAACGCACTTCTAGTGGATCCAGAGGGGTGATTGTCGCCAGTTCGGTACCGGAGGTAACCAGATTGCCCACGTTAATTTGGCTCAAACCAATCATACCCGAGACAGGGGCCGTCACCCGGGAATAGCCTAAATCCAGATTGGCGCTGGTCAAGGCAGCCTCTGCTTGCGCAACACTCGCCTGGGCGACCCGCTGGTCAGCCAATGCCTGGTCATACTGCTGACGACTCACCGAGTTTTGGCTTAACAGCTGCTCGAAGCGCTGGGCATCACGCTGAGCGCGGGCAAGCTCCGCCCGGGCGCTCTGTAAATCGGCCTCACGCTGATTGACCGTTGCCTGGTAAAGATCCGGCTCGATGGTGTAAAGACGATCGCCCTCTTCCACCAACTGGCCGGGTTCAAAGTGGCGCTCCTCCAGAAACCCATTTACACGGGCAACCAAAGTGACTTCATCATCACTGCGCAGCAGTGAGGGATAAGACTTATCCAGCGGTATATCTTGACGCGCCATTTCGGCCACTTCGACCTTATGGGGCGGGGCTTCTTGCTGGGCACCCTGTTGAGGTGCCTCGGTTTGTTCTTGACCACAGGCTGAAAGTGCCAGCGCAGCTACTAGCGTCACCAGACTCGCTCGGCGTGAGTGAATCATCTTCTTCATACGTTAAATTCCCATATATCTTTTTAAGGTGACCGATAGCACGTGCACACCTGAATCACTTCCAACCGACGGGCAATTACATGCCAGGCTGGGGCGGTGCACCGATGTTGAGCGCGGGCTCATAGCGGTCGTTGCCGCCGCTCTCTGGCAAGGTAAAGTTCACCTCATCACCGGTTAACCAAGCATTGACTTCCTCAATGGCATCCACATCCAGGCGCCCAGCCTGCTGACGCAGCGAAAGCAGATTGACGACATAGTCGTAGCGAGCCTCGGCGTAGTTGGCGATGGCGTTATACAGATTTTGCTCGGCGTTCAAAACATCCACGATGTTACGGGTGCCCACCTCATACCCGGCGCGAGTGGCTTCAAGTGCGCTGCGGTTAGAGACGATCGCCTGCTCGCGGGCTTCGACAGTCTCCACATCATTACTGACTTGGGTATATAGCGAGCGAACCTGCTGGATCGACGAACGACGCTGGGACTCGAAATCATACTGGCTACTTTCCAGTTGATAAGTCCCCTGGCGGATGCTGGCGCTGGTACTGCCGCCGGTGTAGACGGGTAAATTAGCGCGTATGCCCACCTGGCTAGAGGAGTCATTCCCGGTGGTGTTATCAATATCACTGTCGCCATACTGATAGTTGCCAAAGGCTTGAAGGGTGGGCAACCGTCCCGCACGGGCAATTTCCACACCGCTACGTGATACCTCAATACCTGCCTGTTGCGCCAAGACTTGAGGGTTAAGCTCAAGGGCTTGCTCTACCCAGTAGTCACGACTGCTGGGCTCAGGAAGTGCAATCGGCATGCTGTCGCCCAGCGCTTCAATGCTGGCGTAACGCTGGCCAGTTAACTGCTCTAATGCCTCAAAAGCCACCTGCAGGTTGCTCTCTGCGGCAATGCGATCAGCCCGGGACTGGTCGAAGGTGGCGCGGGCTTCCTCAACTTCGGTAATCGCAATCAAACCGACCTCAAACTGCTCACCCGCCTGCTCAAGCTGACGGCCAATGGCCCGCTCTTGGGCAAAACGCGCTTCTAGGACTTCGTAAGCACGCAGAATGTCGAAATAGGCGCTAGCTGTATCGATTAGCAACTGCTGTTCAGTGGCTGCCAGCAGGTATACCTGCTGGTCAATCTGGCGCTCGGCCTGGGTGACTTGTCGGCGGGTCACTTCATCATAGAGCGCTTGGGTGGCTTCCAGGGTGAGCGATACGGTGTTGTAACGGTCATCACCGGCACTCGCGCCCCCCGTGCCAGTACCTATTCCTGTTCCCGCTTGGGTCGAACCCTGGCTTTCATACTGCTCATTATGCGCCACAGTGCCCGACGCGTTGATTTGGGGAAGTAAGCCACCTCGAGCAATATCTCTACCTGCTTCAACGCCCAAATATTCTGAGCGTGCCGAGGCAAGTGCAGCGTTATTGTCTAACGCATCACGGGTAATCGTGATGAGGTCGGCAGCTTGAGCAGGCAATACAAAAGAAGCGGTGAATACCGCTAATAGTAAGGGTCGTAAAGGGGCATTGACTGCCCAGTGTGCCAGTCGCATGGGATTGCCTCTAGATATCAGCGTCAGGTTGGCGAACGCACTAAATCACTCAGCGCACTTATTCAATCAAAGCACGGTGCCACTCAAAGTACGGTGCCACTCAGAAAGATGAGCATTATAGTTACATTCATGTATGTATGCTAGCCTTGAACAATCGAAAAATGTGTGAACAGCCTATTGTCAAGTCGCTTCCAGCTTACCTTAGTCCAAAGCATGATGCGTTGGCGATTAATGCGGCGCTCTTTTACGAAATTCCCGTGTGTCGATGCCCCATTTATTTAGCCGTGAAGCAAGCGTCGTGGGCTTTATGCCAAGCAGTTCCGCCGCTCCACCTGCCCCTGAAACTTTACCTCCCGCCTGCTCCAGAGCGGCAATCGTGCTCTCCCGCTGGCGCTGACTCAGCGCATGTTCGGTAAGCAGCGCTACTTCACGTCGCTCCCCGCTGGCTTGGGTCGCCGTAGACATCAGGTTAGTAAGGCCTGTCGTAGGCAGCGGCTCCCCTAGCAACAGGTCGTCAAACATCAAACGTCGATCCTGGGTCACGATGACCTGGCGCTCGATGATGTTCTCCAGTTCACGAATATTGCCCGGCCAGGGGTAGCGCTGCAGAATTTCCAACTGGGCCGGGGGAATGCGCACTCCCGGCTTATTAAATTTCAGGCAGGCACGCTGTAAAAAGTGCCGTGCCAGTAGTGGCACATCTTCTATTCGTTTGCGTAACGGTACCGAATCGATTGGGAACACGTTGAGGCGAAAATAGAGATCTTCGCGAAAATGGCCAGCGTCAATCATGTCACGCAGCTCGCGGTTGGTGGCGGCAATCACTCGCACATCGACTTCTCGGGTACGGTTGTCGCCGACGCGCTCAAACTGCTGATCCTGCAACACCCGCAGCAGCTTACTCTGTAGCTCCAGGGGTATTTCACCGACCTCATCCAAAAACAGCGTGCCGCCGTGGGCAAGCTCAAAACGCCCTGGACGATCCTGTACCGCGCCAGTGAACGCCCCTTTTACATGACCAAAAAACTCGCTCTCAAACAGGTCTCTCGGAATAGCCGCACAGTTGACGCGGATCAACGGCCGATCACTGCGCGTGCTACCCGCATGAATGGCGCGGGCAATCAGTTCTTTGCCGGTGCCCGACTCGCCGCTGATAAGTACGTTGGCACTTGTGGGGGCAACCAGCTCAATCTGCTGGATCAGCTTTGCCACCGCCGGGCTGTTGCCGACAATATCGCGGTGGTTAAGCTCCGCTTTTATCTCTTCTTGAAGGTACTCATTCTCTAGCTCCAAACGCTGCTTGAGTGACTCTACCTCAGCGAGGGCATCACGCAGCTGCTGCTCAGCGCGCTTGCGCTCGCGAATATCGCGAAATAGCACCACCGCCCCGACCAAACGACCCATCTCGAAAATCGGCGTGCTGGTGTACTCAACAGGAATCGCTTCACCATTTTTATGCCAGAACACTTCGTTATCAACGTGATGCACCTGGCCGTCGCTAAACGAAGCATGAATAGGGCACTGCTGCACTGGAAAGTGGCTGCCGTCAGCGTGGGTATGGTGGAACATGAGGTGCGCGTCATGACCCACCATATCCTCAGTACTCCAGCCCAGAATGCGCTCAGCGGCGGGGTTAACAAAGGTGGTTTTGCCCTCGGCATCCAAACCGTAAATGCCCTCGCCTGCTGCGCCCAGAATTAGCTGGTTCTGCTTCTCAATCTGCTCGAAAACTTGCTCGACACGCTGCCAGCCCACCTCGCCCTGGCGGTGCTGGCGTCCTAACTCTGCTTTTGCACGCCGCTGCTCGGCTTTATTGCGATCAATCAGTGTAAATAACAGCTGCGAAGAGCCTTCGATATGCTGGGCGTAGACTTCTACCCGGTAAGGCTGGCGCAGCATGTCTAGCATCACCAGGTCATCCGACCAGGCCGTTTTTTGCACCAGTGTCTCATCGGTAAAACTCACCCATAGCGGCAGTGAAGCACTCAAACGATGGCTAAACGGTGACGTTAAGGAAAGTGCACTTTCAATACACAACAATTCGCAGGCAGCGGGATTAGCCGCTAGCAGCTGATCTGCAATCGGGTCGACAACAATCATTGCAAGCGGTGAATACTCACCCATAAGTGCTGAAGCTTCGGTCTGCGCAGCCACTCGCCCTACCATTGGCTATTACCTCAATGTTTAGAGATGATCCTTCTCTTTAGCTTTCAATTCCCGCGCCACTTACGAGTTTTCGTTAAATAAACAACGAAATATCGTTATTTACGATTTTTCGTGCCTTTTAAAGGCCCCCTCTCAAAGTTTTAAAAATTAAAATAATAAATTAATAAACAAACACTTAAAGATAATAAGCCCTAACTGGCACGCAATTCGCAATGCCTTTGTTAGCGCCGCATGCTTAAACCATTACGCACCAAGACGGCGCAGCCATCTGTTTTTTTGCTCCTGTGAGGTGAACGTCCATGAAAGACAACAACGACCACAGCAGTCTCGGCAACCCGTTCGACCACCGTCAATCTCTCATTCATGGGCGGCACTGTGATTGTCACGACTGCCAGCCTTCAGGTAACACCACCATTACGCCTGTCCAGGCAGGTCCCTCTTCAGCGCCCACCGATACTGAAGCAATGATGGATCGTATGGTGGAGAGTGCCTTGGTTCGCGGTATGTTCGGCCACAGCGACATGCATCGTCGTCAATTTATGAAGTTGATTGGCGGCGGCACGGCCGCAGCAGCATTAGCAAGTTTGCTTCCCATGGATGCCATTAAAGCAGCGATTAAAGAAAATTTAGGCCCCCTGGAGAAAACCCAGCTTAATATCGGATTTGTCCCCATCACCTGCGCCACACCAATCATCATGGCGCACCCCATGGGCTTCTACGAGCGCTATGGCTTGGATGTATCCGTTATCAAGACCGCTGGCTGGGCCGTGGCTCGAGACAAGTCGCTGAACCGCGAATACGATGCGGCGCACATGCTTACCCCAATGCCACTGGCTATGACCCTTGGTGCTGGCTCCAACCCCGAACACTTCATCATGCCTGCCGTTGAGAACATCAATGGGCAAGCCATCGTGCTGCACAACGACCATCAAGATAAACGCGACCCTCAGCAATGGAAAGGCTTTACCTTCGGCGTACCTTTTGAGTACTCCATGCATAATTTCTTACTACGCTACTACGTGGCTGAGCATGGCCTTGACCCTGATCAGGACATTCAAATCCGAGTCATTCCACCGCCGGAGATGGTGGCCAACCTTCGGGCGGGCAATATCGACGGCTTCTTGTCACCTGACCCCTTTAATCAGCGGGCGGTATTTGAACGCATCGGCTTTATCCATCTTCTGACCAAGGATATTTGGGACGGACACCCCTGCTGCGCCTTTGCCACTAGCGCACAATTTGCGCGTGAAAACCCTAATACCTACGGCGCCCTCTTGAGGGCGATTATCGACGCTACCCAGTACTCATCAGACCCAGCCAACCGTTCTGAGATCGCCGAGGCGATTGCGCCCACTAACTACCTCAACCAACCGGTAACCGTTATCGAACAGGTGCTGACCGGCACCTTTGCCGATGGCCTGGGTGAGGTTCAACGAGTGCCTGACCGCATCGATTTCGACCCCTTCCCCTGGGAGTCAATGGCGGTATGGATCCTTACCCAAATGAAGCGCTGGGGCTACATCGAAGGGGACGTGGATTATCAGCAGGTAGCAAGAGACGTCTACCTCGCCACTGATGCCCGAGAAGTAATGCGCGAGCTGGGCTACGACGCCCCCGAACAGAACGCGCGTAATTACCAAATCATGGGTAAAACCTTTGACTACACGCAACCCGAAGCCTACCTCGAGAGCTTTGCAATCGGGAGGAGCTAACATGGATCGCACAACTACTGAGTGGAATTTCAGTCTCAACGTACGCGCCAGTGTGCTCGCTGTGGTGCTTTTGGTTCTAGGCCTGGGTATATGGGAAGGCCTTAATCATGTTCCCCTTCTGACCGGTGGAGCTGGTGAGCTAAGCGAGTACGAACAGCTAATGGCCGGTGCTAATGAAACCGCCAAGGTTCCCCCTCCTTCTGAAGTTTTGGTTCGTGCCTGGGAAGAGTTATCCAACCCTTTTTATGATGCGGGCCCTAACGATAAGGGGATTGGTATTCAGCTTGGCTACTCTCTGTATCGTGTGCTTACGGGGTACCTGCTGGCAGCAGCCATTGCGATTCCACTCGGCTTTCTGATTGGCATGTCGCCACTGATGTATAAGGCGCTCAATCCCTATATTCAGGTATTGCGCCCTATTTCGCCGCTGGCATGGATGCCATTGGCGTTATTCATCATCCAGGATTCCGAAGCCTCAGCGATTTTCGTCATCTTCATTTGCTCTATATGGCCCATGCTTCTCAATACGGCATTCGGGGTCGCCGGGGTGAGAGAAGATTGGGTCAACGTCGCCCGTACCCATGAACTCTCGTCGCTGAAAACCGCGTTCAAAGTCATTCTGCCCGCCGCGGCGCCAACCATTCTAACCGGTATGCGGATCTCCATCGGTATTGCTTGGCTGGTGATAGTGGCCGCTGAAATGCTCGTTGGCGGCACCGGCATTGGCTACTACGTGTGGAATGAGTGGAACAACTTGGATCTCACCAGTGTGATCTTCTCCATCTTAATGATCGGTGTCGTCGGCATGCTGCTGGACATGTCCCTGGCCTATGTGACGCGCTTTGTGACCTACGCCGAATAGAGTAAGAGAGCGAACACAAAGAGCAACCGAGAGGAGTTAACTATGAGTCACGCTTTTGTTGAAGTGCAGCAGGCCGCCAAGCGCTTTCCTGGCGCTACAAAAACAGCACCACCACTAACGGTATTTGAGAACGTTAGCTTTCAACTGCAAAAGGGTGAGTTCGTCTGCATCATTGGCCACTCAGGCTGCGGTAAGTCGACCATTATGAATGCCCTGGCAGGCCTGGATCAGTTCTCCGATGGCTCCATGGTAATGGAAGGCAAAGAGATTAATGGCCCAGGACTTGAGCGCGGCGTGGTATTCCAGAACTACAGCCTGCTGCCCTGGCTCACCACCTTGGAAAACGTGCGCTTTGGGGTTCGTGCCCGCTGGAAAAACTGGAGCGAGCGCGAAGTCACCGAGCACAGCATGAAGTACCTGGAGCTGGTGGGGTTGAAAGAAGTCGTTGATCGCAAGCCTTCCCAGCTTTCCGGCGGCATGCGCCAGCGGGTGAGTATTGCCCGCGCCTTTGCCACCAAGCCAAAGCTGCTGCTACTGGATGAACCGTTTGGGGCGTTAGACGCGCTCACCCGAGGCGTTATTCAGGACGAGCTGGTCAAAATCTGGACTCAAGACCAGCAAACGGTGTTCATGATTACCCACGATGTGGATGAAGCGATCCTGTTGGCAGACCGTATCTTCTTAATGACCAACGGCCCAGAGGCACGTATTGCAGAGGCGGTGGAGATCGACCTGCCTCGGCCGCGTAACCGCGCCGAGATCATTAAGCATCCCCACTTCTATACCATCCGCAATTATTTGGTCGACTTTCTGGTTAACCGATCAGGCGACCTTCGCGTTCAGGAAAATGAACCCCAAGGCATGCGGTACCCACCATCGATTAACCCAGTCAACCTGGACGCAGCGGTTGATGCGCCCACTCACCCACCAGAGGCAACCCCAGCCGCTGGTCATGAAGAAAAACTAGTGAAGTTTACCCCTAAGGAGATTCGTCATGGATAAGCTCGAAATGCGTCATACCCTGCTCGCCGCTAAAGCGCGTAAAAAAATGAGCTGGGACGATATTGGTAAAGCCGTGGGTATGTCACCGGTTTGGGTGGCCTCCGCCTGCTACGGCATGAACAGCGCCAGCCCAGATGTAGCACATAAACTCTGCGATACCTTGGGCGTAGAGAGCAATGTCGCCGATGCTTTGGTAGCTTTCCCCACCAAAGCCTGGGATGAAGCGATTCCCCAAGACCCGTTCATCTACCGCCTGTATGAAGTCGTTGGTGTTTACGGCGAGACCCTGAAAGACGTAGTGCAAGAAAAATTTGGTGACGGCATCATGAGCGCCATCGACTTCACTATGGAGGTCGACAAAATCGAAGACCCCAAAGGCGACCGGGTACTGCTCACCATGAACGGCAAGTTTTTGCCCTATAAGTCTTGGTAAGACTCAAGTGAAAGACTCGACCCTCGCTACGCTGCGCTCAACCGCCGAACGGTAACCGGCACCGAACAGCAGCAGGTGGTTTAATAGCGGGTAAAGCTGAAACAACGCTTCACGCCTCGGCCAGTCGGCCGGGGCGTCGCCGTTCCAGTAGGCGTTAAAAAAGGCCTCCCCTGGAGAGCCAAATAGCGTCAGCATCGCCACATCCACTTCCGGGTAGTGGCGATATACTGCTGGGTCGATAATTGCCGGCCCTTTGGAAGTGAAAAGCACATTCCCTGACCACAAATCTCCGTGCAGCAAGCTGGGCGGTGCATCGGGCAACCAACTCTCCAAATCGTGGGCCAAGCGCTCGATACGACTGCGCAGCTCGCCGTTCAATAGCCCCCGCTGGAGGCACGCTTCACAAAGGGGGAGTAAGCGGCGCTCGCGCTGAAAGGCTCGGCCATCGCTGAGCGAGGCGTTCGGCTGGGGCGTAAGCCCGCAGGCGTTATCCTGATGCCAGCCGTGGGCATCACCAATTACGCTATGCAAACCGCGCAGCCCTTCGCCAAGCGCGGCTTCGCTCTTCGGCCCACCGGGCACGGTGTCCAATGACTCAATGACCAGCCAGCCTTCTGCCAAACCTAACACCTCTGGCACTACCAGCGATGAACAGGCGCCACGCAACGCACGCAGGCCTGCGGCTTCACCGCGCAACCGCGCTGCGTCGTCGTGCTTAATCACCACCGGCCCCTGCCGGGTCTCCAGGCGATAAACGGCAGCAATGTCACCCCCACTAAGCGACTGCAAATCGCCGACGGGGGTTAATTCGATAGATTCCAACAGTTGGCTCAGGGTGGCATCCATACGACTTTCTCCCTGTACCCGATTGTGTCACGGCGTCAGGGTTAGGGCGCACCCTAACCCTGACGCGCTTAAGCTATGAACTCGCTTATTTCTCAGCCTAACCGCTTATCGATCAGGCTTTCCAGCTCCAGCTGGTCATCATGGAAGCGGCGGATGCCATCGGCCAGCTTGTCGTTGGCCATGGCGTCTTGATTATGGCCCCAGCGGAAGGCGGCTTCGCTGAGCGGCTCGGTAGGCTTGCCGCTGCCTTCGCCGGCTTGAATTTGCGCAGCAACGCTGCCTTCAGTGGCATCCAGCTCTTCCAGTAATGCAGGCGAAATGGTCAACCGCGGGCAGCCTGCCAGGGCAAGTACCTGCCCGGTATTACGGAAGCTTGCGCCCATTACCACAGTGTTGTAACCGCCCTGATTGGCACGCTGGCAAACGCCTTGCACAAACTTAACGCCAGGGTCATTTTCCGGCGTGTAATCGTTGCCGGTCTCTTTTTTGTACCAATCGGTCACGCGGCCTACGAAGGGTGAGATCAGAAACACCCCGGCATCAAAGCACGCCTGGGCCTGGGCATCGCTGAACAGCAGCGTCAGGTTGCACTGAATACCTTCGCGTTCGAGCACCTCGGCGGCACGAATGCCTTCCCAGGTAGACGCCAGTTTGATCAGCACGCGGTCGCGGGACACGCCGCGGGCATCGTACAGCTCGATTAACTCGTGGGCCTTGGCAATGCTGGCCTGGGTATCAAACGACAAACGAGCCGCCACTTCGGTGGAAACACGCCCCGGCACAACGGCGGAAATCTCGCTGCCCATGGCCACCGCCAGGCGGTCAACGGCATGTTTGACCTGCTCTTCACGGTTGCCGCCAGAGGCTTTTACGCTGCTCAGCTCTTCGTCGATTAGCGCTTGGTAACCGGACAAGCTAAACGCCTTGAGCAACAGTGAGGGGTTGGTCGTGGCATCCTGCGGCTGATAGCGACGGATAGCCTCAAGATCACCGGTATCGGCGACGACAAGCGAATGTTGCTTTAACTGTTGCAGCTGGCTGGTCATAAAATCTCCTTGATATGCTTTTAAGCGCCGCCATGGCGTTGTTCAAGTGCTGCGCAATATCGCGCATAAATCGGTTGGTAGGCGGCCACATTTTCTGGTTGTGGGTTGGCCAACGACTTGGCATCCAAATGGACGAGCCGCTCACACAGAGCCTCCAGAGTTACGCCCTCTGAACGCTGGTCACACCAAGCCGCTTGTATGGCCGCGCCAAGCGCCGCTGCATCGGTTATCTCGGGGCAAATCACTTGGGTACCGGTAATATCCGCTACCATCTGCCGCCATACGGGGCTGTTAGCGCCGCCACCGATCAAACGAATCTGGCTGGCTCCAGCGGTTAAATCACCCAACAATTCCAGCCCATAGCGTAGCCCGAAAGTGGCCCCCTCCACCACGGCCCGACACAAATTAGCCTGGGTGGTATTCAGGCTGGTCAGGCCAAGGAAGTCCGCGGAGGCGTCGGGCAGCATCGGCACCCGCTCGCCGTTGAAGAACGGTAATACGGTAACGCCTTCGGCGCCTATCGGCGCACTGGCCACTTTCTCGCCAAACGCGGCCAGATCCAAGCCAAACAGCTCGCGTACCCGCGTGGTGGCCGAAGTGACGTTCATAGTGCAGATCAGCGGCAGCCAGCCGCCAGTGCTGGAACAGAAGTTGGCGACCATGGCGCTATCGCACTCAACAGGCATCGCCGAGTAAGCACAAACGGTGCCGGAGGTGCCTAAACTCAGCGTGATGAGCCCCGGGGTAATATTGCCGGTGCCAATGGCGCCCAACATATTGTCACCACCGCCGGAGGAGACAACCACTTGATCACCCAACCCAAGTTCGCGGGCCACCGCCGGGCGCACAACGCCTACTGACTCATGGGCTTCCAGCACGCGAGGAAGTACCCGATGAGGGTCTAACTCAGGAGCAATTTCAGCAAAAACATCGAGCTGCCAGCAACGCTTGCGGGTATCGAAATAGCCAGTACCGGAGGCGTCACCCGCCTCGGTGAGGCGCTCGCCAGTAAGCCAGAAGTTGAGGTAGTCGTGTGGCAGTAGCAGGCTCTCGATGCGCCGATACGCATCCGGCTGATGCTCGCGCAGCCAAGCGACTTTAGACGCGGTATAGCCGGTTTGCAGCACCAACCCCAGCTTCTCTAAGCAGCCTGCCTCGCCACCCAGTCGAGCAACTAAATCAGCGTTCTGGGCGCTGGTCTCGGTATCGCACCACAGCTTTGCGGGATAGACCGGCACGCCTTCGCCATCGAGCGCGACCATGCCATGCTGCTGACCAGAGACACCAATGCCGCGCACTTGGCTAGCCGATACAGCAGCTTTATCCAACGCGGCAAAAAACGCCGCCTTCAAGGCAGCTAACCACTCTGCGGGTGCCTGCTCTCGGCGACCATTTTCGCCCTCGTCCAGGTGATGAGGGCGGCTTGCTTCAGCCAGAATCTTGCCCCGCTCAACGTCTACCACCACTACCTTGGTACTCTGGGTACCGCAATCTACCCCGATATACATCACACTGTTCCTTTGGACGACGCCAGACCCTCTAGCGTAGCGCGTGCGCCACGTTCGTGCAGTGAACTTAGCGCAGTTAAATAGGCTTCCACAAAACGGGTGCTGTCGATTAAGTCGCCAAACAGCTCGCGGTTTTCGATAAAAGCCGCTGGCCGCTGGCGGTTCTCCGCAGCAATCGCCATGAGCGGCGCTTTCAAGCGATCAACAATTTCGATGGGCTCGCCCTGCTCGTCCACCCCTTCAGCGTAGCGTGCCCAGCTGGCCACTACGGCGGCGCTGCGCTCTATTTCACCACCTTGTGCTAACTGTTGGCGAATCACCGGCACTAGCCATTTAGGAATGCGGTCAGAGCTCTCGGCGCAGAGCCGTGCCAGGGTATCTTTGATTTGTGGGTTGGCGAAGCGCTCAATCAGCGTTAGGCGGTAGGTTTCCAAATCAACCCCCGGCACCGGCGCCAGGGTCGGCGTGCCCTCTTCGCGCATATAGCCCAATAAAAAATCAACGAATAGCGGATCTTGGCACACCTCATGGGCGTAGCGGTATCCGGCTAAATAGCCAAAATAGGTCAGCGCCTGGTGGCTGGCGTTGAGCAGGCGCAGCTTCATCAGTTCGTAGGGTTCGACATCCTCCACGACTTGGACACCCACTTTATCAAACGCCGGACGCCCAAGGGGGAAGTGATCTTCCAACACCCACTGGGTGAAGGGTTCGCAGACTACCGGCCAGGCGTCCTCTACGCCAAAGCGCTGACTCAGTTCATCAATATCCGTGGGCGACGTCACCGGAGTAATGCGATCCACCATGGCGTTGGGAAACGCCACCTCACGGGCAAGCCAGGCGCCTAGCTCGGCGTCCCGCGCCTGGGCATAGGCGCCGAACATACGTTTAGCGACATCGCCGTTACCTTGAATATTATCACAGGACATCACGGTGAACGGCGCAATGCCCCGCGCACGGCGGCGGACAAGCGCTTCCACTACCAGCCCGAAGCTGGTAGTGGGCTGGGTGGGGTTAGCAAGATCGGCGCGCACCTGGGGATTATTGAGATCGAACTCGCCGCTCACCGGGTGAAAATTGTAGCCGCCTTCGGTCACCGTCAGCGAAACAATGCGAATCGCCGGATCAGCCATCTGCTCAATCACTGCCTCGGTATCTTCCGGTGCAAACAGGTAATTCACCATGCTGCCAATGACCCGCGGCTCATACTGGCCATCAGGGTGTTTCACCACCAGGGTGTAGAGGTAATCCTGCGCTGCCAGCGCCTGCTGCATGCGTTTGTCGCCAGGCATCACTCCTACGCCGACAATGCCCCAATTCAGCGCCTCGCCCTGGTTCATCAGTGCATCCAAATACATTGCTTGATGGGCGCGGTGAAAGCCCCCAACCCCAATATGTACGATACCGGGTGTGAGCGTTTGGCGGTCATACTGAGGTTTGGCAACATCGTCGGTTAGCTTGCCCAGGTTGTGATTATTAAGACGGGTCATGGGACTCTCCAGCCAAGGCCTTCTTGGCGCGATGGGGTGAATAAAGGCAGGTAACAAATGACGCTATCAATGGGCTAAAACAAATGTTCTAAAACAAAGGGGCTAACACAAAGTACTAGCGCCAGCGCTGATCAGGCGGCAAACAGCAACTCTTCACTAATTGAGCGTTAAGCATGTCTTTGTGGTGGGTGCGCTGCAGCGCACCAGTGCGATCCTGGCCCATCTCAAGCCAGCGATTGATCAATCGATCGACTAGCACGACATCATCGACGTCTAGAAATAGCGTCCAATCGAACAGCGGTCGCAGTTCGCGCCAGGGGGAGCGGTCAAGCAGCAGGTAGTTGCCCTCGACAATGACGATACGCTGTTCAAGGGTGATCAGTCGTCCACCGGCACGGGCGAGATCCAACGGGCGGTCAAAAACCGGTACCGCTACCGGATGAGCCGCTTGGCGGATGCGTTCAAGGTCGCAGCGCAGCCCCTCTATATCGAAGGTATGGGGCGCGCCTTTTACCGGCACCTGCTGCTCGCCCAGCACAGCGTTATCGAAGTGGTAGCCGTCCATGGGCACCAGTCCGGCCTGGCCCGGCAGGTGCTGATTAATCGCATCGCAGAGCTGGGCGCTGCGATAGGATTTCCCCGCACCCGGCGGCCCTGCCAGCGCGACCAGGTAGCGCGTGGCACCTTCGGCGGCATGAATAATCTGTTGTGCTAAGGCATCAAGATCAGGGGTCATGGCCACCTCAGCTCATCCAGTTGCCGCCATCGACATTGAGTGTCTGGGCGACCACGTAATCACTGTCGTGACTGGCCAAAAACACCGCCGCGCCGGTGTGATCTTCCGGCAGGCCCATTCGCCCAAACGGCACCGCCTCGCCCACTAAGCGCTTCTTCTCGCCAAGCGGGCGATTTTCAAAACGGGCAAACAGCGCGTCGACCTCTTCCCACATTGGCGTATCCACCACGCCAGGGGCGATGCCGTTAACGTTGATGCGGTGTTTGATGAGATCCAAACCACTGGATTGGGTAAGGCTGATGACAGCCGCTTTGCTGGCGCAGTAAACGCTTACCAGGGCTTCACCGCGGCGACCTGCCTGGGAGGCCATATTGATAATTTTGCCCCCCTGACCACGGGCCACCATCGAACGGGCAACCGCCTGCAGGGTAAAAAACATGCCTTTGGTATTGACCGCAAACTGCTTATCGAAGCTCTCCTCGGTCACCTCAAGCACCGGCGCCATATCAAAGATGGCAGCGTTATTGACCAAAATATCGATGCCGCCAAAACGCTCTATTACCGCTTTAACCATGGCATCAATCGAGGCCTGATCGCAGACATTCAGCTCGACCCCCATCACTTTTTCGGCAGGCGCCTGCTGCTGCAGCGTCGCTAAAGCATCATCAATAGCGGCCCGATCAATATCGGCCACTACTACGCTGGCGCCTTCACTTAAATAACGCTGAGCAATAGCCAAGCCGATACCCCGCGCGCCGCCGGTAATCACCGCGATTTTGTTGTTTAGTTTCATCGTCATGCTCTCGTTAAGGCGAAAAGCTGGAAGCCTTGGCTTGCCACTCGTTCACCAGGGCTTCCAGGCCGTGCATATGCTCTAAAATACGCCAGGCGCCGACTTGAGTAAGGCGCGCCGCTTGATCAACATCCACATGACTGGCGCCGACAAACCCAATCACGCACATTCCCGCGGCACGGGCGGCCGTCACCCCGGCCACGCTATCTTCTACCACTAGACAGTCCCGCGGCATTTGGCCTAAGTGAGAGGCCGCCAATCGGTAGAGTGCGGGGTCGGGCTTGGGGTGTGCTACCTGATCAGCGGTAAAAATGGGCACCTCGCCAAACGCATCGGCCAACCCTGTGCTTGCCAGTGATGCCAATACGCGACTGCGTCGACTGTTGGAAACCACCGCCTTTTCCAAGGTAATGCCACGAACCGCCTTGTCGGCGCCGTCTATAGCTTTAAGCTCCTGCGCCAAGCGGGCCTCGATAGCGGTATCCACCTGCTCGGTGGCATCCAATGGCAGCCTGTGGGCGCTTAATGCTTCGAGATGAGCAAGAATAGCCGCCGTGGTCATCCCCAGCGCTTGGCCTAATTCCTGGTCAATATTCAGATCGGGCAGCCAGTGGGAGAGGTACTCCACCAGTGTGCCTTCCGCAAGAGCCTCGCTGTCGACCAGCACGCCATCGCAGTCAAAGATGAGTGTCCTCATGCAGGCTCCTCAGAAGGCGAACCGGGCGCGCGGTTATCGTGTCGGGTTAGCCCTGCCAAGGGATGCTGTTGCAAGCTGGGCAAGGCCAGGCCGCCAGCGTCAAACAGGTGGGCGCGCTCGGGGGCGAAGCCGAAATGCACCGTATCGTTGACCCGATAGGCCACGTCGCCATCGGCCATAATCGTGATCAGTTCGTCGTCCATCTGGACATAGAGCGAGGTTTGGCCACCTAGCCGCTCCAGCACTTTGATCTCGCCGCTCAGGGGCCCCTGCTCTTCGAGCACTAAGTGTTCCGGGCGAACACCCAGCTCAAGAGGGGCGTTGGCCTCCAGGTGCTGACCGTCCACCGGCACGCTGCGTTCACCGCCGCCGGGCATACGAATCCCCACGCCTTCAGGCGAAACGCTGGTCAGCGTTACCGGCAGAAAGTTCATTTTCGGCGAGCCGATAAAACCTGCTACAAAGCGATTGCGCGGATGATGGTAGAGCGCCATGGGCGAGCCCACCTGCTCGACCACGCCGTCGTGGAGCACAACGATTTTATCCGCCATGGTCATCGCTTCGATCTGGTCGTGGGTGACGTAGATCATGGTGGCGTCCAGCTCATCGTGCAGACGCGCCAGCTCAATACGCATCTGCACTCGCAGCGCGGCATCCAGGTTGGAGAGCGGCTCGTCGAACAGAAAGATGCTGGGGTTACGCACAATCGCACGGCCAATAGCCACCCGCTGGCGCTGACCGCCGGAGAGCGCTTTGGGCTTGCGGTCTAACAGCGGCTCTAGCTGTAGAATCTTGGCCGCCTCCAGCACCTTGGCGCGACGCTCCTCCTTGGGCACTCCGGCCAAGCGCATGCTGAAGCCCATATTGCCCTCTACCGTCATGTGCGGGTAAAGCGCATAGCTTTGAAACACCATGGCGAGGCCACGGTCTGCAGGGCCAACGTCATTGATACGCTGACCGTCGATCAAGATATCGCCATCCGTCGCGCTTTCAAGCCCGGCGATCATGCGCATCAGGGTCGATTTACCGCAGCCGGAGGGGCCAACGAAGACCACAAATTCTCGGTCATTGACCTCAAGGTCGATACCCTTGATGACCTCGGTGTCGCCGAAACGCTTGGTAATATTGTGTAGTTGTAGTGTTGCCATGAGGAAGATCCTTTACTTGACGGCACCAAAGGTCAGACCACGCACCATCTGTTTTTGTGTCATCCAACCGAGTATCAAAATCGGCGCAATGGCCATGGTGGAAGCGGCAGACAGCTTGGCCCAGAACAGCCCCTCAGGGCTTGAGAATGAGGCGATATAGGCGGTTAACGGCGCAGCACTTGAGGTCGTTAGGTTGAGACTCCAGAACGCCTCGTTCCAACTCAAAATGACCGATAGCAGGCCCGTTGAGGCGATACCCGGCAGCGTGAGTGGCAGCAGCAGAAAGAACACTTCCTGGAAGGTGGAGGCGCCGTCCATACGCCCTGCTTCAAGAATGTCTTTGGGCATATCCTTGAAGAAGGTGTAGAGCATCCACACCACAATCGGCAGGTTCATCAGGGTATAGATGATGATTAGCCCGGTGCGGGTGTCGAGCAGACCAACGTCGCGGAAAATGAGATAAATCGGCACCAGCACGCCCACTGAGGGCAGCATTTTGGTGGAGAGCATCCACAGCAGCGTGCCTTTGGTGCGTTTAGTGGGCAAAAAGGCCATGGCGTAGGCTGAAGGAATCGCAATCAGCAGCGCGAAGAACGTTGAGCCAAATGCCACCGCAACGCTGTTGAGCGCAAAGCGTGCATAGCCGGAACGCGCGTGCACATCCTGGTAGCTCTCTAAGGTGGGCGAAAAAATCAGCGAGGGGTCGGCAATCGCCGCTGTTTCTGTTTTAAAGCCAGTCAGGATCATCCAGAAAATCGGAAAGAAGATCACCAGCGCCACCGACCACCCCAAAAGTGTCAGCAAGATGCGCTTGCTTTGCGCCGACCGCCACCCTGACACCGAGCGTGGCGCTGCGGTTTTGGAACTTAATGTTGTCATCGAAGTACTCCCAAGACACAAGTGCCGGTCTAATCTTCCAGGTTCTTGGCTACCATACGAACCAGGAAGATCGCCACGATATTGGCGAGAATGATCGCAATCACCCCACCGGCGGAAGCAGTGCCTACGTCAAAATCCAGCAACGCACGAATGTAAATCAGGTAAGCCAGATTGGTCGTCGCCAAGCCAGGCCCACCGGAGGTGGTGACGAAAATTTCGGCAAAGATGGTCAGCAGGAAGATCATCTCAATCATGATCACCACGCTGATGGCACGCTTTAGATGCGGCAGAGTGATAAAGAAGAAAATCGCCACCGGCCCTGCACCGTCCATCCGCGCCGCTTCCACCTGATCCTCATCCAGCGACTGCATCGCAGTGAGCAGGATCAGCAGTGCAAATGGCAGCCACTGCCATGCAACGATGATCACAATCGACGTCAGCGGTAGCGAGGAGAACCAATCGACAGCGGGCAGGCCAATGGACTCAGACAGCCACGCCAGCACCCCGTTAGAGGGATGCATCATCATGTTTTTCCACACCAGGGCACTCACGGTGGGCATTACAAAAAACGGTGAGATCGCCAGCACACGAGCGATCCCGCGTCCCGCAAACTCCTGCTGAAACAGCACCGCCAGCAGGGTACCGCCCACCACGGTAATCGCCAGTACCCATCCCACCAGCAACAGCGTGTTGCCCATAGCGGCCCATAGGGCAGGGTCGGTGAGAAGGTATTCATAGTTTTCCAACCCGGCAAAGCCAGTCATACCGGGCATTAGCAGGTTATAACGCTGGAAGGAGAACCATAGCGTCATACCCAGTGGCACAATCATCCAAAGCAATAGCAACGTTACAGCAGGCGCTTGAAGCGAAAGCGTCCGTAGCCCGCCGACCGTCCGGCCAGAAGCACGTGTTTTATTCATGGAAATACCTGCAGAAACAGTGTGGGGGCAATGCCTGCCGGGTTAGCCAAGGCAGGCACTGCGGGTCACATCAGTCTAGATAACCGGCACGCTGCATGGTGCGTTCGGTGGCACGCTGAGCACTGTCTAGCGCCTGCTCCACCGTGGTGTCACCGGTCAACGCCGCGGCAATGGTTTGGCCTACCTGAGTGCCGATCGACTGGAACTCTGGAATGCCCACAAACTGCACGCCCACATAGGGATTGGGTTCCAGGGTGGAGTCGGTAGGATCGGCGTCTTGAATAGCCTTCAGCACGAAGTCTGCAAAGGGGGCTGCTTCGGTGTACTGCTCATTGGCGTAGGTCGACTCACGAGTACCGGGGGGGACACTGGTCCAGCCTTCGGTTTCCCCGACCAGCTCAATGTACTCTTGTGAAGTCGCCCAGGTAATAAACTCAAGCGCCGCTTCCTGATTCTCTGAAGAGGCTGGGATAGCTAGCGCCCAGGACCACAACCAGTGTGAGCCTTTGGGTGTTTCTGCCACGGGTGCTGGGGCAAAGCCTAAGCTGTCCGCCACATCGGACTCATTGCCGTCATACAGCTTGCCCGCTGCCGAGGTGGCATCTACCCACATCGCGCAATTACCGCGGGAGAACAGCGCCAGGTTTTCGTTAAAGCCGTTGGAACTAGCGCCTGGCGGGCCGTAGTCGTTGAGCAGATCGACATAGAACTGGATAGCGTTGACCCAGGCTTCAGAGTTGAGTTCAGGGTTCCACTCTTCGTCAAACCAGCGACCGCCGTAGGTATTCACCAGTGTGGAAACAAAGGCCATGTTTTCGCCCCAACCTGGTTTACCACGCAGGCAGATCCCTGCTACCCCCTCTTCACTGCCGTGCAGCTCGCCCGCCCACTCACGCACCTCTTCCCAGGTGGGCTGATCGCTCATTTCAATACCCGCTTTCTCAAACAGATCCTGACGGTAGTACATCATTGAGCTTTCGGCGTAGAAAGGCAGCGCATGCAACGTGCCATCCAAGCTCAAACCATCGCGCACTGAGGTCAGTAGATCGTCTTCGTTATAGTCGTCGGGCAGGTTATCCAGGGGGGACAACCAACCACGCTCTGCCCAGATAGGCACTTCGTAAGTGCCGATGGTCATCACGTCGAACTGGCCACCATCGGTGGCAATATCGGTGGTCATCCGCTGACGCAGCACGTTCTCCTCGAGCACCACCCAGTCCAGGGTGATATCGGGGTGAGCTTCTTCGAAAGCCTCGGTGAGGCTCTGCATGATCACCATATCGTTATTATTGACCGTAGCCACGGTAATTTCGGTTTGCGCCTGGGCATGGCCCGATATGGTAATGGCGGCCGCTAGCGTGGTAACGGGCAAGTGACGTGCGAGTCGCATAAAGCACTCCTATGGGCTGGTATTGGCATTGTTGTCGCCTTGATCTTATTGATCATCTATCGAACAAATGATCGTACGTAAGCCCAAAAAAAGCAAAGCCGATTAGCTTAGACTTTACGCTAATTCATTACCCCTAACGCATGTTGCAGTGCACCCACTTAGGTTTTAAAGACCTAGAGCGGTTTGAAAGCCCTAGAGTGCTTCAACGATCTGCCGAGCAGCCACTTCGTCAGTCACCAAGCCCTTCAGCCAGCCGCCGCGCAACGCGGCGTGAATCGCCGGGGCTTTTTCGCGGCCACCGGCAATCGCCACCATATGATGCTTACCAAAACGTTCCAGGGGAAGGCTGGTAACTCGCCGCGTAATCGAACAGTCGATCACCTCGCCGTCACGGTTCAGCGGCCAGCCTAGCAACTCCCCTACCGCTTTCAGTCCCAGCAGTTCATCCAGCTCGCTTTCGCTAATAAAATGGTCTTGAAACAGCGTGGCCTGGCGGTCGATGCGCCCAACGCCGATAAAGGCAGCTTCTGACTGCCGCGCCACATCGGCAATCGCCGTAAAGAGACGCTGGGCCAGCATTGCCTCTTTTTCAGCCAGCGACTCTGCCACCACCGGCGCGGGCAGTAAAAAGCGCTCACCACCGGTTTTATCCGCCATCACCATTACTGCATCGTAGCGGTTGGCCGAACCATCTCGGGCGACATTACCCACCAGCGACACAAAGCGATGCTGGGGCCGCTCAACACGACTAAGTGCTTCCACCGCTGCCCGCACCGAACGCCCGGTGCCTAGCGACAGAGTCAACGGTTCGCTGCGTTCAACCAGCTGCGCAATGCGCTCGGCAGCGGCGACTGCCAGGTAGGAGGCGGCGCCGTCGGCTGCGTGGCTATCGGCAGGTACCACTTCACAGAAGGTCAAGCCAAAGTGATCACGCAGCGTGCTGCCCAGCGCCATACAGTTAGAGATAGGATGATCAATATGTACTTTGACTAACCCCTCCTGGCGAGCCAACGCCAATAAACGCTGCACACCGGGTCTTGAGACACCCAGTTGGCTGGCGATCTCATCCTGAGTCATTCCACCTACATAGGACATCCACGCGGCTCTGGCCGCCTGATCCAGCTTTACCTCAAATTTATCCATAGGATGGCTCATCTAACAGTCGTGGGTAAACGTCATAAAAGCATCATCATACAAAGCCAAGCCCGCGACCAGTAGTCGCCTATCCGCTAACATAGCCAGAGTTCAACGTTTCACACTGGATTGATCGTTTGGAGGTACAGTATGTATAAGCTCGCATTTTTTGTCCCCGTAGAAGATGCCGAAAGCGTTAAGCAGGCGGTATTCGAAGCCGGAGCCGGGCGTATAGGAGCGTACGAACACGCCTGTTTTCAAACCCGAGGCACGGGGCAGTTTCGCCCAACGGAAGGCGCCCACCCGCACATCGGCTCGGTGGGCAGCTTGGAAAAGGTCGAAGAGTTCAAAGTCGAACTGCTCTGCGATGAAGCGCACATTCACGGCGCCATCGCGGCCTTGAAGCTTGCCCACCCCTACGAAGAAGTCGCTTATGATGTGTGGCAACTCGCCGACCTATAACCAGACTTTTAAATAAAGTATTACGCACTACCAAAGTAACGCTCACGATCTTCTGGCGTTACCATGCTGATATGCAGCGGAAATTCATTGCGGGGGCGGTCGGCGTAAAAATGCTTGAGGGTGCGTTCAATCGTCATGAAGGCCAGCTCATCCCAAGGGATTTCATGCTCTTCGAACAGCGCGACTTCAAGGCTTTCCGACCCGGCGCTGAAGCCGCCGACTAGCTCGGCACGAAAAATCATATACACCTGATTGATATGCGGCAGGTCAATCAGGGTGTAGAGGTTGGCCAGTTCGACCTCGGCACAGGCCTCTTCACGGGTCTCTCTGGAAGCTGCCTGCTGGGTTGATTCGGCATTTTCCATATAGCCGGCGGGCAGTGTCCAGTAGCCTTTGCGCGGTGAAATCGCCCGCTTACAGAGCAGTACTTTACTACCGCTGACGGGCAGCGTGCCGGCCACGATGCGTGGGTTCTGGTAGTGAATCGTGCCGCAGGCATCGCACAAGTAGCGAGGCCGGTCATCGCCTTCCGGGACGGCAAAACGTACTTTATCACCACACTGGCTGCAAAAGTTCATCGCGTATTCTCAACGGCTAGTGAATAGAAGCCTCGACGCGCTTGACGTCAATGACCGCTGCTGGGTAAAAGAGAACAAAGTAACGGGATACCCCATGTTAGAGAAACTGCGTAAACAGCTGCAACAGCTGACTCCTCAACGCTTGGATCACATCGTGATGCCCGAGGCCGCCGTGCTGTTGCCGATTGTCGAGCGCCCAGCGCCTACCTTGCTGTTTACCCGGCGGGCCAGCCATTTGAGCACCCATAGCGGCCAAGTGGCGTTCCCAGGCGGCAAGCGCGAGCCCTTTGATAGCGACCTTTACGCCACGGCACTGCGCGAGGCAGAAGAGGAGATTGCCCTCGACCCCGCTCTGGTGCAACCCCTGGGGCGGCTGTCGGACGTTATTTCGCTGCACGGTATTCGCGTTACCCCCTGGGTGGGCATTATTCCGCCGGATTTACCGCTGATTGCCGACCCCGGCGAGCTAGACGCTATTTTTGAAGTGCCGCTAAGTCACTTTCTAGAAGATCACCGCACCCATACCGACGTGATTACCGTGGATGGCGTTGCCCACTACGTGCCCAGCTATCATGTGGACGGCCATGTGATCTGGGGATTATCTGCCATGATGCTGGTCGAGTTACTGGCCGAGGGCTTCGGTATGCCAATTGATTTATATCAGCGCCCCCAGGGGCCGCTGCGCCACCACCCTGAGCGCAAAAACCGCCTATCGACACCCTCGACAACCGTTTCCAGTTCGGCGCCATCGAGATCCAACCAATGACACCCAGTGTTGCTACATCTTCACCTGCGCTTCAGCCCACGACGCAGGTCGCTCTTGTGGATGCGCTGGTTGAACAGGGCTGGTATGTGGGCCGCGGGGTTATTGACCTGGAGCTATGCGGCGCGCTGAATAATGAGCTTCTACACCGGGCGGCCTATAACGGACTGGATGAAGCGGGCATTGGCCGCGGTCAACAGCACCTGCTGCGTAAAGATATCCGCGGTGACGCTATTCACTGGCTTGATCGAGAAAGCGCTGCCCAGCGGCGTTACTTAGACGCCATGAGCGAGCTACAGCAGGCGCTTAACCACGCGCTGTTTTTGGGCTTATTTGAGTACGAAGCCCACTTTGCCCACTATCCGCCGGGGGCTTTTTATCAGCGCCACCTGGATAGCTTTCGTGGTCGCGCTAACCGCGTGATATCCACGGTCGGCTATTTGACGCCGGACTGGCCCAGCGACGGTGGCGGTGAGATGGTGATCTACCATCCGGACGACCCCAGCCAAGAGGTCGCCCGGGTGGTACCCGAAGCGGGTACCTTCGCCTGCTTCTTGTCTGAGACCATTCCCCACGAAGTACTGCCTACTCGCTGCCCGCGTACCAGCATCGCGGGCTGGTTTCGGCGCAATGCATCGCTGGGTGGGGTGTTGGATCCAGCACGCTAGCGCTGCACGATCGTTTAGCTAATCGGCACAATCTGGCCATTCGCTCGCTCTAATATTTCACTTACCTGCTCGTAGTTGGCGCTGGAGGCACCAATACCGTCATGCTTTTCAATTAAGCCAACAACGTTTAACAGCGTTTCCATACCAAATACTTGCTCATCCGTCGCAGTGAAGGCTTGTATGTAACGCTTCCCCCCTTCACCCCAGCCGACTTTGATTGGTGAATCGATAATATTGACCTGGGTGCCTACCGGTACCCGCCAGAAGACCGACTCAATATCTTCCGGGTGCATTCGTATACAGCCACGGCTGGCACGCATACCAATGCCATCTGGCTGGTTAGTGCCATGGATCAGGTAACCGGGAATATCCAGCAAAATAGCGTATTCACCCAAGGGATTATCGGCGCCAGGGGGAACCACCGCTGGGGCTGGCTCGCCCCGCTCGGCGGCTTCACGACGAATCGACTCAGGTGGATACCAGGCCGGGTTTTCAAGCCGCATGGTGGTTTCGGTAATTCCCAGCGGGGTGTTATAAGCATCCCGCCCGATACCAATAGGGTATGTTTCGACCCGCGGCGTCTCGCCCTCTGCTACCTCGGGGTAGTAGTAAAGGCGTAGCTCTGCCACGTTAATCACAATGCCGCTACGCGTCTCATCGGGAAGAATATACTGCCCGGGGATCGTCACCTCGGTGCCTTCTCCCGGTACCCATAGGCTGGTATCCGGGTTGGCCATACGAATTTCTTCGTAGCCCACGTTGTGTGCCCGGGCAATATCCAGCAGCGTATCCTCTTCGGTCGCCGTGACGGTATACACCTGGCCCACCATATTGCCCTCTTCAGGCAGCAGAAAATGCCCTTTAGGCAGCTCGCTGCTATCGGCCACAGCACTTGAGGCTAATAGCCAAGCGCCTAGCGCAACGCTACTGACGCAGAGCTGCTTAATAATCTGCAAAGGGTGGGAAGTCATGGTCAGGATTCTCCTTTTTATGTGACCTCACTTTTATCAAACCAAGGATAAAAAGCGAGCCATTTGGAGACGAATATGAACACTGAGCGAAGGCGGGTCAACTCGACAGACTGCCGCACGAGGCGCGGTGTAGGCCCATGAGGGCGGAACAGCAGCGGTTATGTTACTTAAAAGTTTCACTTGAAAGGTTGTATTTTTGAACACAGCGACTAACCTGATAGTCGTCTTGGCGCAGTGAAGCGCAAGATAGCGTCAATTATCCTAGTGCATTAAATAACCAGGGTAATTAACACACTTAGGAATAATAGTATCGGCGTTGCTATCGCTTATTTTAGACGAAGCCAATACCGCCACTATTGATTTATTCGGGTTGTTACGCGGAGTCGTTAAGCCCAATAAAATCGCAAGGAGCAAGCAAAATGAAAACGATCAAACCCGCTATTCTAGGTACACTCATGGTTCCGGCCTTTATGTTTGCCGCTGGCAGTGTAAATGCTGAAGAGAGTACCACCACCATGGAAGCAACTTACCTGACGGAAACGCCAGAAAACACTTTCCATGCTGACGCTTTAACCGGCAACCAAGTCAAAAGCAGCGTCGAAGATGACGAAGATATCGGCACCATCACTGATCTGGTAATCGGTGAAGACGGCCAAATCAATGCTGTTGTTGTTGGCGTTGGTGGCTTCTTAGGTATGGGCGAGAAAAACGTCGCTATTGAATGGGACTCGCTTGAGCTGACCAAAAACGAAGATGACGATGATTATGTCATTACCGTTAATGCGTCAGAAGATGCGCTAGAAGCAGCTGAAGAGTACAATCGCAACGAAGACGAAGACAACAAATAAGCACCAGTCAGCAAATAAAAGCCTTGGCAATTGCCAAGGCTTTTTTAATGCCTATAACTTAAAAAAATACCTAAGAGGCTAAAATTAGTTTAGTCAACAAAATGGCTCGCGCACACTGTTTATACGCGAGCCATCTCTATTAAAAAACTATCTTCTTATAAGCAAATCACAGTCTAAAAAAAATTTAGGCCTTCAGTTTAGCCGTCATGCTAATATCCGCATTAAGTACTTTGGAAACTGGGCAATTCGCTTTAGCCGTTTCCGCTGCTTCCTGGAATGCGGCGTCGTCAGCGCCACTGATCTCAGCCTCCACGTCCAGGTGAATTTTCGAGATACTGAACCCAGCATCGCTTTGGGAAAGAGTCACTTTGGCGCTGGTTTCGATGGCGTCAGCGGTATAGCCTTTCTCGCCCAAAATCATTGAGAGCGCCATTGAGAAACAGCTGGCGTGCGCTGCGCCAATCAGCTCTTCGGGGTTGGTACCTTTTTCATCTTCAAAGCGCTTGCTGAAGGAGTACTTGGCATCTAAAACGCCACTTTCGGTTGAAACGGTGCCTTTACCATCCTTGAGACCACCTTCCCAACGTGCGCTAGCTTTACGATCCATGAACAACTCCTTGTGTGTGCGATTATGCATAGACATGTTATCAGACAAGGCCTAACGGCAGTTGCCGCTCGACCACCTAACCAGCGTAGCTGATTTTCTCCTGTTCTGCCGAACCCGTGCTTCAATCACTTCCATCCCCTTCTATTCGGCCTTAAGCTAGTTAGCTACCTAACTGGATCACCTCTTGAACGTTAAGGACTCGCCATGTCGTCGGCTGATGCGCTGCGCTTGATACTGCTCTCTTCGCTATGGGGCCTGTCATTTATCTTTATGCGCGTGGCCGCCCCCGAATTCGGTGCAGTGCCTTTAGTGCTGGTGCGCATGGGCATTGGCGCGCTGCTATTGATGCCGCTGCTGATCAGCCTGCACTACCTGAGACTCATCTGGCAGCATAAGGGGCCGCTGCTGTTTTTAGGGGTAGTCAATCACGTACTGCCTTTTTCACTGCTGGCACTTGCCACCACGCGCCTTGAAGCGGGCTTTACCTCGCTGATTAATGCCACCACGCCGATTTTCACTGCACTAATTGGTGCGCTATTCTTCGCTACCGCGATACAGCGCCAGCAGTACCTAGGACTTGCCTTGGCACTCCTGGGTGTTTATGTGCTCTCTGCCGATCGGCTCGATTTTGCCCTGGGCGGCGACGGCTGGTTCATTTTGGCCGTTTTAGGCGCCACGTTTTGCTACGGTATTGCGGGCAACTACTCAAAAACACGCCTTGGCCATCTACCAACCCGTGTGCTGGCCGCAGGCAGCAGCGCCATGTCGGCGCTGGTGCTGATGATTCCCGGCATATTGCTGTGGCCAAGCGAACCCATTAGCCCACTGGCGTGGGGCAATGCCTTGGCCTTGGCTGCGCTTAGCACCACGCTGGCTTTTCTGCTCTACTTTGGCTTACTCGCCAGCGCGGGCGCTACTGCCACCTCAACGGTCACTTTTCTGGTGCCAGTGAGCGCGCTGATATGGGGCTATCTGCTGCTTGGCGAAACGCTCAACCTTCAGATTATCGCCGGTATGGTGATAACCCTTATCGGCACGGCGATTGCCACTAAGCTGCTGCGCATTAAGCGTCGCGAGTCGCCGCCGCCAGTCTATCCCCCACACGAATAACGCTGCCTGCGCCTTCAAGCAGCGTGGCATTTTGGCCAAAATGCGCGCCTTTAAGGTTGGGTTGCGTATTGAGTTCAATCAAGGTTTTTAGCGGTTCAGCAGGGGCAGGCACTGCCGCCGTATGCTGATCGATGGTGGTGATTTTGCAGCGCTTACAGGGCTTACGTAACGCTAGCTGAAAGGTGCCGTTTTGCTGAGTCAACGTTGCCCAGCGATCTTCCGCCCACGCCTCGTCACTCTCTACGACGATATTGGGCCGAAAGCGGTTCATGGGCACAGGAGCATGCCCGCCTGCCACTAACGCTTGATTTAGAGCGTCTAACGACCCCGTAGTGGCAACCAAAAAAGGGTAACCGTCGGAAAAGTAGGTATGCGCCGCCCCGCCATCAAGGAAATCCTCTTCAACGGCACGGGTAAACTCGGTAGCAAAGCGCACCATGCTAAACCCCTGAACCTGCTCGCCTAGGGCGGCGACCAACCAGCGCGATACTTCATCGCTCTCCGGCAGAGCTTTGCAGTGGTCATTCCACACGCTGACCAGGCGCAAATTTCCCTCTGGCTCGGCCAGCGGTACGCTCATAGGCTCGACGTTAGGATGCGACAGCACCAAGTGCTCATCGGTCAGCGCGACCTCAACGGTGGCAAGCGCCGGGAGTTGGCGCTGGGTCACAAAACGCTGCTGCGCGTCTACCAGCATCCAGCGGCGATCCCAGGCTAGCCCGTGCTCTTGCAGCTCGCTTTGAGTCACGCTGATGCCTTTTAGCGATTTGACGGGGTAAATATTGAGTTGAGTAATCTGCACGACGGCCTCGCGACAAAAGTAAAAGGCTACTTTAGTCATTTACGCCGCTAACGGCTACTTGATAACGCGCTCTATAAGGTCATCCCCACTTCAATACGATAGCCCAAATCAACCACTTTTTGGGTCTGCTTCTCACCGCGAAGCCGCGCTAATAGCTCCCCCGCAGCTGCTTCACCGATGGCCTGACGGGGGGTGACCACACTGGCTAGGCGTGGTGTCATTACATGGCCTACATCGTGGCCGTGGAAGCCCGCCAGCGCCATCTGCCCTGGTACGTCAATGCCCCGCCGCTGACACTCGAAATATGCCCCAACCGCGACGTCATCGTTGGTGCAGAACAGACCATCCGCCGTGGAGTAGTCAGTGATCACCTGTTGCAGCAGCGCCGCTCCCACACTGTAAGAGGAGCGCTGGGTGCTCTGCAGGGTAACGGGCGTCAAGCCGTGCTCTTCCATGGCACGGCGGTAGCCCTGTTCGCGCTGGCGAGTACGCTCATCCAAACGTACCGCCAGATATATCACCTGGCGCCGACCCCGTAAGATCATCTCGCTGACCATGTCGTAGGCGGCTTGAACGTTGTCGTAGCCCACCGCCTGTTGTAGCGGGGGGCGGTGGGTGTCCATGATTTCCACAATTGGAATACCGGCGGTTTCCAGCATTCGCAGGCTGCGCGAAGTATGGTCACGATCTGACAGAATGATACCGTCGACATTATAGGAGAGCAGCGATGCCAGGCTGCGCTCTTCAAGCTCTGGGCTATAGCCATAGTGAGAAAGCATCAGGTGATACCCCGCCGGCTCCGTCAGCGTTTCGATACCGAGGATAACATCGGCGAATACCTGGTTGGTAAGCGATGGTACCAGCACCCCGATGGAGTGGCTGGTCGATCTGGAAAGCAGATCCGGCGCACGGTTGGGAATATAACCAATCTGTTCGGCAATCGAGAAGATGCGTTCGCGCAGGCCTTCCGAGACCGTTTCAGGGTCACGCAGGCAGCGGCTTACCGTCATTTTGGTAGCCCCTACGTGGTCGGCAATATCCTGCAGGGTGGGGCGTTTTTTCTTCAAAAAGTAACTGCCTTATTCAAGGTGTAAGCATTGAGGTCTTCCCTAAAGCTGACCCCAATGCTTATTTTTCCTTTAACTTACTTCCTTTAAATGGGCGAGCGGCTGGGCGTCGGTAGCGTGGCAGCAAATTGCGTAATGATCGCTTGGGGCGATAAGGCAATCGAGGCATTGAAGGCCTCCTCTTCACTGGGCGGTTCCAGGTCGGCCAGTTGACTGGCTAACATGGTATCGCCTTTGAAGAAGTGTCCAGCCCGGGTTTCAAGCCGTTCAAGCAGTAGCTCCCGGCTGCCCTCTAAATAGAGAATCTGCAGCGCTGGGTCGCCTTGCCGCAGCCGATCACGGTAGCGCTTTTTTAATCCGGAGCAGGCAATCACCAGTGACTCCCCCCTTGCCCGATACTCGGCAAACAGCGCCGCCAAGGTGTCCAACCACTCACTCCGATCATCGTCGTTGAGCGGCTTGCCACTGGCCATTTTGGCCACGTTGGCGGGTGAGTGATAGTCATCGCCATCGATAAACGTGGCACCCAGAGTCAACGCCAACTGGTGACCAATGTGCGACTTTCCGGAGCCGGACACGCCCATCACCAAAATACGATGCGAGTGGGTCTTCACTGCGGCTCTCCTATTCATTACCAAGAACCTTAATTGCCGCGCACGGCGGTAAGATCAGGCAGCCAAGTCACGATGCCAGGGAAAGCGATCAGAATTACCAGCACGACTAAGAGCGCCACATAGTAAGGCAGCATGGCTTTGACTAACGACTCCATGGAGACTTTACCCACACCACAACCTACGTAAAGGCAGGTGCCTACCGGCGGGGTTAGCAGCCCAATGCCCAATACAAACGCCATCAGTACGCCAAAGTAAGCGGCATCAACACCTACCGAAGTCACGATCGGTGCCAGCATGGGCGCCATGATGACCATGGCCGGCGTTAAGTCCATTACGAAACCTACCAACAGCAGCAAAGTCGCCACAATCAGCAGCAGCATAAACGGATCTTGAGTGATCGCCTGCACTTGGCTGACCAGGGTTTGTGGCACCATATTGATGGTAAGGAACCAAGCAATAACCGTCGCAAACGCTAGCAGCATCATCACCATGCCGGTCAAACGAGCAGTGCGAATCAGCATACCGCCGAGCTCTTTGATCTTGAACTCACGGTAAACCACCAGCGAAATAGCCAGCGCATAAAGCAGTGCCGCCACGGCCGCTTCGGTGGCGGTAAATACGCCGCCAATAATACCGCCAATCACGATGACCGGCAGAACAAGTGCAAGCCAAGCATCTTTGAAGGCTTTCCAGAGACGATCCCAGCGGAACTGCTGCACGCCGCCGCCATCCTTTTTGGCAAGAATATAGGTGGTCACCATCAGCGCAAAGCCAATCAACAGCCCTGGAATGATACCGGCTATAAACAGGCGGCTAATCGAGGTTTCAGTGACGATGCCGTACAGAATCAGCGGGATGGAGGGCGGAATAATAATTCCGATCACCGACGACACGGTATTGATTGCGGTAGCATTAGCTGCGGTGTAGCCCTGCTCTTTCATAGAGGGAATCATCATCGCACCAGTAGCGGCCGTATCGGCCACCGCTGACCCACTGATGCCGCCAAAGAACATCGAACCGGTAATGGCAACCTGCCCTAGCCCGCCGCGCATAAAGCCGACCATAGCGCCAGCCAGTTCCATCAAGCGACGAGCAATACCGCCATTACTCATCACCTCACCGACTAAAATAAAGAACGGAATGGCGAGCAGCGGAAAGCTGTTCACCCCACGAATCGACTGCTCGATCATAATCGACAGCGGAATATCTGAGAGTACCGCCATGACCAGCGCCGCCACGCCTAAACCAAAGGCAATGGGCAGCCCAATAACGATAGAGACCAATAAAATGGCCAGGAAAATCCATAGCATGATTAGCGCTCCCGCTCAGAGTGGCGAATAACGTTAAGGCTGACCCACATTCGCCACACCGCTACCACCGCAATAAAGATGACACACAGCACCAGAGAAAGGCTGATAAAACTCAATGGCACATCCATAATCGCTGAGCGCCCGCTTGAACGCGACAGCACTTGGTAGCCACCCCAAATCATTACCACCATTAGGCCGGTAATAATTAGGTGCTGCAGTAAATAGAGCATGTGTGCCAAGCGCAGCGGCAAGCGCCGTACTAAGGCATCAACGGCAATGTGCTCGTAACGGGAAAACGCCGCAGCGGCCCCGATAAACACCAGCCATATAAACAGCATGCGCGCCAGCTCATCGGCCCAGGGCAGTGAGTAATTAAACAGCGCGCGCCCTACCACGTTGCAAGAAACGGACACAATCAACGCCACTAAAATAACGCCGATAAGATACTCCATACCTAAGGTTAGCCAGCGGAACAGTGCAGGGCCTTGGCGGGTATCGGTATCGATTTCCAGCAACTTGCGATTGGGGTCATCCAGATACACCGATGGATCTTCAATCGGCGTGGGGGTATTTGGGGGTGTAGAGGAGAGTGACATAGGAGCTCCAGAAGCACTGACACGTTGGGCAGGCTCGATGGCCTGCCCAACGGTGCGCTAAACGTAAGGTTTAGTTGCTGCTCTCTTCAACGATCTTTTGAATGTCGGCGATCAGGTCTTCGCCAATACGCGGCGCCCACTCTTCATAAACCGGTTGAACGGCATCTTGGAACGCGGCTAACTGCTCGTCGTCCAGGCGAGTAATTTCCATTCCTCGCTCTGCTAGCTGATCCCGAGACCAGTCATCATACTCAGCAGACAGCTGAATTTCATATTCAGCGGACTGGCGAGCGGCTTCCAGCACCAACTCTTGATACTCAGGCGCCATGCGATCCCAAGTACGCTCGGAAAGCATCATGATAAAGGGAGTATAGACGTGGCGTGTTTCAGTGCCATAGTCCTGCACTTCGTTGAAGTTAGAGGTCAGGATGGTGCTCCAGGGGTTTTCCTGACCATCAACCACGCCCTGTTCCATGGCGGAGAACAGCTCACCAAAGGCCATTGGCGTGGGGTTGGCACCTAAGGCTTCCCAAATCGCTAGGTGTACCGGGTTTTCCATGGTACGAACGCTTAAACCGCGCACATCTAGACCTGCAACGTCATCAGGACTAGCCACCGGTCGAGCGCTGTTCGAAAGCTGACGATAGCCATTTTCAGAGAAAGCGAGTGCTTTCAGACCGGTGCCTTCAAAGGCGTCCAGCATGTCCTGGGCAACATCGCTCTGCATGACCGCTACAGCGGCTTCACGACTAGGTAGCAGGAAGGGCAGATCAAAAGCGGCCAGTTCTTCAACGTAACCCGTGGTGGCTGAGCTCGACGGATAGGTCATATCCAGCGTACCGGTTTGTAGCATCTCCATCATTTGAACGTCGTCGCCTAACTGACTGTTAGGGAAAACGTTAACCGTAATGCGGCCGTCGGTGCGCTGCTCCAGAATCTCACCAAAGTATTGGCTGGATAGGTACTGCGGAGAGCTTTCCGCCAGGCCGATACCCATGCGCAAAGTATGCGAGCCGTGGTCGCCGACTACCTCGCCTTCAATTTCAGGCGGATCAGAGAGTTCGGGGCTTTGGGCATGAGCCATACCAAATGTCAGGGTGGTCGCGCCGACTAAGGTCAGTGTGTTGCGCCAAATAGGGGTCATAGCGTTGTCTCCAAATACTCATTGTTGTTAATGACTGGGTTGCTAATAACTGAGTCGTTAATGGCTGATTCAATGAACGGCAATTTGTTACCGGTAACATTTAGTATGCGAAGGCTAGCTACCTGCCTTGTGCGTGTCAAAACAAAACTGCCAACTTACGACCAACGTCTAGATCTAGTCACTGGCGCGTCATCACGCTACATTAGCCTACGTATTTCGGATCGGAACCATACTTGTGCAACCATCTTGTAGCGAATTAGAGCTCGATCACCAACTTTGCTTTGCGCTCTATTCAACCTCGTTGATGATGACCAAAGTTTATAAACCCTTGCTCAAAAAGCTGGGGCTTACTTACCCGCAATACCTAGCCATGCTAGTGCTGTGGCAAAACGATGGCATCACGGTAGGCACAATGAGTAAGCGCCTACTAACCGATCCTGGCTCACTGACGCCACTGCTCAAGCGCCTTGAAGCCGATCAGTTGTTGAATCGCAAACGCAGCCACGAAGACGAACGCGTGGTCGAGCTTTATCTCACTGAAAAAGGCAAAGCGTTGCGCGAACAGGCGTGCCATATTCCAAGCTGTGTGGTGCATGCCAGCGAGCAATCGATCGAGGCACTGACCACGCTGAAAGAGGACTTAGTGCGGCTGCGTGATAGCCTGCAAAAGAACCAATAGCCTTCGCTTTCTAGCGCAGGGCATAGAGATTTATTTACCATTTATATTGCGCGCAAAATAAAGCTGCGCTAAGTTAATAGCGCAGATTCATAATGAAAACACCGACAGGAGATACAGAATGACGACCACTATTGAAAACGTTGTTTATCGTGCCCACGCCACTGCTACTGGCGGCCGTGAAGGCCAGGCCAAATCGTCCGATGGCGCGCTGGATGTTAAACTCAGCACGCCCAAAGAGCTGGGCGGCGCAGGCGGTGATGGCACCAATCCTGAGCAGCTATTTGCTGCTGGCTACTCGGCCTGCTTTTTAGGTGCGCTTAAGCATGTCGCTGGCCAGGAGAAAGTAAAGCTTCCTCAGGATACGAAAATTGATGGCCACGTAGGTATCGGCGCCATTCCTACCGGCTTTGGCATCGAAGTCGAGCTAAAAATCAGTCTGCCCGGCCTTGAGCAAGACGTTGCCCAGCAGTTGGTCGAGAAAGCCCATGTTGTCTGCCCCTACTCCAATGCCACCCGTGGCAATATTAATGTCACCCTGACACTGGTCTAAGCGTCGTTACCTAGATTAATCATTTAGTGCCCATGCCACCGCTCTCTGGGCATGCAGAGCGGTGGTGTCGTAAAGGGGTACCTTGGTATCACGCTGGCCCACCAGCATGGCGATTTCAGTACAGCCTAAAATCACCGCCTGGGCGCCATGAGCATGCAGGGAGTCAATGATTGCCAAGTAGCGCTGCCGCGATACATCTTCTATACGGCCCTGGCAGAGTTCATCAAAGATCACCCGATGAATAGTGTCGCGCTCAGACTGATCGGGCACCACGACTTCAATACCGAACTGCTTTTCTAAGCGGCCAATATAAAAGTCCTGCTCCATGGTAAAGCGCGTACCCAATAGGCCAACGCGAGTGATTCCGTCGGCGGTGAGCTGTTCAGCCGTGGCATCGGCAATATGCAGCAGCGGAATAGTCACTGCCTGCTCAATAGCGGGCGCCACTTTATGCATGGTGTTGGTGGCAATCAGCAGGCAGTCGGCACCCGCGCGCTCGACGCTTTGGGCAGCGCTGGCCAGCAATTCACCAGCAGCGTGCCAATCGCCCTGCTGCTGGAGCGCTTCAATTTCGGCAAAATCGACGCTAACCATCACGATCTTAGCCGAATGGAAGCCACCTAGCGCTGCTTTTACGCCCTCATTTAAGGCTCGGTAGTAGCCTTGGGTAGATTCCCAACTCATACCGCCTAGCACACCAATAACACGCATCCGCCACCTCTTTGAGAAAATGCACTACTTTATTATCAGGCTAAGCACTAGCTAACCCTTGTAGCCGCTTTGTCACCGATAGAATATTTATAGCGAGGAAACTAATGAGCGACAACACCTATACTCCCCCGAGCGTTTGGAAGTGGGAACCTGGCAACGGCGGTAAATTTGCCAATATCAATCGCCCAATCGCAGGCCCTACCCATGACAAGGCGCTGCCGGTAGGCAAACACCCTCTTCAGCTCTACTCCCTTGCCACACCCAACGGTGTCAAAGTCACCGTGATGCTGGAAGAGCTGCTGGAGAAAGGCGTAGCAGGCGCCGAGTACGACGCTTATCTGATTCAAATTAGCGAAGGCGGTCAGTTCAGCAGCGGCTTTGTCGAGGTGAACCCCAACTCCAAAATTCCCGCACTGATGGATCACTCTACCAATCCCCCCCAGCGGGTGTTTGAGTCTGGCGCAATCCTGCTCTATTTGGCTGAAAAATTTGGCGAGTTCTTACCCAGCGACCCGGCGAAACGCACCGAGTGTCTCTCCTGGCTGTTCTGGCAAATGGGCAGCGCACCGATGTTAGGCGGTGGCTTTGGCCACTTTTACGCTTACGCACCGGAAAAGTATCAGTACCCGATTGACCGCTACACCATGGAAGTAAAACGCCAGCTTGATGTGCTTGACCGCCACTTGGCGGAAAACCGCTTTATGGCGGGTGATGAGTACACCATTGCCGATATGGCGATTCACCCTTGGTATGGCGCACTAGTGAAAAATCGCGTTTACGAAGCGGCTGAATTCTTGGAAGCCCATACCTACAAGAACGTTCTGCGCTGGACTGAAGAGATTGATGAACGTCCCGCCGTTAAACGTGGCCGTATGGTCAACCGCTCTTTTGGCGAGCCGCACGAGCAGTTGCATGAACGTCATGATGCCAGCGACTTTGAGCTTCGCACACAAGATAAGCTGGCTGATAGCGAGTAATTAGTCACCCAAAAAAGGGCCTACGCTTGAACTCTCAGCGTAGGCCCCGGTGCAGCATCAATACTCCAAGCCGAGTTCTGTTTAACGAGAAAAACTAAACTGACTCAATCCGCGAGTTATTCAACGCGTAATTCCAAACTCGATAGAAGTAGAAAATATACCCTAAACCAAAGGTGACCAGCGAAATCAACATCCATAGGATGATATGGCCGATATTGCTGAACAGGTTGATATCGCAAACCATTTTTCGCTCGACGCCAGTGCTGGCATCAACTAGCGATGTGCGATTGATGACAAACCGCGCAAACGAATAGGGAAAGAAAAATAACGCTATGCCAAACGTGATAATACTCAACACCACCCAGACAAGTAGATGGCCAATGATATCTAAAATGGAGAGGTCTGCTTTGATCTTCACAGGTTGCCCTTAGTATGCGTGGAAAGCGGCAGAGCGTAACACCGCAAGCCCCAACCGTGAATTATAAATTAATATAAATTAGGGGAGCTGCCGTTTACTCTCCCACCACTCGGCATAGGAACTGTTATGGGGCGCCAAACCGCCTTCATCGGGGGCGTCATCATCCCACCATACCGGGCCACGCTCGCCGAGGGCTTCTTTAGCGCTTTGCACCGCGTTGCGGGCTTGGCGCAGCGCGTCTTCATCATCTTGCTGCTGGGCTGTTCTGACCGCCCTGCGGGCTTTCATCAATGCTTTGATATGGGTTCGCTTTTCGTCTTCATCTAAACGCGGGTCAGTGCAGCGCCAAAGCCGATTTTTGGCGACAAAATAGCGTCCATCGGGAGTGTGAGGATACTTGTTAGCCATAAGCAATACTCCTTTCCCGTTGGGCGCTTCTACTCACCTCATTTCACCTAACCGTTTAGAAGCGCTTAGATAGCGTGATAGAGCCGAATTTATCCTGCTCTTCCTGGCCGTCAAATTCACGTGAGCGCTGAACTGCCGCGTAAGTGACTTGCCAATCTTCCCAGGCCAGCGCCAGCCCTGCTGATACGTCGCCTACCCACTCTTTGCGATCAACCGAGTGGCTATTTCTAAACGTATTGCCGTCAAGCGTCAGGTTTTGCGCCATGTAGTAACCGTCTACGCTGGCAAACAGGTACCACTGCCACCCCTCTTTACCGGTCATGTGGTAGCGGCTACCAGGGCTTGGCGTTAGCGTAGGAATGCTAGGCGCCTCATCACCCCAGCGAACGCTATACCCGGCGCTTGCATAGGTGTAAAGGTTGCCCAAAGCGGCGCTAACGCTGGGGCCATGGACAAACTGCTTACCCATCAAAGGGGAGCTATACCACCACTGGCGACGCATGGCGACGTTGACGATGGCTTCATCGCCAAGCTGGTTATCCCAACCGCTGGGGCGGTCGCTTTCGGTGATGCGGTGCACTTCACGTTGAATGCTATCGGCAAGCGACGAAGGCCCTACCAAACCAATATCCAGGTGCAGGTCAGTCGCTTGGCGCCAATTGCCCATGGGCACGTCTTCGTAAAGTGAGATACCGCCGTAAACAATCCCAGCGTAGGGACGATCATCTTCAATCAGTCCACGCTGCTCAATATTGTTTGGCGTATAAATCTGATGCACCAAACGAAAAGCTGCCATATCAGCGCTGCCAATAAGGCTGTCGGGCAAAGCGGTGGCCAAGCGTTGCGTCCAGCTTTGTGCTTCAGGCTGAAACGTCCAATTGAGCTCAAAGCCACTGGTAAAGTGGCCATCATCGCTGCTGGCCATGCCATCATTTGCGTGCTTAATCGAGAGGACACTATCGTCGGCTTGTGCCAGCGTTGACAGCAGGGTTACTACAGCCACTAGCGGTAGCAGCTGCCATCGTAGAGGGGGGGTATCTTTCATTGCTCGTTCCTTGAGATTGTCCTGGGGAGTGTTTTTTGGGGCTGTGTTTTGAGGCCACTTTTGAAGAACATCAACAAACATTGTTGATTGTATGTAATTGTGCAAAAAGATAGCAAGCATACTTTTACTGTCTTCTACAGAAAAGAGCTAAACTAACATCAAAGGGTGGCTTGTAGGCCACCCCTTCTGCTGTCATTTGTTTAGATTTATTAGCGTAGTCGACTAGAGTAAAGTTGGTAGGCTAATGACTTAGTTGAATCACTATCTGTCGCGCAGAAGCCACTGCGGAGTGATTTCATGTTGGCCGTTTTCATCGGTAATAAACAGCGATCCTTCGCTGATCATTACTGCCCAGTTAATCGCCCGAGGCAGGTCTTTAGCGATAATCGCTAGGGCCTCTTGTGGCAGCCCCGCCACATGCACATTTTTCAGTGATGCCACGCTGGGCAACACTTTACTCTCCCATTGATCTACCCGGCCGTAAGCAAGTAGCGACACGCGCTCTGCCCTACGTGAGCACCAGGTAATCCGCTCGGCATCGGGCAAACCCACTTCGATCCAGTGCAGTAGGCGACCGTCTAGGCTTTTCTCCCACAGTGCCGGTTCATCTACATCTGAAAGCCCACGCCCGAAGGCCAGCGTCTCGCTGTACCACAACACATAAGCAAGCAAGCGCGCGGTCATGCGCTCTTCGGTCTCTGACGGATGGCGAGCCACGGTAAAGCGCAGCGTTTCATACACCCCGCGATCCAGATCGGTCAGATTGATATCAACTTTGTAGGGCGTTGCGCTAAGAGCCATGAAAATGTCCAAACGAAATTTGCGTCAGTGTACCCGATGCCGGGTGTCCCTGGTGAATAGTCTGACAGGTCAAGCTTTGCGGTAATCGGCCGTTACGCTGCCGTTTTTCAGCGTATCGGCCTCGTGCATGGGCTCATGCCATGGCTCTTCGAGCGCGGCTTGATACCACGCTTGCATTGCTGGCAGCGCTAGCAAGCGCTCGACATATGCCTGGGATTTTTCATGAATCGGCAGGTTGAATGTCTGCACGCGAAACGCCACAGGCGCATAAAACGCATCTACTGCTGAGAAGTGCTCACCCGCTAAAAACGGCCCGCCAAAGCGCTTAATCCCCTGCTGCCATAGCGCATCCAAGCGTGCCACATCGGCCTTAAGATTGGCCGATAAGCTATTCAATTCCACCCGCATACCGCAGTTCATTGGACACTCGTCGCGCAGGGCGCTAAAGCCGCTGTGCATCTCTGCTGTGGCTGAGCGCGCCCAAGCGCGGGCGGTTTTATCACTCGGCCAAACATTAGCGTGCTGCTCGGCCAGATACTCGATAATCGCCAGGGAGTCCCACACCGCCTGCTCGCCTTCATCCGCCACATCCACCAAGCAGGGCACCAAACCTGAAGGTGAGAAGCGAATGAAGGTGGCATGGCTTGCACCCAAACCACCCTCGAACGGCATCAGGTGTTCGTTAAACGGAATCTCCAGCGCTTTCATCAGCACCCAAGGGCGCAGCGACCAAGAAGAGTAATTCTTGTTGGCAATATAGAGATCAAACATGCAGCGCTCCTTATGTGGGAAATCGAATTAGCCGATCAATTAGGCAGCCACCTTAACGTGCTGTCTGAGCCAGTGTATTACCGCCTAATCCCATTAATACGCCACCGCCAATGCGCTGTATGAGCTGGGAGGAGCCATGGGATTTTTTTAGCCACTCACGCAACGGGCTGGCCAGCAGCACCACAACAACATCCGCTGATGAGAACAGCACATTAGTGGCGATACCTAACCAGAGCAGTTGCCACGCTACCGGCATAGCGCTCTCGGGCTGCACAAATTGAGGCAGAAACGCGACAAAGAAAAGCGCGGTTTTAGGGTTGAGCACCTCCACCAAAAAACTGTCGCGAAGCACGCGTTTAGTGGTTGCCAGCGGCACCTCATCATTATGGGCACGAATGCCCTGCTGCCATAGCCTCAGCCCCATCCAGAGTAAATAAAGCCCACCGATGATTTTCATGGCGATATAAGCAGGCGGAATCGCTGCAAACAGCAGCGCCAAGCCCAATGCGGCCGCCACCACATGAACGTAGCAGCCCATATGCACACCCATGACCGCTAACCATCCTGCTCGTCGGCCGCGCCCCAGGGTTTGCGCTGCGGTATACAGCATTGCAGGCCCAGGGAGATAGGCGAAACCCAGCGCGGCGAGGATGAATGCGGCCCATTGCATATTGGCGATTCTCTTGAAGGTAATGGTTAGGTTTCGAGAATAAAACGGGGGTGACGTAAGCGCCACCCCCTAAATAAGTAAAGCTGGAATGAGGCGTGGTTTAGAAGTTAGGTTTACGCTTTTCAACAAAGGCTGACATGCCCTCTTTCTGCTCGTCACCGGCAAAGCAGAAGGCGAACAAGCTGGTTTCCAGTGCCAGTGCACTATCCAGATCCTGATCCATTCCATCGTGAACGGCCTGCTTGGCACCACGCACTGATTGCGGGCCGTTGCCTTTGAGTTGCTTGGTAAGCTCCTCAGCGTAGCTTTCCAACTCCGCTTGCGGCATCACGCGATTGACTAGGCCGATACGCAGCGCCTCTTGGGCATCGATTTTGCGCCCGGTAGTCACCAGGTCAATCGCCATGGCAGGGCCAACGCGACGTGGTAGGCGCTGGGTGCCGCCAAAGCCGGGGATGACGCCCAGCAGTACTTCAGGCTGGCCGAATACGGCGTTGTCACTGGCTACGGCCCAGTCGCAGGCCAGCGCCAATTCGCAGCCGCCGCCAAGGCAAAACCCGTTCACCAGCGCGACCACCGGCACGGGGAGAGTCTCTAGGCGTTTAATAGTACGCAGCGCTTGGCTGGCGAAAGCTCGCGCTTCTTCGGGCGTTTTTTCACGCATTTCAGTGATATCAGCACCCGCGACGAAAGACTTCTCGCCCGCACCGGTAATCAGCACGGCGCGCAGGTTCGGGTGAGCCTCAAGCTCTACTAAGTGCGCTTCCAGTGCGGCAAGCACTTCGCTGTTTAACGCATTCAGTGCTTTGGGACGATTGATGGTCAGACGCACCATCCCATCGTTATCAACCTTTTCGATCACTGCTTCGCTCATGGCGGACTCCTTATTTGATTTGTTATGGAACATTAAAGTGAACACCACTCAACCCTAGCGAACGCTTGGTTGAGTGGCAATCACTTCTTTACGCCGCACTCTTCCCTTCAGTACAAGCTAATCGTAAGAGTAGAAGCCGCGCCCACTTTTACGGCCTAGGTAGCCCGCTGCGACCATGCGCTTAAGCAGTGGGCAAGGACGGTATTTGGGGTCGCCAAAGCCCTCTTGAAGCACGTCCATAATCGCCAGGCAGACATCCAGCCCAATTAAATCCGCCAGCGCCAGCGGCCCCATGGGGTGAGCCGCTCCTAGTTTCATAGCGTTATCAACCGCTTCCGGCGTTGCGGTGCCCTCCTGCACGATAAACGCTGCCTCATTGATCATGGGCACCAGCAGGCGATTTACCGCAAAGCCCGGCGCGTCGCCTACCGGCACAGCAGTTTTACCCAACGCTTTAGCTAGGGTTTCAATCTCGGCCACGGTAGCGTCCGAGGTTTGTTCGGCACGAATCACTTCCACCAGTTTGAGCACTGGCACTGGGTTAAAGAAGTGCATGCCCACTACGCGCTCGGGGTGATCGCACACCGCTGCCAAGCGAGTGAGCGACAGCGACGAGGTGTTGGAGGCCAGAATAGCGGTGCTGCTCAAGCGGCTTAGATCGCGAAACAACTTCTCTTTGAGTTCAGGCTGTTCGGGTGCGGCCTCGATAATAATTGCGCAGTCGCCTAGGGCACTCAGCGTGGTTGTGGTAGATAGACGGGCTAGAGCGGCGCTTTTATCCGATTCGCTGATTTTCTCCTTAGCGACCAACTTACCCAAGCCTTTATCGATGTTCGTTTTGGCACGGCCAAGCTGCTCTTCGGCCACATCGTAAAGGCACACGTTAAAGCCACTAGCAGCCACTACCTGAGCGATCCCCTGCCCCATGGTACCGGCTCCTACAACGCCAACAAGTTGGTCACTCATGCACTCTCTCCTCTATCGATTATCGCTACACTAGGGTTATCAATGGTTTTTAGCTTCTTCACGCAGTACGAACTTTTGGATCTTGCCTGTCGAGGTTTTAGGTAGCTCGCTGAAAATAACCGTTTTGGGGACTTTGTAGCCCGCCAAATGTTCGCGACAGTGGGCGATAATATCGGCCTCGGTCACTTCACCGTAACCGACTTTGAGCTTCACAAACGCACAGGGCGTCTCCCCCCACTTCTCATCAGGTTTGGCCACTACCGCCGCCTCTTCGACCGCAGGATGGCCGTAAATGGCGTCTTCTACTTCAATGGTCGAGATGTTCTCTCCACCGGATATAATGATGTCTTTCGAGCGGTCTTTGATCTCGATATAGCCATCCGGATGCCACACCGCCAAATCGCCGGTGTGGTACCAGCCGCCCTCCAGCGCCTGCTCGGTGGCTTCCGGGTTCTTTAAATAGCCCTTCATGACGTTGTTGCCACGCATCAGTATCTCACCCATGGTTTGGCCATCCTTGGGCACTGGCTCCATGGTGAGCGGATCAGCCACGCACAGCGCTTCGAGCATGTGGTAGCGCACCCCCTGGCGGGCTTTAATTTTGGCTCGTGCTTCCAGCGGCAATTCATCCCACGCTTCCCGCCAGGCGCAGACGGTTACCGGCCCGTAGACTTCCGTCAGGCCATAAACGTGGGTTACCTCAATGCCCAGCTTCTCCACCCCGGCGATCACCGAGGCAGGCGGCGCGGCACCGGCGGTGGTGACTTTGACCGGATGATCGAACTGATGCTTATCTTCCGCAGGCAGGTTCACGAGGCCATTAAGAATAATCGGCGCCCCGCTGAAGTGGGTGACCTTCTCTTCGGCAATGAGCTGCATGATCTTTTTAGGATCGACGCGGCGCAGACACACGTTTACCCCGGCGTTGGCGGCAATCGTCCATGGGAAGCACCAGCCGTTGCAGTGGAACATCGGCAGCGTCCACAGGTAGATCGGGTGGTGGGGCATCGCCCACTCCATGATATTGCTCACCGCATTGAGGTAAGCGCCGCGGTGGTGGTAGACCACGCCCTTGGGTTTGCCGGTGGTGCCAGAGGTATAGTTGAGCGAGATCGCATCCCACTCATCGGCAGGAAGCTGGTAGGCAAAGTCAGCGTCGCCCTCTTGAAGCAGCGCTTCGTACTCCACTTCCCCAATGCTCGGGGTCTCGCCAAGAAACTCCACATCGGCCACATCGATGATAAGCGGCTTGTGGGGTAGCTTGGCTACGGCTTGCTGGATGACCTCGGCAAACTCGGGGTCAACCAGAATGGCTTTCGCCTCGCCATGTTCCAGCATATAGCTGATCGCCTCAGCATCCAGGCGAATATTCAGCGTATTAAGCACGCAGCCGGCCAGCGGCACGCCAAAGTGTGCTTCAAACATGGCGGGGATATTGGGCAGCATCGCCGCCACTGTCTGACCCGGCTGAATGCCCCGCTTTTCGAGCGCCGAGGCAAGCTGGCGGCAGCGCGACCAGGTTTCGCCCCAGGTGCGTCGCGTACTGCCATGTACCACCGCCGGGTAATCGGGATAGATCGACGCCGAGCGCTCGATAAAGGTCAGCGGTGAAAGCGGCACGTGATTGGCAGCAGTTTTGGGCAAGCCTTGCTCAAAGGTAGCGGTCATGGTCGGCTCCTGACTTTTGTTGATGTTATTGAAAGCGTTCGTTTTAATGTCTTGTTTAAAATGGTTGTTTTGATCGCTTAGAAACAGCGCCGCCGCCTCAAGGGGCGGCGGCGGCGTGAAGCTGAAAATTAGCGTTAGTGAACCTCAAAATCGCTTAAGCACTGCATACCCGCCTCAATCACCGTGCGCTGGGCGCGGCCTACCGGCAGCCATTGGGTGATGGCAAATTCGGCGCTGCGCATCTTGGCAGTATAGAAGGGATCATCACTGCCGTTGTTAAGGGCAGCATGGGCGCTGAGAGCCGCCTGTCCCATCTGCCAAGCACACAGCACGTGGCCCGCCAAGTTAAGGAACGGCGTTGCGTAAGCCTGCACCGCATCTGCGCCGGTTTCAGGGTCACTGCCTTGTTCCAGCACAATTGCCTGGGCAGCTTTCAAATCCTCAAGCCCTGCGGCCAAACTACTGCCCAACGCTGACAAAGCGGGGTCGGCATTGAGTTGCTCCACGGTGGCGGAAACGTCGTGAAGCAGCGCGGCGAGCGCTTCACCGTTATCACGCTGGAGTTTACGCCCCGCCAAGTCGAGCGCTTGAATGCCGTTGGTACCTTCGTAAATCGGGGCAATGCGTGCATCGCGCAGTAGCTGGGCGGCACCGGTTTCTTCCACATAGCCCATCCCACCGTGCACCTGAATCCCCATGGAGGCGATATCCACTGCCTGATCGGTAGAGAAGCTTTTGATCACTGGAATCAAAATATCCGCGCGGGCCTGGGCGGTGTGGCGGGCTTCGTTACTTTCAGCGTGGCGGGCAGTATCCAACTCGGCAGCGCAGTAGAGCGCCAGCGCACGCAGTGCATCGGTACGTGAGCGCATGGAGAGCAGCATACGGCGCACGTCCAAGTGATCGCTGATGGTGCATTCAGCGCCGCCACGGGTTTTGGGAGAGCGACCTTGACGACGTTCCAACGCATAGGCAAAGGCGTGCTGGCAGGCACGTTCGGCCACGCCAATACCCTGGATGCCGACTTTGTGGCGCGCCTCGTTCATCATGGTGAACATATGATTAAGGCCACGCCCCTCTTCACCGACCAAGTAGCCAATGGCACCACCGTTTTCACCAAAACTCAGGGTGCACGTCGGCGAGCCGTGGATGCCCAGCTTATGCTCAATAGAGGCACAGGTGACATCGTTGCGCTCACCCAAGGAGCCGTCTTCATTGATCAGGAACTTGGGTACCAGAAACAGGGAAATACCTTTGTTGCCTTCCGGCGCATCGGGTTTGCGGGCTAGCACAAGATGGATAATATTTTCGGCGGCATCGTGTTCGCCCCAGGTGATATAGATCTTCTGGCCGCTGATGCGGTAATGGTCGTTTTCAGGTACCGCGCGAGTGCGTACTTGGGAGAGATCCGAGCCCGCTTGGGATTCGGTCAGGTTCATAGTGCCCGTCCAGGTGCCTTCCACCAGTTTGGGCAAGTAGGTCGCTTTGAGCGCATCGCTACCGTGATGAGCCAACGCTTCGATAGCACCAGCGGTCAACATGGGACAGAGCCCCAGCGCCATATTCGCGCCGTGAAGCATCTCCTGCACCGCACTGGCAACCACCTCGGGCAGGTTCTGACCACCTAGTGCTTCTGATACACCAATACCGTTCCAGCCACCCTCGACATAAGCCTGGTAAGCCGTCGCGAAGCCTTCTGGCGTCGTCACACTGCCATCGGAGTGGCGCTTGGCCCCTTGCTGATCACCAATCTTATTAAGCGGGCCCCAAATGTCACCGGCCAGTTTTGCGGCCTCTTCGAGTACCGCCTCGACCAAGTCTGGCGTGGCCTCTTCAAAGCCCGGCAGGCTAAGCGAACGGTGCGCTAGCAGCTCTTCAAGCACAAAGCGCAAATCGCGTACCGGTGCGGCGTAAACATTCATAGCGAACCTCGGGCTGAAAATTAAACAATTGTTTGAAAGTGTACCCTTGATAGTAGTAACACTCTCTTGCCCACACCATTAGCCCAAGGTATCACCCGCTATGATTAGCGTCCTCACCCGTCTTTACTTTCGCTCACTTGCTTGCTCCACATCATCATAATAAGTGATATGGCTCTCATCTTCCGCAGGCGGCCCTACCACCGGTTCAGCGGCGTCGACGTCCCATACGGCATCTGAGAGATCCTCCAAGTGCTCGTGCTCCAGTGCCCCCTGCATCAACTCCTCGGTGACCACCAGCTCAGCACCAGCAGCGGTCATTGGCGTAGTCGGCGTAAAGGGTGCCACAGGCACAGGCGCCGGGCGCACGCTACGCCGCCAGGAGAAGAACATAACAAAGAACAGACTTAGTGAGCCGAAGGCCCAAAACAGACCCGCATCGCCCATCGCGGTCATCACCGGAGAAATCATTAGCGGGCTGATCGTGGCGCCAATGGAGTTGATCAGCAACAGGCCCTGGCTCATACGCACCAGCGCCCCTGCGGGGGCGCGGTCGGCGGCGTGGCTCACCGCCACCGGGTAGAGCGCAAATACCCCACCGCCAAGCAAGAATAGCAGTACCGCCAACAGCGGCGTAGAGAGCGGCAGCCAAAGCATCGCCGCCGAGATCAGCACGCAGAAACCGCTAATGCCAATCAGTACCATTTGTCGGTCATGGCGATCCGACCAACGGCCAATCGGGTACTGCAGCAGCATCGCGCCCATAATCACCACCGCCATCATCTGCCCCACCTGACTGACACTCATGCCAATACGCTGTAAATAGAGCGGGAGCAGTGTGTACGCTGCGGCTACCACCATCCCAGAGCCTAAACTACCCATCACACCGGTGGGCGTCAGGGTGATCAAACGGTGCGGGGGAAGCGGTTCGGCGTGCTCCATAATCGGTGACACGCGAGGAATCATCGCCATAGGTAGCACAGAGAGCGAGGCCAGTAGCCCAATCACCATAAAGGGCGCAGTGACGCCCATGGCGTTGGTAACACCCAGCAGCAGTTGGCCCAATACACCGGCGGCGTAAAGTGAAATCATATAAAGCGCCAGCAGGCGGCCGCGAACCTTCTGGTCGCCTGACGTGAGCAGCCAGCTTTCGATAACCAGATAAACCCCAACCGTGGCCCAGCCGCCGATAAGGCGCAGTACAAACCAGGCCCAGGGGTCGAAGAACAAGCCTTGCAGCAGCACCGTGACGGCCACTAATGAGGCAAAACTGCCGTAAGCGCGAATATGGCCAATGCGCAGCAACAGGCGGTCATTCACCATTGCGCCCAACGCTAAACCGATAAAGTAAGCCGACGAGACAATACCGATGACCGTGGCCGACTCACCGGCAGCATCCAAGCGCACGGTAATTAAGGTGGCAAGAAAACCGTTGCCAATCCCGAGAATGAAGAGCCCTAACAGGGGCGCCAGCGCCATGGCTAGCAGTTGCCGCGACATGAAAACCTCGTCTTGCCTAAAAGTGGTGAAACAAAGGACTGAAAACAGGCGTAAAAACGCTACTAAGCGTGTTCACAGGAACCGTCATCTCACCTGGCACATCGAGTCAGGCCGGGATAGCGGCGCGCAATTATTACCCCAAAGGGGGCAAAGTCAATGCTTTTCTAACGTTATAATTATTCACGTTAGCGTTTTGTGTAGAATAACCGTGTCTGGCCCAGGAAATTCCACTACTAAACTATTCTTTTGTGCCCACCAACGGAAGGTCTCCTCACTAAAAAAGCTGATATGGGTGGGGTCGCTAATATAGTGCCAGCGGGCAAAAGCCTCCGGCGAAGTGACGCGCTTGGTCATTAAGCCCAGATAGCCACCTGGCGAGAGCTGAGCCGCCAACTGCGTAAGCACCTTGCCGGGCTGCACCAAGTGCTCAACAACTTCTGTGGCGGTGATAAAATCATATATTTGTGTCAAAACTGAGGCATCGGGGGCGTAAAAAAGGTCGTAAATAGCCATCGAGTGCCCCTGCTCTGCGAACATAACCGACAGCGTCGGCCCTGGCCCTGAACCAAAATCAAGACCGCGGGCGTTGGGTTCGAGCTTAGCTAACAGCGGGGTAAATAAACGCCCTAAAAAGCGCCGGTATCCCGTATCATGCGGCGAGTTTTGATGTTTATCGTATTCGGCCTTTTCTGCAGCGGCGCTTAAATGCTGCTCGGGGGGGACAAATACCAGCTTGCACGTGGCACACTGGTAGTAGTCACGACGCCGATCCCGGTGGTAGGGCGCAGTAGTGGGCTCCACACAGAGCGGACAGCAGCGCATCATCGTATTCTCTGGCTTATCGTTACGTATTAAGGAAGGTGGCATGCTATCAGGTCTGGATCATCTTGTTGTAACCGTGACCGATATGGGTCGCGCAGTCGATTTTTACTCACGTGTTTTGGGCCTAGACGTGCGCTATCGCGATGCCCAACGGGTCGATTTAATGCTCGGTGATACGGCACTTCGCCTACATCAAACCGACACCGATATTGCCCCCATTTCAGCCACACCCACCCCTGGCAGCCTGGACTTATGCCTGCGCTGCCAGCTGCCGCTGGATGAGTTCAAGCAGCATTTAGATGCGCTGGCGATAGACGTAGAGCTAGGCCCCGTCGCCCGCCAAGGCGCCACAGGCCCGATTGAGTCGATTTATCTGCGTGACCCGGACGGTAACCTGCTAGAGATTTGCCGCCCCTCTTCGCGTTAATGCTAAGTCTAATGAATCAAGGTATTATATATCGCGCTTAAATAGCGCGCACTGATGTGCCAAGCACCATCACCCACTTCAGCATCTATACAATTGAATGAAAGGAAACGTTATGCTTGATAACGAAAGTGAATCCCCACTCGACGGCCAAGTCGTAAGCGAAGAGCAGAGCTCCCAGCCCGACACAACCATGGCAATGGTTATTTATGCGCTCTATCTGGCCAGTTTTATCCTTGGTTTTACGTCGATTATTGGTGTGGTCATTGCCTATGTCTATAAGGGCAAAGGCCCTACGTGGCTGGACGAGCACTACCGCTACCAGATCCGCACCTTCTGGATAGGATTGGTGTACGGCATTATTTTCTCGATATTGCTCTTTGCAGTGATCGGTTTCCCACTTTTGCTGGCGCTAGCCGTGTGGTTCATTATTCGCTGTGTTAAAGGTTTCAAAGGGCTGCAAGAGAAGCGCGCACCTTCCAATGTAGATACTTGGTTGATTTAACGATGACACCACAGGGGGCTAATAACGCTAGGCGTTTTTCCAAAGCCAGTGCGATCAGTTGGCTGTGGCGTCAACTGTCACGCTGGCCGCTTGCGCGCCTGTGGCGTATTTCTTCGGCGCTCGGCCCCCTGGTTTACCGCTTTAATAAGCGTGAGCGTTGGGTAACCGATCGCAACTTAGCGATCGTTTACCCAGACCTCTCCATTGCTGAACGTAAAACCCTTGGTCAGCACAGTTTACGCCACTCAACGGCTACGATGTTGGAGCTGGGCCACGCCTGGATGGCGGAACCAAACAAGGTAGAGACCAGCATTTTAGCGGTGCACGGTCGCGACAAGCTCGATAACGCCCGCACCGAAAGCCGCGGCGTGATTGTGCTTGCCCCGCACTTCGGCAACTGGGAGGTGCTTAACTTTTGGCTCTCGAGCCATTTCCCTTTCACCGCCATGTACGAGCCACCCAAAATCACCGCCCTCGATCCCGTCATTCGTCATGGCCGCGAGCGTATGGGGGCAAGTTTGGTTCCCACCAACCCCCGCGGCGTTGCGGCACTACTTAAAGCGCTTAAACGCAGCGAAGCGATTGGCATACTACCTGACCAGGAGCCCAACTGGGGCAGCGGCGTTTTTGCACCCTTCTTTGGTCGCGAGGCTTACACCGCCACCCTGCTGCCGAAATTGGTCGCCCGCACCCAGGCACGGGTAGTCACCGGCGTCGCGCTACGTATTCCTGGTAAAGGGTTTGAGATCCATTTTCTGGATGCCGACGAGCGGGTCTATAGCGACGATGATGTGCAGTCTGCCACAGGCGTCAATGCCAGCGTCGAGAGTGCGATTGCCTTGGAGCCTGCACAGTATCAATGGGAGTACAAGCGCTACCGTAAAGTAGTGCAGGAGCAGCAAAATCTAGCCAACTTCCGCGACTATCGTCTTTATTAGGCTGAAAAAGAGAGAACTGATGGCACAACCCCCTATACCCCGCGATGAGATACGCGCTCCGCAGATTATCTACGCGCTTTACTTAGCGGGTATTGTCACTGCCAATATCACCCTGCTGATTGGCGTAATCATCGCCTATGTTTATCGTAAAGAAGCGGCGCCCTGGCTGCAGCAGCACTACCGGTATCTGATCCGCACCTTCTGGATCGGCACGCTCTATGCCTGCATCGCCTTTTTGCTAAGCATTGTGATAGTCGGCACCCTGCTCTGGCCGCTGCTAGCGGTATGGCTAGGCGTGCGCTGCGTACTCGGCTGGGTCGATGTTCGCAAAGGGCTAACACCGGCACGCCCTAATAGCTGGCTTTGGTGAGTTAGACGTCATTCACTGCTGCCACGGGCGTAAACATCATCTAAACGCTCGATATCGTCCTCGCCCAAATAACTCCCCGACTGCACTTCGATCAGTTCAAGGGGTATTTTGCCGGTATTTTCCAGCCGGTGCAGTGCCCCAATAGGTATATAGGTGGACTGGTTTTCAGTTACCAAAAAGCGACTCTCTTCTAGCGTTACCTGCGCTGTTCCCCTCACCACGATCCAGTGTTCAGCCCGGTGATGGTGGCGCTGCAGCGATAAACGCCCACCAGGCTTAACGGTAATGCGTTTGACCTGATAACGCTCGCCTCTGTCCATGGCCTGAAAGCTGCCCCAGGGACGCTGGATCTGGGCTGCCGTGCAGGGTTCGCTACGCCCCGCTTGGGTAAGCGATGTGACTAGCTGCTTTACCTGCTGCGCCTGATCACGGTGGGCCACTAGTACGCTATCCGATGTCTCCACGACAATCAGATTATTCACGCCCAGTGTGGCCACCAAGCGGTGCTCGCCAAACACCAACGAATCCTGCGTGTCGGTCAACCACGTATCGCCTTTGGTAGCATTACCCGCCGCGTCAGGCGTAACGGTTGACCACAGCGCATCGAAACTGCCGATATCGCTCCAAGCGGCAGCCAATGGCACTACCGCAGCACGATCGCAGTGCTCCATCACCGCGTAATCGATGGAGTCTGCAGGACAGCGATGAAACGCCGCTTCACCCAAACGTAGAAAATCCAAGTCATGATGCGCACTGCTAACCGCCTCTTCGCAGGCTTCCAGCATATTTGGCTGGAGCCGTTTTAGTTGACCTAAGTAACTTGAAGCGCGAAGTAGAAACATGCCGCTGTTCCATAGGTAATCGCCGCTGTCGACTAACGCTGTCGCCCGCTTGGCATCGGGTTTTTCAATAAAGGCCGCCAGATGATGGCCGCCTTCCAGCGGCTCCCCGCAAGCTATATAGCCGTAACCCGTTTCAGCCTGTGTGGGCACAACGCCAAAAGTTACGAGATAACCCGCTTCTGCTAACGACACAGCCAGTGAAACGCTATATTGAAACGCCTGGACATCACCAATCACATGATCAGCCGGGAGCACTAGCAGTAGCGGGTCATCGCCAGACTGGCGCGCCAATAGCGCCGCACAAGCAATTGCCGGAGCGGTATTGCGGCCTTCAGGTTCAAGCACCAGGGTAGCGGCTTGATCCATTTCGCGCAGCTGTTCGGCCATTAAAAAGCGGTGACTATGATGGCCCATCAGCATTGGTGCTGTGTCGGTTAGCCCGGCTAAGCGGCTTAGGGTTTGCTGGAGCAGACTCTGGGAGGAGGTTAAGCGCAAAAACTGTTTCGGCATCTGCTCTCGGGAAAGCGGCCAGAGCCGCGTGCCGCTGCCTCCGCTTAAAATCACTGGCTGAATCATTCCTGCGTCCTTGTCATTGTGTTTGAAACGGTGACTGGCCGTACATCAGAGGCAACACTTACCCCAGCAGTCATTCCTGTTGCCACATCAGTGGCTACATCCACCGCTAACTCTCCAAAATCGGCCTGCAGCCAGTGGCGTAATTGGCTCATTCTGGGCGCGTCGCGCGACTCTTTGAGCGTAGGCAACGTGCCAGGAACAAAGCCACGCTTTATAAAGGGCGCCAATAGTTCAGGGTCGCCACTAATAATATGCACCGGTACTGCCGCGCTGGCATCGTCACCGGTAATCAACGGCGCGGCTTGATGATCCCCCAGCACTATCATCAAGGTATTATCATCCACTACACGTTCAGCCCAGCGGCCGGTGACTTTCACAGCGTAGTCCACCGACCAGGCGTAGTGGTCACGAATGCGCTCAATGTCCTGCCACAGCACTTCTGGTGGGTCACCGGCATCCTCCCAGGGGGCAAAAATACGCCCATCGCCAATGGATGACCAATTGTCCAGTACCGGCAGAATCGGCGTCCATGGGGCATGGCTGGAGATCAGTGCCAATTGGGCAAACACCGGTGTCTCACCTAGCAAGTAGCGCTGGGTGTAATCGAGAGTGAATTGATCCGGCATGGTTACCCAGTTGAGAGTAGGCCCGGCGTAAGCGATATCTTTCGCTGCGGCAATTTCATCGAAACCGTAGGCCTCCCCTTCCGGCCACGCCAGGGTAATGGCGGGCATCACACTGAGGGTTCGCTGACCAGTGGCACGAAAATCATCGATCAAAGTGGAGTGGCCGCTGTCCAACATCAGCTGATACCACAGCTGGTTGTCGATCCAGCGGCCGCTGAGGGCTGTCGCGTGGGCTAGCCATGACTGCCCACCACGAATGGGTGAGGCCAACATGCCAGAGACCACGTGAAGGTTATGCTCCCCCAGGCGCTGTTGCATCTCGGCTAGAGTAGGCAGTAGAACGTCGGAGTAACGTGGGTTTTCCAGCGCCGAGATACCGTAGGACTCAATAAAGGTGAGCAGTACATTGCGCCCCGCCAATCCCGGCAGTGGTCGCGCCTCCATGGGTGCGGCCTCCAGCTGTGCAGTAAAGGCGAGGCGGGCGGCGTGGGTATCGGTAATTTGCTGCCACTGAAAACGCGTGGTGTCCACCGCTGGCAAGCGCGCGCTTTCTATCAGCCGTACTCCATTGAGTTCAAGCGCCGCGCCGGTAGTGGCAGTGACCAGCAGCGTTAACGCGACCACGCCAGGCAGGCGCTTAACAGAGTAGGCAACGGGTGGCATCATCAGGCGTGCCAAAACCAGAGTGATGGCTATCAGCAGGGCAACCCCCAGCAGCATTGCGCAAACTGCCAACAGTTGACCTACATTACCTACTAGCAGGTGATAAATTGAGCGCAGCAAAGGTATATCAAGATAAAGATTAAGTGGCCGGGCAAAGGCCATTTGGGTGGCGGCTGCGCCTAGATTCGCGGCGGTTGCCAACATCACCCAACTAACGAGTCCGATGGACACTATGCGGCGCGCTTGACCGACGGGAAGCAGCAACATGAGCGGCGCAATGATAAGCGCCTCCCAAGCGAGCAAATATGAGCTGATCTCGCCAAAACGCCACCAGAGCGGCGCGATGAGTAAGAAATTCAGCGTTAGAAGCATTAGTAATAATCGACTCATCGCATCCCCATAGGTGCCTACTTTAGCTTACAGTGTCAAAGGTACAGTCTGTCAGCGCTTGGTCTCGTTGAGTAGCTGTACCCAATCGCAAGATAAGAGAGCAAGGAATAAGGCTGCTGAAAAGCGCAATAATCATGTACTGTAATATTTTATCGTATAGTTGTTGTGTAAAAATTTCACGCTTTGCTTGGCTTTAGGCCATGCGCTTTGCAGGCCCTCACCGGAAAGGATTTCGCCCATGCGTTGTAATCAAGTTGGTAGGAAGCCGGTTGCCAAGTGGCGGCCTGGCAAATGGATAGTGTTAATTGGCTGCGCGCTGACCTTGCCAGCGTTGGCCGCAGACGATGCGCACTTCAGGCAGGTTATTGAACGCGCCAAACAGCTTGCTCAAGAAACCTACCAAGCCCCGGAAGAGACCTTACCAGAGGTATTGCGTGAGCTTGATTACGATACCTACCGGCAAATTCGCTTTGATCCCGAACACGCCTACTGGAAAGACGAGAGCCCTTTTAACCTACAGTTATTTCATAGCGGCTTTCTGTTTCAAACCCCGATTGCCTTGAACGTTATCGAAAACGACACGGTAACGCCCCTGCCCTTTTCAGCAGAGGACTACACCTACGATGGCAATGCCGCCGCACTGAAAGAGCAAGACTTAGCCGGCAGCGGCCATGCGGGGTTTCGCCTCCACTACCCTCTTAACAGCGATGACTACGCCGACGAATTTGGTGTATTTCTCGGTGCCAGCTACTTCCGCATTGTGGGGCGTGACCAGGCTTACGGACTCTCTACCCGCGGGCTGGCGATCGATACCGCCTCACCAGATGGCGAAGAGTTTCCGGCATTTCGCGAGTTTTGGCTCTATAAACCCGAGGCTGATGCCGAACAGATTGAACTGCTGGCGTTAATGGATAGCCCCTCGGTCAGCGGCGCCTATCGCTTTGTTATCCAACCCGGTGAGAATACTCAGGTCGAGGTCGAAGCGGAGCTGTTTGCCCGGCAAGATATTACCAAGCTGGGCGTTGCACCGCTCACCAGTATGTTTACTTATGGTGAGGCAAGCCGCGAGCGGCCGGACGATTTTCGTCCACAGGTGCACGACTCCGACGGCCTACTGATACATGCCGGTAGCGGTGAGTGGATCTGGCGCCCGCTGAGTAACCCATCTCACCTGCATACATCCGCCTTTGTAGACGACTCCCCTCAAGGCTTTGGATTAATGCAACGGGAACGGGATTTTAACCGCTATTTGGATACCGAAGCCCAGTATCACCGTCGCCCCAGCCAATGGGTTGTCCCGCTGGATGATTGGGGGCCGGGCCACGTGGAACTTGTCGAAATCCCTACCCCCGATGAGACTCACGACAATATAGTCGCCTACTGGATGGCGGACGACACCCTGGATGCCGGCGAATCGCGCCGCCTGCACTATCTCACTCACACGCTGAACACTCAGCCTGATGCGCACAATCTTGGCCGCGCCATTCGCACTCGTCATGGCAATGCGGCGGTGCCGGGGCAAGCGGACTCTGCCTCACAAGGCCAGCGCCAGTTTATTGTCGACTTTCAGGGAGGTGCCTTAGAGGAGCTCACCGCTGACCAGCCCGTCGAGTTAGATATTAGCGCCCAACACGGCGAGGTACTGCTCCCCCAGGTCACCGCGCTGCCCAACAATGGCTGGCGAGCCAGCTTCCGGCTACCCGCCAGCGATCAACCCAGCGATGTTCGCCTAAGGCTCACCTTAAACGGCGAACCAGTTAGCGAAACCTGGAATTACGTGTGGTATCCCGATGACGAATAGCACTTATCAAGCCAACCTTATCTCGCCAGCGCCTGTGTGGATCAAGGCACGTCCATTCAGAGAGCCCAACTAATGCGGCGCATGGCGCTACGACGACTGCGCAGCGCGGGTGGGCTAGCCCGCTCGCTGTTTATTTATTGGCGGCCTGGGCGTCAGCGTGGCCTGCAGCGCCTCTATCAGCCTTTCATACAACCCGGCACCGTTGCCTTTGATATTGGCGCGCATCTAGGCGACCGTAGCGCAGCTTTTCATGCGCTCGGCGCCAAGGTGGTGGCGCTGGAGCCCCAGCCCGACCTCGCCAAATGGTTTAAACGCCTGGTAAAACCGCCGACCATTACCCTGCTGCCGATGGCGGCGGGCCCTACGGTGGGCTTTGCCGAGATCGCGATCAGCCCCAGCAACCCGACCCTTTCCACCCTGGCCACCGAGTGGCGGGAGCAGATCGGCGAACGCAACGCAGGCTTTAGTCAGGTACGGTGGGAGCAGCGTTTACGGGTGCCAGTGACCACGCTGGATGCGTTAATTGACGAGTATGGCGAACCCAGCTTTATAAAAATCGACGTTGAAGGCTTTGAGGCGGAGGTTTTGGCGGGGCTAAATTGCCCGGTGGCCGCGCTGTCGGTGGAGTTTGTGGCAGGTGCCCTGGAAATAAACGACGCCTGCGTGAACCACTTAAGCCGCCTTGGCGAGTACCGCTACAACGTGGTAGCTGGTGAGCAGCGCCACTTTCGCTGGGCCGAGTGGCAAACGCCACAAGCGGTTAGCGAGTGGCTAAGCGCAGGGGCCGAAGGATTGCCTTCCGGTGACCTGTACGCCTGCCGCTCGGATCATCGATTACTTCTGAATGATGCTTAATACCTAAAGGCTTCTCATTTTATGATTCACCACTGGCAAACCCTAACCGCTCCGCAGTTAGCCGAGTTCGCCCAATGCGACCCGGTAGCGGTGCTGGTACTCGGCGCCATTGAACAACACGGCACTCACCTCCCCTTGGCCACCGACTTGACCATTGGCGAGGGCCTGCAAGCCGCGATGCTGGAGGCGCTTGATCCGAACCTTAATGTCATCTGCCTGCCCGCCATTGCCGTCGGAGCAAGCGATGAGCACGCCAGTTTCCCCGGCACGCTTAGCCTGCCAGCACCGCTGGCCATTGCCACATTAGAGGCTTATGGGGATAGCCTGGCTCGCGCCGGCATACGCCGACTGGTGCTGCTTAACAGCCATGGTGGCAATAAGGCGGTGATGGATTTGGCAGGCTTAACCCTACGGCGGCGGCATAGCATGCGCGTGGTAAAAGCGACCTATACCCGACTACCACCGTTAGAGGGTGCCATTAATGCGGAAGAGTTGCGCTACGGCTTACACGGGGGACTGCTCGAAACTGCGATGATGCGCTATTTAGCGCCCGCGCTGGTGCAGTTGGACGGCTACAAGGCCACCCCGCCTGCAGCGCCCCAAGGCGATGCATTAGTGAGCGCAGAAGGTGCTGCAGCTGTTGCCTGGCTGGCAGAAGACTTAAGCATCCAAGGTGTGGCGGGCGATGCCAGCCAAGCCAGCGCTGAACTAGGCGAACGGCTGGTTCAGCACTATGCCCGCCAACTGGTGGCCGTAGTGACGGAAACCGCCCACCTACCGCCGCTAACCAGCTAGCGAGATCCCCATCATTAGGTTAGCGCTCACCGCTTAGTACGGTTTAGCGCTGGCCGCTTAATACGTCTTCCAACAAGTGTCCGCCACGGGTGGCCTTGGCATTGAGGTAGCGCTGGTTATGGTCGGTAACGCTGCCGTAAAGCGCCTGGCGTGAGACCACCTCGATACCGCCTTGACGCAATGCCTCCATCTTCAAGGGGTTATTGGTCAGCAGTTGCACCTGGTCAATGTTAAGCGCGTTAAGCATATCCACCGCCACCGCATACTGGCGCTCATCGTCACCAAAACCGAGTACTTGATCCGCATCCACGGTATCCAGGCCACCATCCTGTAAGGTGTAGGCGCGTAGTTTATTGGCTAAGCCAATGCCCCGGCCCTCTTGAGCCAAATAGAGCAGCACACCGCCACCCATGGCTTGAATATCCGCCACGGCGTTGCGTAGCTGCTCGCCGCAGTCGCAACGCAGACTGCCGAACAGGTCACCGGTTAAACACGCCGAGTGCAGGCGTAGCGGCACCGCGCCTTCCCAGCGCTCCGGTTTACCGATCACCACAGCAACGTGCTCACGCAGGCCGTCCGGCTCACGGAAAAGCACAAAGCGGCTGTCGGCAGCATCCTCGAGGGGGATATTCGCTTCGCTCACCCGCTTGAGCATGCCCGGCGCCCCGGCAAGGCATTGTGTAGCGTCTTCAGCGCTGACTTGCAGCAGGCGTCCTTCTGCCAACTGCTGCTCAATGGTCGCTGTAGCCTCTTGGCTAACAAAAGCGCAGAGCGCTGCGGGAATCAGCAGGGCTCTGCGCATCAGCGTCACGGCGCCTAGTTCGGCTATTCCGGCGGGCTTTAACCCGCTCAGTAACCCACCCGCAGGTTGTGAAAGCGTTTCCGCCGTGGCCAAGCCATTCAGCTCATTGGTGCTAATGTGAGCTACCAGCGGTAGGCTGGCGGCCTCGGCGGACAAGTTCATGCCCATCGCCGTCAGGCGGTGACGAGTAAGCACCAGCGAAGGCCGCTCGCCTGCTAGCAAAGCCAGCGCTTCGACCGATTCACTGCCTTCCAGCGCCTGCACGAGCAAACGCTGCCCACTGGCATTCACCACCACTGGCAATCCACGGCGGATGTCGAAAATAGCGCGTTCAATCTGGTACATGTAGGCCTCCTGGCTTCCTTACGAGGGGGATGGCGCATGCTTGCTCTAAACAACTTGCTCTCAACTGACGAGAGCCCGCATGATGAAGCGGATTTTCTAGCACGGAGGCGTCATGCCCGAATCCCATGTCAACATTATTGCGCTGTCCGATGCTTGGGAATGGCTGTTGGCGTTGCGTCATCGGCGCTCTTGCGATGTGGCGATCACCTTGGCGCCAACCGGCGAGTGGCAAACGGCTAAAGCGATCACCGCTGAGGCGCGAGAGCTGCTCGATTGCCTGACCCCGCTGGCCAGTCGACCGGCGTGGGTGGTGGCGCAGCTGGGACAGAGTATGGATGGCCGCATTGCCACGGAAAGCGGCCACTCCCACTACATCAACGGCCATGAAAGTTTGGTTCACCTGCATCGTCTGCGCGCTTTGGTCGACGCAGTGGTGGTCGGCGCGGGTACCGCCAGCGCCGATAACCCGCAGCTGACCGTGCGCCATGTTAGCGGCACTAACCCGACGCGGGTGGTGCTGGATCCACGCGGCCGCATTCCCAGCGACTTGGCACTGCTGAACACCGATAGCGCCCCGACGCTGCATATCGTGGGGTCTGACGTAAGGTCTGAGCTGCAGGCAACGACGAGCCTGGCCCACGTTGAACGTTGCGTACTGCCCCTGAACGCCAGCGGTCAGTTCGCTCCCCATGGTGTTGTCACCCTGCTGGCCAAGAAGGGCCTGCCGCGGGTGTTGATAGAAGGCGGCGGCATTACGGTGTCTCAGTTTATCGAAGCGGGAACCGTTGATCGACTGCATCTGCTGGTCGCCCCGCTGCTGATCGGCTCCGGTAGGCCAGGGCTGCAAATGACGCCCATCGAGACCCTTGAGAGTGCGCTGCGCCCGCCCGCGCGAACTTTCCGCTGCGGTGACGATACGCTGTTCGATCTGCGACTGCGGGATACTACCGCCTGAAGGTTGCGCTTTTTCACGACGACTCAGCGCCACCCAGATACCCGGTAGGCTCGCCAGCAACACCAGCACCCCGTAAGCCAATGACACCGCCACGCCTTGAGCGGGTGGCAGGCCGACCAGCGCCCAGACCCCGGCAGCGGCGCCTTCACGCAATCCCCATCCGGCTACCGAAAACGGGATCAGCATGGCCAGTAGCAGTACCGGTGTCAGCGCCAGCACTTGCAGCGACGGTAGCTCAACGCCAATCGCCCGAGCCGCACAGACCATTACCAGGCCATAGCTCAGCACAATCGCCAACGAAGACAGCAGTTGCTGGGGCCACACACCGCGCCGCAGCAAGCCACGCCTTACATCGCGAGCCAGGGCTTGGCACCAACTGGGCAGCCCTGCTAACCAAGGGCTAAAACGTTGGCGCAACAGTAGGCCGCTGACGATGATCGCCGCAAGAGCAGCTAATGCGCTTAAACCCACCGCAGTGATGACTGCCCCACCCAGCGCGGCATGCCAGAGCGGTGAGAAAAGCAGCGCGGTTAGCGTTAGCATCACCACGGCGACCTGCCCCGAGGCGCGCTCAATAATCACCGCTCGCCAGGCGCGTCCCCTAGACTGCGCTTGAGTGGCATGGCGGTGCGCCCGCCCGGCGTCGCCTAATACACCGCCGGGCAACAGCTGATTGACCAGTAGGGCCAGGTAGTACTCCCGTAGCGCGTAAGCAAACCGCAGCGGTACATCAATAAGACCCGCGGTAAACTGCCAGCGCCAGGCGCAAAGCATGATCTGTAGCGTGCTGATGGCTAACGCCAGCACGACCCACTCCGCGGAGAAACGTTGCACCTCCGCCACAATCGCCTGGGGCTCCACCCACATCGCCACCGCACCCAGCAACGCTAGGCTGACCACCACGCGGCGTAGCCATGGGCTTCTCCGCGCCAGCTTTTTAGAACAAGCACCCAGTCGAGTGAACATACCTTGATCAGGCCCCATAGGATTAGGCCTCTTCCCTGGGATTGGCAAACAGAGGCGTAGCAAACAGGTCGCGGTGCCCCACCCAAATACCCAGTTCGCCATTGGCCACCGCCTGCTGGCGCTGCTGTAACCAGGTGGCAATACGCGCCGCCGCTTCCGGGGCTTGCTCGGTGGCAGCTTCGGCCCAGCCTTCGAGTAGCGCCATCATTAACGGCTGCTGTTCTTGACTGCCAGCAGCGAGCTGCCACGGTGTTTCAGCTTGCTCAATGCGATAATCAGCCCTCTCTAACGCGGCAACTAATGCCCCGTGCGCCTGCCCGCCTAGTGCATCACCTAAACCTTTATCGCGCTGCTGGTGAGCCATAAACATCGCCTGCAGCCAGCGGTCTTCGTCATCCAGCACCGGCGCGCCTTGAGGGTCAATAAAGTGCCACTCACCGGTCACGCTTAGCGCTATCAGCAGCGCCTGCTGCTGCCCGGCAATGCGAGCCACAAAAGCATCGATCCACTGCTCGGAGACCAGATCCAGCAGCGCCGATGCGGTGACGAGGTGCGCGTCGTCAAGCGGCACCTCAGCAAGCAGTTCCAACGATACGCAGTGCGTCTCAACGGCCACGGGCTGCCCTTGGCTATTGCTTAATCCGGCAGCACGCTGGCGCGCCTGGGCTAACAAAATGGCGTCGTGATCGATCAGCTTCCAGCGCTGTTGGCCATTCAGGCGCGGCGCCAGAAAGCGCATATTACTGCCCCGGCCGCAGCCAAGATCCGCTATCAGCGGCGCCGGAGTACGCGCGCTCAGCCACTCCGCGGCAAGCTCAGCCAAGGGCTGGCTACGGGAATCGACATCAGCCGCCTCCCGCAGCGTCAGCCAGTCGGACGCAAACTGGCTGCCTGGGCGCAAATTTGGAGAATCGGCGGGCGCAGTTAACGCCGCGGCAAACTTGGCCCCCGCTTCTTGCCAGTCGCTTAACGCATCCCGGGCCTGGGCCGCTCCCTGGCGCAGTTGGTGGCGTAGTTTGTCGTCATGGCAAAAACGGCTGAGGGCATCTTGAAGCGCGTCGACGTCACCCGGTTCAACGCTCAAACCAGCGCCTGCAGGCAAGGTATCGCGAAGCGCACCACCGGTAGTGGTAATCACTGGCAGGCCGTGGGCCAGGGCTTCGGTGACCACCATGCCGTAGCCTTCATACCAAGAGGGCAGTACCAGCGCATGGGCGCTGCGATAGGCCGCTTCCAGCGTAGCGCCATCGCACTCGCCGTGAAGCCGTACGCTGTCTTGCAAGCCGTTCTGATCAATCAGTTGCTGTACACGCTGGGTAAAAGTGGCATCCCGGGCGCCACCGTAGCAGTCGCATTGCCAGTGATCGCCGCTAACGCCCGCCAATGCCTTTACCAGAATATCCTGCCCTTTGCGCGGCGTTAACGTTGCCACACATAGCAAACGTAGTAGCTCACCCGGTTCTGCTGCGGAGCTGATCGGCGCCTGGGCAACACCCGGCTCAACCACAGTGACACTGGGATTGAGTGGCATTTCATAGTGAGCCGCCAGCTCAGGTAAGCGCCGGGCGGTAAAGTGACTGGTGACGATAATCCGCGCCACGTGGGCAAGCGCGTTTAACTCGCTGCGATGAAAGCGCTGCTGATCAGCCTCATCAAGCCCCAACTCATCGCCTAAGGGGTGGTGCAGCAACGCTGTGATTTCCAGCCGCTGGGCATGTTGGGCAACCACCTCCGGTAGCGCTCCCATGGCCAGGCCATCAATCACCACCGCCGCCTGATCGGGAAGCGACGCTAGGGCCTGAGTGAGCGCTTCTGCTGCCTCGGCATCCGCATCAGGAAACGTGCCAGCCAAGCCGACGACGTCAATTTCCCATCCCTGGTCACGCAGGGCCGAGACAATTTGGGCGTCGTAAATATAGCCGCCGGTACGCTGAGCAGGGTCACCGGCAACGATAAGGTTAAACCGCTTACTCATAGAGCGCCTTCATAGCTTGCCCAGGCTACATGGGATTCATGTAGCTTGATCTCCATATGGGTAATCCCTTTGGCGGTGATGCCCATTTTGCCCTCACCAATCGCCTTGGCGAGCTGGTCAAAGATCACCTTGGCCATAAACTCGGTGGTGGTATTTTTACCGGCAAATTCAGGCACTTCATCCAAATTACAGAAGTTGTAACCCGCCAGTACCGATTTAACTGTTTCACTGGCAAGGCCGATATCGATCACCAGGCCGTCCTCATCCAGCTCGGGGCGCTGAAAAACTACGTCGACAACATAGGTAGCCCCGTGGGTACGCTGGGCAGGGCCAAAGATCTCACCATTAAAGCTATGGGCAATCATAAAGTGGTCACGAACACATAAACGAAACATAGAGACTCCAAATGATAAGAAACCTCTGATTAACTATTGCGCTCGACCATACGGCGTTAAAAATCGCCTCAAAATGCTCATTTACAACCCGTAAACTCCGCTTTTTCGTTGATTTTTGCCTTGTCTGGCCTTCGCTCATTACGTTAATCAGAGGCTCCATAAGTAAATAGGTTATGAGGGGTAGCGCAGGCGGTGACAGAGCTCAACGCTACCACGGCCAAACAACTGAGGAGCAAGCGTGGGCAGTTGTGCAAAGTCGCTTTCACCGCTGATTAGCGCATCCAACCGCTCGTCTACCAGCAGGCTCAGCGCTAATTGAAGGCGGCGCTGGTAGTCCCAGCGTGGGCGTAACTTGGGCGGCAGTTGACCTACCTGGCTGGCCTTGAGCGTCAGCCGCTGGGAGTGAAAAGCACCGCCTAACGGTATCGCAATATCCCCCTCGCCAAACCAGCTCATTTCGATAATGCGCCCTTCGCTGCCCGCTAACGCCAGTGCTTGGCGCAAGCCGGCGGACTGGCCGCTGGCGTGGATCACGCAATCTTGGTCATGAAGGGCTTGTTCGGGAGTACAGAAGGTCACGTCCAACTGCTCGGCAAGCTGGCGACGTTCAGGGTTAATATCGACTAACTGGACGGTAACGCCGGGCACTTGGGCGCACAGGTACGCAACCAGCGCACCGACGACACCGGCGCCAATAATAGTGATTCGCTCCCCCAGCATGGGCTCGGCGTCCCACACGCCATTGATGGCGGTTTCCATATTGGCCGCCAAGACGGCACGTTTAGCAGGCACATTGGTGGGTACTTCCAGCACTGCCGAAGCAGGCACAATGTAGTGATCCTGGTGGGGAAACAGGCAAAAAACGGTTTTATCCAGGAGAACGCTTGGCCCCTGCTCAACGCGGCCAACGCTGCAGTAGCCATATTTGACCGGGGCAGGAAACTCACCCGACTGGAAGGGGGCCCGCATGCACGAGAATTCGCTTTCAGGCACACGACCATTGAACACCAACGATTCGGTGCCGCGGCTGATACCACTGTATAAGGTACGTATATGCACCTCATCCTGGGCGGGAGGACTTAGTTGTTCACGCCTCATCTCGCCTTGTGCTGGGTTGGTCACCCAAAAGGCGGTGGCCCAGGTTTTTTTAGCGGCATTGGGAGCTTTGCCAACATCGTCAAGCGCCGACATGAGCGTTCCTTTTCGTTACGAGCCCACTTGATTCGGGCTCTCTTTCATTCCGTTGAATGTGGCGTGGCACCATTGCGCGACAAGTTAGGGGTAAGAGACACGCCGTGTGTCTCAGCCCCCGAGTATAATGTGTGGCCATGCATTGCATGGCCTTAGGCAGAACAGTTTTCAATGGTTCACCATCTTCAGCGTAGCGGGTGAAAAGAATATATTCGATTAACCATTTGGAACAATTGAAACTAACCCGTCTATTTCTTGATCTTATGGACAACACTACCTTCTTCTACAAGAATGGTACATATAAAAATAGTTGCATCATTTATTTCAACTGCGGATAGCGACGCCGCTTCGTGAGCCACCATGCCGCTTTTTTCCAACGCTTCTTCTTACACCCTGCCTAAGCGTCTCTATGGCGCTGCAGAACTACTGCTGGGCAGCTTGCTGCTAATTGCTGTAGGCAAAGGCTTACCACTTTTAATGGCTACTCCGGCCAATTGGTGGGTGGCCTTTGCCTTCTACACGTTTATTTCCGCTCTGGTCATCATCTTCTGGCCCCACGGCACACTGGGTTGGGCTAACCGGGTCACGTTGGTGCGTGCGGTTGTGGTTTCATTAGTGGCAGGTGCGCTCGCCGCCAATGCCTTTGTAGGGGCAATCTGGCAATGGCTGGCGATCGCGGTGATCGCCCTACTGCTGGATGGCGTTGACGGCTGGATAGCCAGGCGCACCAAAAGCCACACCCGATTCGGGGCGCGCTTTGATATGGAGTTGGATGCCCTGCTGATTTTGCTACTGTGCGCAGGTTTGTTGCGGCTGGAATCACTGGGGTTTTGGGTGCTGTTGATAGGCGCAATGCGCTACCTGTTTATCGCCGCCAGTTGGCAGTTCCCGTGGCTTTCAAAGCCGCTGTTTGCAAGCTTTCGCCGTAAAGCCGTTTGTGTCTGGCAGGCGGTGGCGCTACTGCTAGCATTAACGCCACTAACCTCCCACCTTGTTGCCAGCCTTCTCGCCGTTAGCGCATTGATCTCTTTAACCTATTCGTTTGGCTTTGACGTTTGGTGGCTATACCGCAAATCAAAGCATAGCGAGCGAAGCTAGCACTCCAATCCCAGGCGCTGGTGCCATTCAGCCAGGCTTTCATCCGGGTATTCGTCGAAGCATTTATCTTGGAAATGCCCATTGACCTCGACCCAATCGGCCCGGCTTCCCAACATCATGTGCGTTTTCCGGGGAGGGGTCGGCAAGTCCGTATCAATCGCCGAAGCGAAAGGGTGTACCAGCTCGGGCCATTCGGGGTCATAAACCCACAGCGACGATGCACAGTGCTTGCAGAAATGCCGCTCTCCCGTGCTCTGCTCCCCCTTAATGAAGGCGCGGTAGACAGTAATATGCTCTTCGCCGCTAACGTTGAGCGTTTTGCTTTCTCCACTGAGGTTGATTGCGTACCCACCCCCGCCAGCCGTTTTGCGGCACACAGAACAGTAACAGCGATTAAAAGGATAGGGGTGGTTTGACTTCACACTGAACGTCACTGCCTGGCAGTGGCATGATCCTTTGAGCAGCATAGTTACCTCCGTTTGCAGCGGTTACCCAAGACAAATATCAAGGTGCGACTGCATGAACCGAGTGCGATCTTAAGTACTCTCTTTAGTACTCTCTTAAGTGCGCTCTCAGGCTCTATCTTAATATCTTAGCTTAGCGCATAGGATCTACGTCGCTTTCAACGGGGATAATTGACGCTGTTTGTGAGTCAATGCATCAGCGTTCAGGCTTTAAGGCTTGGAGCAATTCAGCCACGGCCATCTCCCCTTCGGGCTCGTCAAACGCTTGTGCCAGCGAAGCTTGTACATAGCTCAAAAAACGAATGGCGGCGGGGGGTAAGCGGCGTTGCCGTCTGACCACAAAGTGCCAACGACTTTTCAGCGGAAAGCCCGGCAACGGCAGCTCTTGGACGCCGTTGGGCGAATCTGCAACAACGTGGCGAGACAGCACCGCTAGACCCATGTTTGACGCCACCGCTAGCCGAATAGCCTCGTTACTGGCGATCTGCTGGGTAGAGCGTAGCTCAATACCCGCACTGTACAGCCAGGCTTCAAAGGTATGCCGAGTCGCAGAGCCCGGTTCGCGCAGCAGAAATCGCTCCTCTTTGAGTGCGTCCATGCTGAGACCTTCTACGCCTGCCCAGCGGCAATGCTGCGGCCCCACCACTACCAATGGATTGCTCAGAAAAGGCGCGGCTAACACATCGTCATCAATGGGCGGGTGGCTAAATACGTAGATATCATCCTCATGGCGCTCAAAACGATTGAGCATCTGCTGGCGATTACCTATCTCCACCGTGACATCTACCTGGGGGTTAGCCTGACCAAACGGCCCTAACAGCCGTGGCAGTACATATTGCGCGGTGTTCACCAAGCCAATACTGAAGTGTCCGCGCCCTCCGCGGTTGTACTCCTCCAGGTACTGACTAAACACATCAGCACGGCTAAGCAAGTCCTGGCTGAGTTGATAAAGCGCCTGACCAACCTCAGTGGGCACCAGGCGCCCTTCCTCGTGGCGCACAATCGGTTCACCGACAATTTCTCTCAGCCGCTTTAGCTGCTGAGACACCGTGGGTTGGGTCAGGTGGAGCCGATTTGCCGTGGCCGTCAGTGAGCCTGTGCGAACCACGTCGGCATAGACCTGTAGCAAGCGAAAAGTGAGTTGTCGTACTTTCATAGCCAGCTCCATAGATAATCATCTATGACTATATAAATCTTATTTGTTTTCATCAATCTCTTTGGATCGCTAAAGTAACTGCTTTAAAACCCATCAAGGAGATTGTCCGTGCCGGATATTGTGGTGATGTTTTTTGTGCTAGGTGTGGTTGCCGGTGTGGTGCGCTCCGATCTTAGTATTCCCAAAGCCGCTTATGACATATTGAGCTTACTGCTGATGCTGACCATTGGCCTTAAAGGCGGCATGGCGCTGCATGGCAGTTTGAGCATATCGCTGCTGGTCGAGTTATCTGGCGTCACTCTGCTGGGGATCATCATTCCACTGCTTATCTTTCCGGTGGTTCACTATTTAGTACGGCTATCCATCGCCGACAGCGCCAGCCTTGCAGCCCACTATGGCTCCGTTAGCGCCGGTACGTTCGCCGTGGCCCTGGCGTATACTGAAGCGCATAGCCTAATAACAGGTGGGCAGGTGACGCTTTACCTGGTACTGCTCGAACTACCGGCCATCATGCTGGGCCTGTTGCTCTACCGGCGCTTCAGCCGTAAAAAGGCCGCTGACACAACGTCAGAGCCGATCAAAACTTCCGGGCTGTGGCACGAGACTCTGACCAATCGCGGTGTAATCCTGTTGGTGGGCGGTGTGCTTATTGGCTGGCTATACGGCCCAAATGCAGGTGAGTCAGTCACCGGGCTGTATACCAAAGCCTTCCATGGCATTCTGGCGCTGTTCCTGTTGGAGATGGGCTTGGTCGCGGCAGAAACACTGCGCAGCCTGCGGTGGGGGCACAGCCGTCTGATTATATTCGCGCTCGCGGCACCTATCGTGCTTTCCTGCTTTGGCCTGCTAATGGCGTACTGGCTAGGGCTACCCGCTGGATCAGCGGTTATTCTAGCCAGTCTCTCCGCCAGTGCCTCTTACATTGCCGCCCCCGTTGCTATTCGCGCCGCCATTCCAGATGCCAACATTGGCCTTGCCATGCTGGCATCTTTGGGGCTCACCTTCCCTTTTAACGTGTTAATGGGCATACCTCTCTATCATCAACTTTGGGCATGGCTGGTAGGGTGAGGTGAAGTGTCCAATGTAGCGCTATGATGGCTGACCAATGGGCCAGACAGTTTACGCAGCGCCACGTAGAACACCGGCGTGAGGAACAAGCCAAACAGGGTGACGCCGATCATGCCGGCAAACACCGCAGTTCCCAGCGCCGCCCGTACCTCGGCGCCTGCGCCGGTGGCAACTACCGAAGGCAACACCGCCGCGGTGAAAGCGATCGAGGTCATGATGATCGGCCGCAGGCGCAACCGGCAAGCTTCCAGGGCCGCTTCCACTACGCCCTTGCCCTGCAGTTCCAGCTCCCGGGCGAACTCCACGATCAGGATGGCGTTCTTACAGGCCAGGCCAATCAGCACCACCAGCCCCACCTGCACGAAGATGTTGTTGTCACCTCCGCCAAACCAGACACCAATCAGCGCCGCGAGCATCGACATGGGCACGATCAGAATCACCGCCAGCGGTAGCGTCCAGCTCTCGTAGAGGGCCGCCAACACCAGGAATACCAGCAGGATCGACAGCGGGAAGACCACTAGAGCCGCATTACCTTGGGTGGATTGCTGGTAGCTCAGGTCGGTCCACTCCAGCGCCATGCCCGGGGGCAGCACCTCTTCCGCCAGGGCGTTGATGGCATCCATCGCCTGGGCGGAAGAAAGCACGCGGGGGTCAAATTCGCCGGCCAGGTCTGCTGCTGGGTAGCCGTTGTAGCGCAATACCGGGTCCGGGCCGAAGGTTTGCTTGATATCCACCATCGTGCCGATGGGCACCATTTCCCCCTGGTCGTTACGGGTGCGCAGCCGGGCGATGTCCTCCACGCTGGCCCGGAAGGGGGCGTCCGCCTGGGCGATCACCTGCCAGGTGCGCCCAAAGCGGTTGAAGTCATTCACATAGGTCGAGCCAAGATAGGTCTGCAGGGTGTCGAACAGTTCGGTCAACGGCACGCCCTGGGCCTTGGCCCTTAGCCGATCCACCTCTGCATCCAGCTGCGGCACGTTGGATTGATAACTGCTGATCGGAAAGCCCATTCCGGGCGTTTGCGCAATCGCGCCCTGGAGTTGATTGACCGCCTGCTGCAGCGCCCCATAGCCAAGATTGCCGCGATCCTCGATAAACAGCTGAAACCCCGACCCATTGCCCAAGCCAAGAATCGGCGGTGGCATGAAGGAGAACGCAAAGCCTTCTTTCAGGCCGCCAATGCCCTGATTAATGCGGGCGTTTATCTCCGCGGCGCTAAGGCTGCGCTCACCAAAGGAACTGAGGGTAAGAAACGCCACTCCGGTGTTGGAGGTGTTGGTGAACTGCAGCGCGTTAAGGCCGGGAAAGGCAATGGCGTGCTCCACGCCCTCGGTCTCCATGGCAATATCCACAACATCCTGAAGCATCTGGTCGGTTCTCTCCAGAGACGCCCCTTCCGGCAGGATGACGCCCGCAATCAGGTACAGCTTGTCTTGCACCGGGATAAACCCGGGCGGCACTGCCTTGAACATCACGCCGGTACCCAGCAGCAACAGCGCGTAGACCACAAACACCGCGCCACGATGCTTCAGGGAACGAGCCACGCCGCCCTGGTACTTGTTGGAGCTGGCGTTAAAGAAGCGGTTGAAGGGACGGAAAATCCAGCCGAACAGCTTATCTATCACTCGGGTGAGTCGATCTTTGGGCGCGTCATGGGGCTTGAGCAGCATCGCCGCCAGCGCGGGCGACAGGGTCAGCGAGTTGACGGTGGAGATCACCGTGGAGATGGCAATCGTCACCGCGAACTGGCTATAAAATTGACCGGTCACCCCCGACAGGAAGGCCATGGGAATAAACACCGCACACAGCACCAGCCCCACGGCGATAATGGGCCCGGAGACTTCTTTCATGGCCTGATGAGCAGCGGCCTGGGGCTTCAGGCCCTCCTCGATGTTCCGCTCCACGTTTTCCACCACCACGATGGCGTCGTCCACCACGATACCAATAGCCAGCACCAGCCCAAACAGGGTCAGCGTGTTGATAGAGTACCCCAGCAGGTAAAGCGCCCCAAAGGTGCCGATCACCGAGACCGGCACCGCCAGCAGCGGGATAATGGAGGCCCGCCAGGTCTGCAGGAACAGCGTGACCACCAACACTACCAGCAACACGGCCTCCAGTAGGGTGGCTATCACTGACTTTATAGAGTCATTAACAAAGATCGTAGTGTCGTAGACCGCTTCGTACTCAACACCTTCAGGGAACTGCTCGGACAGCTCCTCCATGGTAGCGATCACCTGCTCTCGGATATCCAGCGCATTGGCACCCGGTGCCTGGAATATTCCCACCCCCACCGCGTTGTTGCCGTCCAACTGCGAGCGCAGCGTATAGTCCCCGGCGCCCATTTCCAGCCGGGCCACATCCGAAAGCCTGAGTATCTCGCCGCCCTCGCCGCGCTTCAGCACGATGTCGCCAAACTCCTCTACTGTTTCCAGCCGCCCTTGGGCGTTGATCAGGGTAAGAAAGTCACTATCTTCAATGGGCTCAGCTCCCAACTGCCCGGCGGAGACCTGTACATTTTGTTCACGCATGGCCCCCACCACATCACTGGCCGTCAGGCCACGGGCAGCTATTCGATCAGGATCGAGCCACGCCCGCATGGCGTAGTCCCCTCCGCCGAAGATTTGCGCGTCCCCGATCCCTTCGATCCGGGCCAGCCGGTCACGGACATTCAGTCGCACATAGTTGCGCAGGTAGAGGGTGTCGTATTCACCGCTGGGCGAGGTCAGGTGAACGACCATCAGAAACGTTGGCGACTGCTTCTGGGTGGTGACGCCTTGCCGACGCACGGCTTCCGGCAGTCGGGCTTCCGCCTGGCTGACGCGGTTCTGCACCCGAACGGCGGCCTGCTCAGCATCGGTACCAGGGCGGAAGGTGACGGTCATTTGCAGCACACCGTCAGAGCCCGCCACGGACTTGAGGTACATCATATCCTCAACGCCGTTGATGGCTTCTTCCAGTGGCGTGGCGACCGTTTCGGCGATCTCCTTCGGGTTAGCGCCGGGGTAGACCGTGCGAACGACCACTGATGGCGGCACCACGTCCGGGTACTCGCTAATGGGCAGGTTGGGTATGGAGATCAGCCCCACCGCTAGAATAATGATCGACAGCACCGCTGCAAAAATCGGTCGATCCACAAAGAAACGCGAGAAATTCATGGCGGTCTAGTCCTCCCTGGCAGCAATGGCGGGTTGGGCGTCAGCAGCCGGGGCGGCGGGCACCGTTTGGGGGCTCACTTCCATACCCGGCATGAAGACTTTTTGCACCCCGTTGACGATCACCCGGTCGCCGGCAGCAAGCCCTTCGCTGATGACCGTGCGTTCATCCACCCGGCGCCCTGTGTCGACCTGGCGACGCTGGGCGAGGTTGTTCTCATCCACCACGTAGACGTAGCGGCGATCCTGGTCGGTCAGGACCGCCTTGCCATCCACCAGCAACGCTTGGTCCAACCGCGCGACCGGCATTTCGACCCGCGCAAACTCCCCGGGCCGAATGCGGCCATCCGGGTTGTCCAGCACTGCCCTGAATTGCAGGGTACCGGTGTTGGGGTTCAAGCGGTTGTCGATAAAGTCCAGGGTGCCTTTGTACTGGCGCTGCGGGTCGCCGCCCAGCTCGATATTCAGGCTGTTCGACGCGTCACCGGTGAGAAGTGTCTGGCTGGCAAACGCGGCCTGCTCGTCGGCCTCAAAGTAGACGTGGATCGGATCAATGGTGACCAGCGTGGTCAACAGACTCTGGTCGGCGTTGGCTAAGTTACCGCGAGTGACCATCGCCCGACCGACGCGGCCACTGACCGGTGCTGTAATGCGGGTGTATTCAAGGTCAAGCTCGGCGGTCTGCAACGCTGCCTCAGCAGCATCGACCATGGCACGCGAATTACTCAGGGCCGATTGACGCTGGTCATGCACTTCCTGGGAAATGGCCTGACGCCCCAGCAACACCCGGGCGCGTTCAGCTTCACTGCCAGCCTGAACCTGCTGGCTCCTGGCCTGGGCAAGATCCGCTTGGGCGGCGTTAACACGGGCCTGGTATGGGCGTGGATCGATCAAGAACAGCAGATCTCCCTGCTCTACCAGCTCTCCCTCCTCGAAAGCGACTTCCTGGATATAGCCGCTGACTCGCGACCTTAATTCAACCGTTTCAGCCGCTTCCACCCGCCCGGTGAATGACTCACTCAACACCACTGGCTGAGCGGTCACTTCTGCCACCTCGACTTCTGGGGGTGGCGGGGGCGATGCAGAAGCCGCCTCCTCACTCTTGGCTTCGCAGCCGGTAAGCAAGGCCATCAGCAGCAGGAACAGGAATATCGCCCGGCTGCTTGCAAAGCGGGTTCTTAGAGACAGACTTCCCATGATTACTTGCTCCAGTGGCTATCGGACGCCGATAGCAGCATTCGTTATATAACGCCTCACCGCGCTGGCGGTTGGCATTTAATTAGTCGGTTCAGCACGATCCATTTCGACATTGCCCTACGGCTTCCACCGTGAGGGGGAGTCTCAGACCGGTAGCGTTCTTGAAAGACGCTCTGGTCATACGGAGGACAGGCAAGCCCGCAGCACCAGGCTGCGGGCTTAGCGCCCATCAGACGCTACCTACAATAGGCGGTACGAGCGCGAGGGAGGTATCGTGTTCCTGCGGAAAGCTTGCCTGTTTCTGTCACGGGCAGAGAGCGGCCCAATAAGCAGGCCCAATCAAACAAACGAACGATTTTCGGACTTGCACAGCATGACGGTCAGGTGACAGCTGATGCGGGTTGTCGATTTCTACGGGGTACTTGCCTGATCCTGCAGAATCAAATGAAAAAGCCTACGATTTATAAATCGAAGGCATATACTGCGAACTAATAGGGAGGAAAGCCATTGACCACTATCTTGCCTGAGCAGATTGTCCAGCTCAGCGACAACCTGTCGCAACAGTTAATCAGCGTTGCCCGTCGCTGGAGCCCACTTGAAGAGCTTCAGGATACGGCGATTGCCGAAGTGCAACTGGTGCGCGCTGACGCCCCTACCAGCTTTCACTGTGCGGTATACGAGCCGTGCCTGTGTTTTGTCATTCAAGGCAGCAAGACCGTGCTACTAGGTGACAAGGAGATCGTCTACACCGGGCCCAGCTACATGGGTAGCGCCGTTTACCTACCGGTGGTAGGCAGGATTGACCATGCCACCCCGGAAAAGCCCTACTTGGCGGTAAAAGTCTCGGTGGATCCCCAGGAGGTAGCAGGACTGATACTGGAACTGGGCGACACAGCGCCGCCCGCGGGAAATGATACTATCTGCTCCGAGACGGACTGCGGATTAAAATCGGCCCCCATGGATGCACGCATGCAGGGTGCACTTTATCGATTGTTGAGCCTGCTCGACTCCCCGGAAGACATCAAGGTGCTTTCCCCCTTGGCCCGTCGGGAGTTGATCTATCGGGCACTCATGGGTGCCATGGGGCCTCACATGCGCCGGTTTGCCGCCTCCGACTCCCAGGCCAACCGGATTGCGCGGGTCATCTATGCGCTTAAAGAGCGCTACACGCAACCGCTCAAGATCCGTGAACTGGCAGCAACCGCCAACATGAGTGAATCGACGCTTTACCATAGCTTCCGGCAAGTCACACGCATGTCGCCCCTGCAGTACCAGAAGAAACTTCGCCTGCACGAGGCCCGACGACTCATGCTGGCCGAAGGGCTCGAGGCGGCTACCGCCAGCTACCGGGTAGGTTATGAAAGCCCTTCCCACTTTAGCCGCGAATACAGCCGCATGTTCGGTGCGCCACCCCGAGCTGATGTTATTCAACTGCGGGCAGCGGGAACAGCACCGCAGACTGCATGACTTCCAGTGTGATCGGCTTCTGGTTTTCCCGATGATTCTGATAACGGCTATTTAGTCTTTTATAACTTCAAGCCACTTAATATTGAATTATTGCAACTAAATTACCAGCAACAATAACGCTATAGATGACTATAAACCCTTAACCTTAAAAGCACATCACAATGTCATTAAACATGACAAACACAATAGGTTCACATCTTTCGCACAAGCCGCAAAAAGTATATTAAAAGCAAACAAAATCAGCTAACACACACATTGTTAGCCAAGGCTATATTAGTTCACTATTACAAACTTAATTTTTAAGACTCTGTCTTGTTTGTTTAATAAATCGTGGTAGGATTCATCGCTATTGAATACCCGACTTTTACACTCAAGCATAGTATTACTACTCTGCCACTGGGTAAATGTGCGCGGTACTTTTCCAGCGAGCGAGTTCACACTCCATGACACCGATTACCCTGCTGTTTCTGGCCGTATCCATGTCGGCGGATGCCTTCGCCGCCTCCATCAGCAAAGGCGCCGAGCTGCAAAAGCCACGGTATCGTCACGCCATCGGGATTGGCCTGGTCTTTGGTGTGATCGAAGCCATTACCCCGGTACTCGGCTGGGTAGCGGGCAAGGCATCTCAGCAGTATGTGCAAGCCTGGGATCACTGGGTGGCCTTTACCCTGCTGACGCTTATCGGCCTTCACATGATGCATGCCGGGCTCAAAAAGGAAGACAAGATAGAGCATCGCAAACAGACGCTCTGGTTATTGGTGTTGACCGCCACAGCAACCAGCATTGATGCCATGGCTGTGGGCGCCAGCCTCGCCTTTATCGATGCCAATATCATCGCCATCAGCCTAGCTATCGGCCTCGCTACTACGGTAATGGCCTCTATAGGCACTTTTCTGGGCAATAAGCTTGGCAAGTTCGTCGGTCACTGGGCAGAACTTATCGGCGGTATTGTGCTAATCGGAATTGGCTTAGCAGTATTGGCCGAGCACACAGCTTTTTTTAATGCTTAACCAGCAATTTATAACCTTGACCTCTTTTAAACCTGAAAGTCCTTCTTAAGCGATTGAGCTTTTACACATGAAGCTGTCGTAAAAGAAAAGCTTGAGAAAAATCTATTTACTTAACTAAAGACTAAAGCTGCGGTAGCTGGTCAGCCAAGTGGCATAATTTATCCGGATTACGCACAACGTAAAGTGCCTGGATACGACTATCCACGACCTCCAGAGTCATGACCTGAGGTAGCCCATCGTGTTCGATCGTTAACCACCCCGGAAGCCCATTGACAATTACATGACTTACCCAGCAAGGGTTGGATGACGTCGACTTGTGGGCCAAGCCTGCAAAGAACCGGCTTATTTTATCTGCGCCGATAATGAGTCTGCGTACAGCAACTCTCTTGCCGCCTCCATCGGCATGCAGCGTCGCGCTGGCGCTCAACAAAGCCTTCAATTCGGTGACGTCGCCACTGCGTGCTGCTTCAAAGAAGCGTTGGGTCAGTTGGCTGTGCTCTCCAGCCGCCACCTGATAGCGCGGGCGTGCGGCCCGCACCTTTTTGCGAGCCCGGCTGGCAAGTTGGCGACAGCTTGTTTCACTACGTTCGAGGCTGATGGCGACCTGACCAAAATCCAGCCCGAACACATCGTGCAGTAGGAAAGCAGCCCGTTCCAAAGGCGACAGCCGCTCCAGCGCCAGCATCAGGGCGAAAGAGACATCGCTGGCTAGCGCCTCGGGGTCTACCGGAGTATCCAGCGTTTCCACCAGCGGTTCAGGCAACCAGGGGCCCACATAAACCTCCCGTTGCCGATGAGCTACCCTAAGGCGGTCAAGACAAAGCCGGCTGGTGACAGTGGTCAGGTAGGCACGCACATCGTTCACCGAAAGGTGGTCAGCATCATGCCAGCGCAGGTAGGCATCCTGTACCACATCCTCCGCTTCGCTCACCGAACCCAGCATTCGATAGGCGATACCGGTCAGATAACGGCGCCAGTGATTAAACTGGCGCGCGAATTGTTCCGTCATGGTGCCTGACTCCCGTTACTCAAGAACGGCGGTCGCGTCAACTTCAAACAACATACCATCCAGCGCTAACCGCGGTACCGGCACAAGTGTTTGCGCAGGCAGCGCATCGCCAAAGGTCTCCTTCACATAGCGGGTCATAACCTCCAACATCGAAGGATCATAATTGACGACATAGGTGTTAATACGAGTAACCTGTTACGGGCTCGCATCAAGTTCTTGCAACACAGTTCTAAGGTTGCGATAAGCTTGGGCAACTTGATCCGCAAACGACTCAGGCAGTACTCCCTGGGCATTTTCGCCTCCCTGACCGGCAATGTAGGCAACCCGGCTGCCTCCGCTGGCAACCACCGCGTGGCTATAGCCGTTAGGTGCAGGATCATAAAGTTCATCAGAATTGACGATGGTTGTTGTCACTCCACCTGCGTGAGCTGTGTTCAGCGCCATAGCGATAATTCCCCATTTAAAGCGTTTTATGATGCAACAAAACATACCACTAACCCTCAGCTCTGATTACTGACGGCTTTGGGTTTCATTCGGATGAAGCGAACGAAACCCCACACTAATGCGGTTCCAGACGTTAATCGCTCCAATCAGTAAGGTAAGGTCAACGAACTCTTTCTCGGTAAAATTCGCCACGCCCTGCTCGTAATCCTTCGTAGGAGCGCCTGTGTCGGGTAGCTTTGTCAATGCCTCGGTCCAGGCCAACGCCGCCCGTTCCCGTGGCGTATAGAGAGTGGACTCGCGCCAGGCAGACAGCAGGTAAAGGCGTGCCTCGCTCTCACCCGCTGCGCGGGCATCGCTGGTGTGCATATGCAGGCAAAATGCACAGCCATTGATCTGAGAGGCGCGTGTTTTAACTAGCTCAATCAGACTAAACTCCAGTCCACAGTGGCGAACGTACTCCTCTAGCTTAGTCATCGCGGTAATGCCCTCTTGAGAGGCTTTAAAGGCGTTCAGGCGTGTTTCCATTGTCTTGCTCCTCTGTTTTATATGGAGTGGAAAGCTATCCACCGGTCGTTCTACAGAGGTAGACGGAACAGCCTTAATGTTTGTGACATGGTGAGAAATAATTTAGAAAATAAAACGCCTGGGAGACGAGGAGTACGCCAAAGCATTGGCTAGTGGCCAGGGCATTTCGGATACTTATCGCTATCTCCCCTACCCTGTGGGCCACTCAATCACTCTCTTTTCCAACGGCTTTCACATGCCGTAGAGTAACGGCTGATATCAACGCAAGCGCCAAAAGGGTGGCGCCACTTACTACGGCGGCCATATTCATACCTTGCGTAAACGCAGACTGGGCTTGTTCAAGTATCCCATCGGGAAGTCGTTCAGCAACTGACGTTGTTGCCCACAAGCTTTCTCCAAGGGCACGGGAGATATCGTCTGGCATCCCGTTAGGGATCGCACTGGCAATCTGCACGCGATACAACAGGGTCGCCATGCTGCCGAGAAGTGCTACGCCTAGTGCCACCCCCAACTCTTGAACCATCTCGGACATCGACGATGCAGACCCGGTTTTTTCCGGAGGTGCAGACCCTACCACCAAGTCTGTGCCCAGCGCGGCGATGGTACCCAGCCCCAGGTATACCAGTGAAAATCCGATTACGACCTGGAGTACCTGAACGGAGAGTGGGTCTACTTGAGCCAGAAAACCACAACCGATGCTTGAAAGCATAAACGCTAAAGCAATAACAAACGCTGGCCGAATTCGGCGCGCAAAGATAGGGGCAAGGATACCGGCTAGTACCATCATCAGCGCTGGCGGCCCCATCCACAACCCAGCAATCAGCGGCGTGTAGCCCGCCACTAGCTGAAGATATTGGGTAACTAAGAGCATCATTCCTGCCACGCCCACCAGCCCTATCAGGAGTATAAAAAGGGCGGCAGTGAAGGTTTTACTGGCAAACAGTTTGAGATCAAGCAGTGGATCGAGAAGCTGCTTTTGGCGACGCACAAAGAACTGTGTTCCCACTACGCCTAGTGCGAGAGTAACCAATACCAGTGGCGTCAATCCTGCTTTAGAGAACTCCTTTATGGCATAGATACTTGGCAAAATTGCTATCAACAGCAACAGAACACTCAAAAGATCCAGACGGCCTGCCTGTGGGTTACGGTACTCCGGCAGGAGTAATGGGGCAGTTAACAACAGTATGATGACGATGGGCACGGCAATTAGGAAAGCGGCTCCCCACCAAAAGGGTGCTAACAGCAACCCACCGACCACCGGGCCTAACGCCATACCCAGTGCGAACATGGTTGCCCATATACCGATCGCCAGTGCCCGCTGGTGCAAATCAAAAAACATATTGCTAATCAGGGCCAACGTAGAAGGCATCAGGGTTGCTCCGGCAATACCCAGTGCTGCCCGCGCCACAATGAGCCACTCGGCATTGGATGCATAAGCTGCAAACACCGACGCGACCGCAAACGCAGAGGCTCCCATCATCAGTAGCCGACGCCGGCCAATCCGATCCCCTAGCGTGCCCATAGTGATCAGAAAACCGGCGATCATGAAGCCGTAGGCGTCCATAATCCACAGCGCCTGGGTACTGCTTGGCTGTAGCTCTACCGCCAGGGCTGGAAGCGCCAAGTAGAGAATAGTTACATCGAGCCCAAGCAGCATGGTGGGCAGTGCCAATACCGCAAGCCCCGCCCACTCTTTAAGGCCAGCCTTGTTATAAGGCCGTCCTCCTGCAACCGTATAGAGAGGGGTGTGAACATCACAATTGAATGACATGTAGCCTCCGACTTCATCATGGAAGCAGGCATTCTCAGACACTCAATATGGGGTTACAATATAGCCAATTATCCTATTACCAAAGGTAATAGCATGTCGAATCATAGGCTTGAACGAACACAGAGTGATCTCACCGAATTCATGCTGCGGCATCGTCGCAAATTGACGCCCGCGGACGTTGGACTTCCCACCAGCGGGCGAAGGCGTACACCGGGCCTAAGGCGAGAAGAGGTTGCGGCGCTTGCTGGGGTAGGACTGACTTGGTACACGTGGTTTGAGCAGGGCCGTGACATTAAGGTCTCCGAACGCTTCCTGCTCAATATCTCCCGTGCCCTGAAACTGGATGATGCCGAGTGCTGTCATCTTTTTCTGTTGGCACACCGCCGAGCGCCGCCAGCAGAAGCGTATCAAGAGCAGAGCATATCTCCCCGGATACGATCGCTGATGGATGATCTCTCTCGCCCTAGCTACGTCATGAACCTGCGCTGGGATGTTATTGGCTGGAATGCGCAGGCCGATAAGCTACTTCAGTTCAGCAGCCGAGAGGCGTCTGAACGCAACCTGCTAAGGATGGTATTTACCGCCCCCGATCTACGCCGACGACTTCCTGACTGGCAACTGGATGCCTCGCATATGCTGGCGCAGTTTCGTTGTGACTTAGCTGTCGCCCCTGAAGACCCGATCATGCAAACGCTGATCGACGAGCTTTGTCAGTTATCTCCAGACTTTCGGCGCTGGTGGGAAGCTTCAAGTATGGAAGGCTACCATCGAGGAATCAGCAGCCTCCTCGATACAGAGGGCGGGCATCATACTTATACCCATGAGACGCTAATCGTTGATGAGCACCGTCATCTCAAGATGGTTGTTTACTTCGACAGCTAAATCGTTCCTATGCCATCTTCTTTCACGGAATATTGAAGAGAAGACTCAACCGTCACACGGTCTCTGCTTCACGTGCCTCACTCGGCGGGTGTCCAATAATGCGTTTGAACGCGCGACTGAATGAGGCTTCAGAGTCATAGCCAAGCCGGTTCGCGGCCACGGCGATGCGCATATTGTCCCGCGCTATCCACTGTCGAGCCTGAAACATCTTTACCCGCGCCACATACTTGGCGGGAGTCACCCCTAACATCCGGCTGAACTTATCGTTAAAGCTTGAGCGCGAAGCTCCCATGACATCCGCTAACTCGGCGACTGACCAATCGCGCTCCGGCTGCGTATGGATGGCTACCAGCACCTTGCCGAGTTGTGGGCAGCGCACGGCTGCAATCCAGCCGCTAGAGTCGCTGCAGGCACACTCAATCCAAGCACGAATAATAGTGGCGGCCAGCACATCGGCCAAACGGGCAAGTATGCCGCAGGCACCGATTCGATCCAGGCTAATTTCTCGCTCCATTGCCTCCAATAAGGCAGGTACCGAGGGATCACGTTTAGCCAAATCGCTAGCGCGCATCATGTCAGGCATTATCGCAATCAGAGGGTGTAGCGGGTCGAGATTGAAGTGCATGGCGCCACAAAAAAGCACATCCGGCTCAATATCACTCTCTTTTGACTCACTGTTCACCAGATAAATATTCTCGGAGACCGGCCTACGAGCCAACGTAGCCTTATCCACTGCAGGCACGTCCTGCGAGCTGGCCATTACGTAGGACGCTCCACGCGGAAAGAGCACCGCATCGCCAGCGTTCAGGTATGTCCACTCGGTTGTCTCGGTACGCAACCAACACCCGCCTTGAGCCACAAAAAGAAAAAGTGCTGCTGGCTGGGCAGAGGTTGCGACGGCCCAAGGGGCGCGCAGCAGGCAGCGCCCATACTCCACGCCCTCAAGGCGCAGGCCGAGCAGAATTTCAGTTAAGGTGTCGCGCATATTAATGAACCCGGTTTGGACAAATAGTCATTCTTTACGGATTTTATATCATAGAAAAGCCAAACCCTTAATTTTACACTGCAGCTTCAACTAACACTTTAGTAGGCCTGCAATGAACGACACTACTTGCTCCGCTAGCCCGTCATTACTAACGGCAACACCCACCGCTGAACCTACCTCAGCCAATTGGATGGGCATTGTCAGCCTCGCGCTGGGGGTTTTTGGTTTAGTGACTGCCGAATTTTTACCGGCCAGCCTGCTGACGGCCATGGCAGCGGATCTCAACATCTCCGTTGGCGCCGCGGGCCAAGCGGTCACGGCTACTGCTGCAGTAGCTGCGCTTGCCGCGCTAACAATCCCACTTCTGACCCGCAATTTTGATCGCAGGTTTGTGCTGCTTTTTTTAACGCTGCTGCTTGTCGTTTCCAACGCTTTGGCGGCAACGGCGAATAGCTTTTTTGTTTTAATTTTTGCTCGAGTACTGCTGGGAATTGCCTTGGGAGGGTTCTGGTCGATGGCCGCTGCCCTGGCAATGCGCATGGTGCCCGACAATCTGTTTGCACGCGCCATGTCTATTGTTTTGACCGGCGTGTCTGTCGCTACCGTTTGTGCAGCACCTTTGGGCGCCTATATCGGTGGTCTCTGGGGGTGGCGAAGTGCGTTTATTGCCGCTGGTTTCCTTAGTCTAATAACGCTCGTGACTCAGCTTTTCACCATTCCCGCTATGCCGCCAAAAGACAACCCAAGCCTGCGCACTCTCTTCCAACTGCTTAAACGCACGCAGGTTCGCGTTGTGCTGTTAGCCGTAGTGCTGATGATTTCAGGCCATTTTGCCGGATTTACCTACATACGACCGCTCCTTGAAGAGGTGGCGCAATTATCCGTCAGTGCAATCTCTGCAGTACTGCTCGGCTTTGGTATTGGTGGTTTTTTTGGCAATTTCGCCGGTGCATTTATCGCGGAGCGTAGCGAGCGCAACGCCATTATGTTTGGTGGGGCACTCATTATTGCGATCACCATTACGCTACTGTTCGCGGGTAGTTTGGCCAGCGTTACTGCCGTGTCTATCGCACTGTGGGGGTTTGCTTTCGGCGCTTTTCCCATCGGATTTCAAACATGGATAGTTCGTGCCGCGCCGGATCAAGTTGAAGCTGCAGGGGGCTTGATAGTTGCCGCCTTTCAGGTTGCTATCGCCAGTGGCGCTATAGGCGGCGGCATACTAGTGGATTACCTCGGCGCGCTGGGTGGGCCCCTATTAGTCCTGATCACTACCAGCCTGGGAACCCTGCTTGTGCTGTCATTTGGGCCACGCTCACAAAGCCCGGCCTGATAGCAAGAGAGCCGGGAGTAGTGAGACTTCCCGGCTCCTCAGTTGACTAGACCACCCAGCGGAAATGCGGTGATTCAAGCGTTACATGCCTCTTGCAGTTCCCGTTACCCACTGTTCATCACCGTTCAATATCGCACAGGAAACTCTCCAGAATGGCACGGCTTTGGGCCAGTTTGGCTGCTTTCTGGTCGGCAAACTCAATTTGTTCGTGCAAGACATTGCGTAGTTCGTCACAGAGCTCGAAGACTGGGCCCTCCCCTCTCACACACGGTAGGAATTGCTTGATGGTTGCCAGAGTCATGCCTGCTGAACCGAGCAGTTTGATCCGCTCGACAGTGCGAATCTCACCCTGCCCGTAATGACGGTACCCATTGGTGGCGCGCGTTGGCTTAAGCAAACCTTCCGCTTCATAGTAGCGCAGCATGCGAATGCTTACTCCGGTGCGTTTTGCCAGCTCGCCTATTTTCATTTCACTCTATTGACTCTTACAGCGCTGTTAGGGTTTAGGGTAGTGATTCTTCACTGCAAGTTCAATCAGGAGTCACTGCTATGTCCACTAACGCCAGCAATTTTCAGGCCCATATTAATGGGCAGCCAGCCACTCTTTCAGAGCTGATACCCCTGGCCTTTGCAGGGTTTGCCCATTTCACGGCCATGCAGGTACGAGATCGAGAGATCAAAGGGCTAGATCTTCATCTTGCCCGTCTGCAGAAAGCGTCAAAAGAGTTTTTTGGAAAGATGCTTCCCGAAGAGCAGCTAATCTCCTACATCAGAACAGCTATTGATGAAGGCCCGAAAGACCAGTCATTAACGGTTACTCTCTTCTCCAGCCACGGTGAATTCACCGCGGCCAGCATGGATGCGGAGCCAGACGTGCTCGTCCGTAGCAGCGCACCGGCTAATGGCCCTAAAGGGCCGTTGAGGCTGAGTAGGGTAGATCACGAGCGACCTCTAGCTTCTATCAAGCACGTTGGTGAGGCGGGCAAAACCTACTATCTACATCAAGCTCTGCGCCAGGGTTTCGACGATGCAGCCTTTGTCGACCGCCATGGGCGATTGAGCGAGGCAACCATCTGGAACCTTGCCTTCTGGGACGGTGAGACGGTGATCTGGCCACAGGCAACGATATTGCAGGGCACCATGATGGGTATTGTTCAACGCCAACTAAACCGCCTCGGTATTGCCCAGCGCCACGAGGAGATCACCATTGAGCGTCTTCAGGAACTGCCCGGTGCCGCGGTGATGAATTCATGGACACCTGGGATCGCAGTCACTGCCATTGCTACCACTGCTTTTGCAGAAATAACCCCGTTCATCAGTCTGCTTCATAAAGCCTACCAAGCTGAGCCCAACAGTGTGTTGTAGGGGGTCTTTCCATATAGCGCGGAATCTGAGACAACACCATCGATTTTCCAGCGTTGTCTCAGCAAGCTCTTCGGCAAAGTGCATTGCACATTGCCCCCCCGCCACCACAAGAGTGAACACGGCCTTTCCGTTCAAACGTTGCAATCAACAGACCAGTTGCTCGCTCAATGCTGGTAAGCGCACCTTTATTTAACAAAAGGCTTTCAAGGGCCTGCATGTAGGCTCGCTTGTATGTGTTGAATTGCCATGCCTTACTCACTCTTATAAGGGTAGATTTAGCAAACACAATGTTAAATTTAATTAACTTTAGACTTAAGCCAATCGACAAAGGCCTGCATTTTGGCGCTATGCTGCCAACTTTGGGTCGGGATGTAGTAACACAGCATTGAATCAACGCCTTGATACGACATTGGCTGCAATGTGTTAGCTTTCACAAAGTCAGAAACCAGAGTCTCTGAACAAAACACCAGCCCTTTCCCAGCAATAGCTTCATACACGCCATAGAGCTCCTGATCAAAATATCTTATTTCAAAGTTTGGAAGAGACTCCCCATTTTCCATTAACCAGCTTTCCCAAGGTGAATCCGGTAATTTACTATTCTTCCATTTAGTCAGGTAGACAATAGGAGGCTTATCCGCTGTGATAGAGTTGATAAAAGAAGAGCCTCCATACACGTTAAAACGTTCTTTTTTCAATAAGCTTGACTCATCAACACGGGTTACGTCTCCCAAACGGATAGAGAGGGCATTAATTTTAGATGCCACCACTTCACCTGTTGATATTTCAACATCAATATTTTGATAGATTTTATTGAAATCATGTAATAACGGAATTAACACCAGGGCAGCAAAGGATGAAGTGGTATCAACATTCAGCCGTGATGCCCCTGACTTTATATTATCTAGCGCAGTCTGAATTTTCTGCAGACCTGCTGTTGTTGCCTCAGCGAGCTGGTGCCCCTCTGAAGTTAATATCACTTTTCGGTTTTTTCGGTTAAACAGCCGCACTCCCAACCTACTCTCAAGGTTGCTGATGTGGTGCGACACACCTGCTGGCGTTATCGACAGCTCCTCAGCGGCATCTTTAAAGCTCCCCAGTCGAGCTGCTGCTTCAAACACCTTAATCGCTTGCAATGAAGCCTTCACCGCCAGCCCCCCATTTTGGACTCAATCTCGTTTCTCAATAGGTAAGTTTTACTCATCTATCGAGCCAGTTTATTCATTTGTCGCAGTATTGGCAAAAAGGCAGCATAGCCACTCCACATCACTATCCGTCGAGCCCACTATGCACACATTACTTCATATAGACGCCAGCGTACGCAAGACGTCCAACCCAAACCCCGACCACAACTCAATATCAAAGCGCATTGCTATGCAGTTTGTTGATAAATGGAGGTCTGCTAAAAGTACAGATAATTACATTTATCGTGATATTGGCTTAAATCCACCAGCTTTCATTGACCAAGACTGGATAGGCGCTGTGTTTACTCCGGATGACCGAAAAAGTTCTGAGCAACGCGAAAAACTGGCTTTATCAGATCAGCTATTTAACGAGTTATCTCAAGCGGATGTCATTTTAATATCTTCACCTATGTATAACTACGGCATGCCCGCCCCTCTTAAAGCATGGTTCGATCAGGTAATGCGTATAAATAAAACATTTAGCTTTGACTTGGCTCGTGGCGACCATCCTATAGAGCCACTTTTGTCTGGAAAAACACTTATTTTAGTGACCTCATGCGGAGAATTTGGGTTTGGGCCAGGAGGTGAACGTGAGCATATGAATCACCTCGGGCCACACATTAAAACATTGGGCAGATACTTGGGTGTCGAGTCATTTTATGAAATAACGTCAGAGTACCAAGAATTTGGGGACGAAAGGCATCAGGAATCAGTTGCTAATGCGCTTAAAAATGCAGGATTACTAGCGACTGATTTGGCTAGCAAAGCATAAATCCTTAAGCAGTAGTAGGGCAGTGCAATATGCGCTGCCCTGCTTAAAAGCTATTAATCTTGAACAGTAATACAGAAACTGCAACGCTAACCTGCCGTTTTAGGTGGGCTAAACGCTTTACTGTAATAGCCAGATGGATCGAAGCAGCAAACGCGGCGCTTTCCAGAAGCAAGCATGTCGCAAGCATCGAGAATCCGCTTCGCTCGAGTCTTGGACTGCTTGGCGGACGTAATCCAATGAATCCAGTCCAGGCGAGCAATCGTCGTGGTATCGCTCCAAACGGCTTGAGCTTCTGGAGACTCTGCAAGGGCATCCTGCAAATCAGCGGGCACCTCGGGTTCAGGCTCCTGCTCTACGGGCGTAATCTCAAAGGTGACATCGTCGCCACTGTTAACGCCTGCCGATTCAAGCAGCTCTTTACTTACCCGCAACCAATGGCTCAATTGGCCGTCCGGTTCAAGAGTAGCCTGGAAGGCATAAGTATTGAGAGTGCCCTCTACCGTTGTCCTGCCTCGCCGTGGGAGCTTCTCACTCACGCTTTTGGGCAGCACGACAAAAGCCCATGAATTATCGCTATCCTGCTTGGCGGGCCGAAGAAGCGTTGCTTTAAACTGAGATGTCATAGCTCTTTGTATCCTATTTTTAGTGTGGCAATTAACAGTACTCCAATCAAAAGGGGCAGCCCCTCCTTCAGAACGGGCTGCCTGTGGCATGCTGCTGCATAGCTCAAGGCCCCTAATCCTGATTATAGTCAGAGTGAGGCCCTATATTCAGACGCGATTTATTGATACTCCACCATCTGCCAATAGTGCCGTTCCGGTCGTAAAGCTGGATGCATCTGAAGCCAGGTAGAGTGCGGATTGAGCAATCTCTTCAGGCTTTGCCGTCCGCTTCATTGCATGTAGGTTGGCTACGAACGCTAATGCTTCGGGAGTGTTGGCAAACTCCCTGGCTGCAGCAGTATCCGTGCCTCCCGGTAGTAGCGCATTCACTCGAATGTTATCAGAGCCATATTCACAAGCGAGTACTTGCGTCAGCCCGATTAATCCCGCTTTACTGGCCGCATAAGCAGCCATGCCTGGCATTCCAGCGCTATAGCCAACAAATGTTGAAGTGAAAATTAACGAACCACCGCCACTCGTTAGCATGGCCGGCAGTTGATACTTAGCTGCCAGAAAAGCGCTCGTTAAATTGGTCGTGATCACCTGATTCCAATCGGCCAACGACATCTCGGGCACCGGCCCCATCGCACCTAAAATGCCTGCGTTGTTAAATGCCGCGTCCAATTGACCAAACCTCGCGAGCGTCTCGTCAACGAGCTTTCTGGCGAAATCCTCATCACCTACGTCGCCAGCAACCGCTAACGCTTGGCCACCCTCCTCTTTTATAGCGTCGACCAACGCATCCAGCTCTGCCTCTCTTCTGGCAGCTACCACTACAGTAGCCCCCTCCTTAGCGAAAAGTCGGGCAGTCGCATAACCGATGCCTGCGCTGGCACCAGTAACAATGGCGACTTTATTTTCGAGTGCTTTCATCTTTGTGACCTCCATCACTGTTCAAAAGAAGGAACAACCCTCCACCAACAGCGAAGATCATAAGAGGTCGTTTACCCAGCGCCGACCCGAAACTTGCTATATTACGCGGGTACGCAGATGCTGATTACATCAGAGTCCTGTTATGGCGCAGCGAGCCGTTGCTTATACTGCTCCGGAATAAGTCCACGATGTAACTAAAAGGTGTCGGCTTATATGGGTCATTACAACGAAAATTTGGGCGGATGTTTAGTCTATTCTACTCTTTGATAGAGATATAATTACCTATTTACTTTCTCTTTACTCTGGCCTTACCCTTCAGGCGTTTCGCCCGCAAGGCAGTTTCATAAGCACGATCGGCCCATTCCTGGGCATGAACTGGATTTTCAAAGATTTCCTCGGGTGCAGCGTAATAAGCCATTTTCACCCTTTTACCCCTCTTCTCGTATTCAAACTGCTCCATGCCCAATTCGATAAAGGAGCCTACCGAACTTTCATCCGCTTTGAGGTAAAGAACATCATCGGCGACGAGCGCAAACATAAGACCATCGCGATAAACGCCATATCCTCCAAACATGCGCTTAGTTTCTATTGCACCAAATAGCGCAAATACGTCGCTGAGGTTTGCGATAAATTCGCTGGTAGCTTTCATTACCCTAAAATCCTATTTCAGCCGCACTGCATAGCAGCATTGTATGGAATATTAAGACTGGAATGGACTGACTTCGCTTTAAACGAAAGTTGAGTCAAAATCATTCCAGCTCAGCAAGCCGAGCTATTACTAGATTTCTTAATAATTTTTCATCAATTTTCCAGTCACTAGGAATTTGAAATAATTTTTTCTTAACAACGTATTTCTAAGCCTGAGTGAAATCCAGAATTTCCTTTACCAATTCATCAGGCGTCTCTTCAATAATCAAGTGTCCGGCATCCTCAATATAGTCATAAGACCTGGCAAGTTCCCAATCACTCATGAGCCACGCCTGTTACCAGCGTGGACATATAGCTTCCCCGGTTCTGAATATAGGCCAACAGGCGCTCAGGGTAGTCAACGGTGACAGCCTGCCGGATAGACTCGCGAGATCGCAGATGGCCTCGCCAGCGCTGAACGTTCCCCGCTTCCCGAGACAAATCCAGCCCTATCACCGAATCAAATACGTCAAAATACCTGAAAATCGGGCCATAAACGGCATCGATGATCCGAAAGTTATGTCCGGAAAAATAGGGGCCATTGCCCAGCCGTTCATCCAGTTGTAAAAGCCCCTTCCGTAACATCGCGAGCGCGGCACTGAACCTCTCCTGTGTCGGGGCGTTATAGAGTTGAGCGATGCTGCTCAGCAGGCCGGATCCGAATTCGATCCAGGCGCGATGATCGGCACGCTCCAATGGATCTTCCGGATGCAGTGAGCCCGGAGTAACCTCATTCAGGTATTCGCAGATCACCGCAGACTCGAACAAGGACTGCCGTGCTCCGACCACCAGTACCGGCACCTTTCCCAGCGGGGAAATTTGCCGGAACCAATCCGGCTTGTCGGCCAGGTCGATGTCCGTGCGACGGTAAGGAATTTGTTTCTCATGCAGCACAATGACCGAGCGTTGTACGTAGGGGCAAAGTACATGGGTGATGAGTTCGAATTCTGGGCTCATTGGTGAGGCTCCTTGTGGTGAACAAAAGATTGTCGGGCGTTGAGCGCATATTGTCCGTCGCCCAGACACAGCTGAACCACGGCCATGGCGGTCAGAAACAACGGGTACTCCCAGCCACCTCCGGTATTGGTAAAAAGCCAGCCATTGCCGGCATGTACCCAGGTAGCGCCCAACAAGACGGGTATTACCGCTAATGCCCATACCCGGCTGTGCCAGCCTGCGATGAGGCCTGTTCCGGCCAGGACTTCGATCAGGAATACCCCGTACGCCAGCAGGCCAGGCAGGCCGACACTGTCAAAGAATTCGGCGGTACCGGGCAGAGTGAAGACCACCATTTTCAGATAGAGGCTGTGAGCCAGAAGCACCAACCCGAGTGATAGTCGCAGTATCAGGGCGGCCAGTTGGGGGGTTAATCTGTCTAACATCTGCGTTCTCCTTGGCATTGGTTTCGGGTTCAATATCGCTCTTGCATCTGGCGAATGGAATTCACGATACCAGCAAGTTAAAATTGCATTTTTGCAAACACTGGGAAAACCCTGATGGACTGGAATGCACTGAAGATATTTCTCGCCATCGAACAGGCGGGGTCTCTGGCTGGCGCGGCTCGGGCGCTGGGTGTGAACCATTCGACCGTGTTTCGCCGGTTGAACGCCCTCGAGAAGGATCTGGGCTCCCGTCTGTTCGAACGCCAGTCCGGCGGCTATGCGCTGACACCTCTGGGGGAGGAGCTGAGAGATATCGCCAATCGCGTCGATGGCGCCTTCAACGATATGGAGCGTCACATTGCGGGTCGCGACGTGCAGCCGAAAGGTAAAGTACGGATCACCGCGCCCAACAATCTCGCGTACAGGTACCTGCCGGATTATCTAGCCGACTTCAATCGGAGCTATCCGGATATCAAGGTCGAATTGTTGGTCAGTAATCTCGAGGTCAATATGAACAGTCGGCAAGCGGACATTGCAGTTCGCGTTACCGATGCTCCGCCAGAGCATCTAGTTGGCCGACAAGTGCGGTCTATAGGTTGGAGTGTTTACGGCAGTGCGGCCTACAGGGAAAAATACGGCTTTCCGGACGACTTGGACGCTTTACAGCATCATCGTCTAATCGGTGCCAGCGGTGGTATGCAGCACTTACCAGCTTTCGTCTGGGTGGAACGCAATTTGGCGCAGTGTGTGTCGGCGCGCAGCGACGACCTGGTGGCTATGTCTTCACTAGCCCAGAGTGGCCACGGCCTGGCCCTGTTGCCGAACGATCAGCAGAGACCAGAACTGGAAGCCCTGTTCGCTTTACCGCCAGGCAAGACATCGAACCTGTGGCTGCTAACTCACCCGGATCTGCGCCAGGTGGAACGCATCAAGCTGGTAATGCGCCACCTGGCAGACGACTTTGCCGGAGACCATCGTCTGTAATCTCGCGGAAAAGTGAAGAGGGCCGAAGCGGCGTTGGGCAGGATGACGCCGGGGATCGATATTGATAGCCTTGAAACCGAGGTTGCGGGCTACCTTCTCAAGGGCAGAGGCCATACAGGCACCAATACCGTGGCGCCGGTACTGCGGTGCGACCATCCCCCCACTCACCCACGGCGAAAGAGGTCTGTGTGTTGTGATGGACTCTGACTTAAGCGCTACAACACCGCAAGGTTCCGAGCCGACAAATGCCACGAGGCCGACAGGCAATTGATTGCGGTTTGAATACGCCATAAGATCTCGGCGCGCATTACCGGGGCTAGCTACGCCATAATATCCGGGCCATTCTGTTTGGAGCAGCCGCTCAAGGGCGAGCCCCATTGTTAATTGCTTTTGCTCTCAACGTGCTTCTTAACATTGTTAAGAATACCGAGCCAACCCTGCTTTTGCAGATCCGCTGAATATTCATCTTCAACTTCAAACGTTTCTATGAGCTAAACGCTATGCTGTGTTTCTATAAATTGCACCTCAACCGCTCGGCCATCTTCAAGCCTATAGTGAATCGATTTATAGGGGTTATTCTATGAATCCAGGCTTACAGGCCTACATCAAGCTCCAAAATGCATCGACCAGCGGGTTTTTTAAGTTTTTCTTTAACGTAAACAAGCCAATATCGTAGGGTTCCAGCTCAGGCTTCACATCAAGCACCCGAATACGATCCTTCAATGGGCTGTTATCGAGCACAATTTTTGGCACTACGCCAATGCCGAAGCCCAAGCTCACCATACTTACAATCGCCTCATTGCCCGTGACCTGTGCATAAATGCGCGGGGCAATATCGCGTTGGCGAAACCATTCGTCCACACGAGTTCTTGAGACACCGCTTTCAGATAAAATCATCGGGATATTCGCCCACTCTCCGGGTGCGGTTGGCGAGGTCGTGGGAATATTTGGCACTTGCTGCTCAAGTGGTGCGATAAATAACAAAGGCGACGTGGCAATGGGCTTGAATGCTAACCCGCGAGGTAAGTTTGCGGGGCGTGCCGCGATGCTGAGGTCTTCTTTACCGTCCAGCACATGCGCAATCGCGTGTTCTGGATCCCCTGTGCGCAGCTTTATTTCAATCGCAGGATAGGCGATACGAAAGCGGCGCAGCAGCTCGTACAGAAAACTGTAGCTCGCGGTGACTGAACCGTACAAGCTGATTTCACCGCTTAATTGATCAGAGTTGTCAGTTAACTCATGGCGGATCAAGTTCCACTGGCTGCTGGTATCGCGCGCGTATTTAAGAAATTTCTGGCCTTCCTGGGTCAATGCCACAGTCCGATTGTCGCGATTAAACAGCGGTACACCCAGCTCGTCTTCTAAATGACGAATGTTGCGCGACAGCGCAGAAATGCTGATATGACACTCATCGCTGGCGCGTCCAAAATGCAGCGTTTCTGCCAGGGCAAGGAATTGTTTTAAAAGTTTAATATTCATAATAAGACCGACGCTCCGCGACTGCGCTTGTGGCGATGTCCGAATACTAACCGACAGTTGCGAAAAATGGGACGTGTTATTGCAAATATATCAATTTAAGAAAGAGTCACTCTTCTATACATTACCTCTCATCACATGCTCTTACCGACATGGCGCTAGCGTTTCCCCCTAGCGACGGTGTCACCTTTTTAATATCGGTGTACCTTACACCGACACATTGATCATAAAATTAGGATGCTAACGATGGCTAACTATTTCAATACGTTACCGCTACGCGAGCAATTGGCTCAGCTAGCGCAATGCCGCTTCATGCACACCGCTGAGTTTGCTGATGGCGTCGAAGCGCTAAAAGGCAAAAAAATGGTGGTTATCGGCTGTGGCGCACAAGGCCTTAACCAAGGTTTGAACCTACGTGACAGCGGCCTAGATGTTTCTTATGCACTGCGTCCTGAAGCCATTGAGCAAAAGCGCCAGTCCTGGAAAAACGCCACTGAAAACGGTTTTGTGGTAGGAACTTACGAAGAGTTGATCCCCACCGCAGACGTTGTTTTGAACCTCACCCCTGATAAGCAGCACACTTCAGTAGTGAACACAGTGATGCCGCTGATGAAGGAAGGCGCCTGCCTGTCTTACTCTCACGGTTTCAACATCGTAGAAGAAGGCATGAAAATTCGCGACGACTTAACCGTCATCATGGTGGCACCGAAGTGCCCTGGCTCTGAAGTTCGCGCTGAATACGTGCGTGGTTTCGGTGTTCCCACCTTGATCGCTGTTCACGAAGACAATGACCCCAAAGGCGAAGGCCTTGCGCTCGCCAAAGCTTACGCAGTAGGTACTGGCGGCCATAAAGCGGGCGTGCTGATGTCCTCTTTCATCGCGGAAGTGAAATCCGACCTGATGGGCGAGCAAACGATCCTTTGCGGCATGCTGCAAACGGGCTCCCTGCTTTGCTTCGACAAGATGGTCGAAGAAGGTATCGACCCGGGCTACGCCTCACGTTTGATTCAATACGGCTGGGAAACAGTCACCGAAGCGCTGAAGTACGGCGGTGTGACGAACATGCTGGATCGTCTTTCTAACCCAGCGAAGATCAAAGCGTTCGATCTTTCTGAAGAGTTAAAAGACATCATGCGTCCGCTGTACAACAAGCACCAAGACGACATCATGAGTGGTCACTTTTCTAAAACGATGATGGAAGACTGGGCGAACGATGATGCGAACCTTCTAAAATGGCGTGCAGAAACGGCTGAGACGAACTTCGAGAAAACACCCGCTGGCGATGTAGAAATCTCTGAGCAAGAGTTCTTCGACAACGGCATTTTGATGGTCGCTATGGTGAAAGCCGGTGTTGAACTTGCTTTCGAAACCATGACAGCGGCGGGCATCATCGCTGAATCGGCTTACTACGAGTCGCTACACGAAACGCCGCTCATCGCGAACACCATCGCGCGTAAGAAATTGTACGAAATGAACGCGACTATCTCTGATACGGCGGAATACGGTTGCTACCTCTACAACCACGCCTGTGTGCCGCTGTTGGCAGACTTTATGAAAGGCATCAAATCCGACGTGATCGGTAAAGGGCTTTCGCTAGACGACAACGGCGTTGATAACGCACGCCTGATCGAAGTTAACACCGCCCTTCGTTCACACCCCGTAGAAGCCGTTGGCTCGGTTCTTCGCGGCTACATGGCTGACATGAAAAAAATCGTTTAATCGCCTGATTAACCGATAGACGTTTAAGCCGCCAAAAAAAGCCGAGATATCATCACGATATGCTCGGCTTTTTTGGTACCTCGAACAGCGTAAGGAAGAGAGTAATGGATTCGTTAACCCGCCTAGACAATATACGCCTATCAAAAGCGACGGTTAGCTTTGATGATCGTTTCACACTAAGCGAGATTGATTGGACCATTACGCCAGAACAGCATTGGGTTATCACTGGCCCCAATGGCGCAGGTAAATCCGCCCTTGCGGCTGCGCTCGCGGGCATTGGTGACATCCAGAGCGGAAGCATTCAAGGCCTTCCCAACAACGTGGAAATCGTCTCTTTTGAAGCACAGGCAGAGCTCATCGCCCAAGAGTTGAAAAAAGACGACGCCGACATTATGGACGTCATTTCACTCGGCACTCCCGTCAGTGAAATGATTTTCGACCATTGCAAAGACACTGAACTTGCCCAATCCTTGGTCGAAAAGTTTGGCCTAGGGAAACTGCTCGAGCGCGCGTTTCGCAAACTTTCCACCGGCGAAACCCGTAAAGTCATGTTGATTCGCGCTTTGGCCAATAAGCCTGATTTACTTATTTTAGACGAGCCCTTCGATGGCCTGGATGTCGATACCCTCGCCATGCTTCAAGCACATCTAGCGTCTATCATCGACACCGTTCCCATGGTCATGGTGCTGAATCGCTTTGATGAAATGCCCGACTTCATCACCCATGTGGCCTACTTAGATAAAGAACGTGGGGATAAAGACCGTTCGGATAACAATAGTGGGAATAAAAAGAGAGGGGATAAACAGAGTAGCGACAAAGGCCGCTTGAAGCTCACGGTAGATCGTCTGGACGACGCCGCCTTTAATGAGCTCTACCAATTACTGCATTTGAAAACCACCGACCTAAGCGTGCCAGAGGCCGACCCCACCAATAAGCTACCCGCTCTCGACCCGAGCCAGCCATTAGTAAAACTAACGCAAGCGACCATCCAATACGGCGACACCGTGATTGTCGATAAGCTCGATTGGACGATAGAACGGGGCCAGCATTGGCAACTGAGTGGGCCTAACGGTAGCGGCAAAACCTGCGTTTTATCGTTGATCACCGGCGATCATCCGCAGTGCTATACCAACGATATTTTCGTGTTTGGTTTCCAGCGCGGTAACGGCGAAAGCATCTGGCAGATTAAACAGTTTATCGGCTATGTATCCACTAACCTGCAGTGGGAATACCGGGTTAGCACCAGCTGCAAAAACGTGATTATTTCCGGTTTCTACGACAGCATCGGTATGTACACCAAGCCCACTGACAGCCAGAAAAAAATTGCCGACCAATGGCTCGAACTACTGGGCATGCAAGACCGCGCCGACCAGCCGTTTAACAAACTCTCTTACGGCGACCAGCGCCTGCTACTCATTGCCCGCGCCATGGTCAAACATCCGCCCCTGTTGATTCTAGACGAACCTTGCCTTGGCCTGGACGACATAAACCGCCAACTCGTCCTCGCCCTGATCGAGAAAATCTGCCAAGGCTCAGAAACCACCGTGCTCTACGTCAACCACCACGCGGAAGATCAGATAACAGGCATAGAGCATTATTTAGGGCTGGAGAAAAATAACTAATTTTTCAAATAGTTAAGATCATTAACTATACTGAAAAATGGCCAGCCAGCTAGTCTTTTTTGTCTATCGTTACCTCAATCGATTTGCTATCGCCAGCAAACCATTTCTGAACATACAGAGTGCCCACGATAGGCGCCGTTCCTTCATCAGGCACTTCTTTATAGCGAACGCTGTTTTTGGTTTCTTTCTCGTATTCAAACATAACTACTTTCTTCGCCATGAAACATATCCAGTAAATAATAATTAGGACTTGGGCGACTAATGTCGCTCAACAGGCTTGTTAGGTTTTGGAACTAATCAGTCTCAAAGCGAACGGTTACTTTCGATCCGCACACCTGAGCGACGCAACGCGCATAGCCTTCAAGAGATCATCGACCTTGTGATGATATAGATCAAGGTCTACGTTGGATGCAGGCGCAGCCTGTTGCCGTGCCTTCACGCATCACACGGAGGTGAATATTGTTAGCAAGCTCAGGATCCACGCCCAGTCGCAGACACTGCCCGGTAGCAAGGCCGCCTTCGTCAGCGGCCAAACGATCCACCCCAACGGTGGCACCATCGTCAATGGCTGAGGCGAGCGCCCTCTTGATCACATAAGGATATGGATGCAATGAACCACGGCACAAAGCCCCATGACACCGATCAAAAGCCCCGGCGCTGGCTCGATAGCGCCACCCACCCTTCTGGCTGACCCGCGAAGGGCTCGCGCTGTTTGAGTTCCACCGCCAGGCGCGACTGGACTCCGGCGGCTTCGCACCGCTCGATGGTGACGGGCGCATACCCGACGACGCCGTGGCCGACACCATGCTTACCGCGCGCATGGCGCATAGTTGTGCCTTAGCAGCGCTACAGGGCGTGCCGGGCGCTGCCGCGCTGGCCGAGCATGCTATTCGCGCGTTGGAAGGTAAGCTGCACGACGAGCAACACGGCGGCTGGTTCGGCGCCGACCCCGCCACCAGCGACGACCGCACCAAGCAGTGCTATATCCATCACTTCGTCGCCCTCGGTGCCGCCACTGCGACCCACGCCGATATTCCCGGCGCGGCTGCTCTGCTCGAAGAGGCCATTGGGGTGATCGACACCCGCTTCTGGTCGATGGATGAGCAAGCTTTCGTCGAGAGTTTCAGTCAGGACTGGAGCGAACTGAGCGACTACCGCGGCGGTAACAGCAACATGCACGGCGTAGAGCTGTGCTTGGCGCTAGCCGATGTGCGCGACGAACCGCTGTGGCTTGATCGGGCGCTGGCCATCGTCGAACGACTGATTCACCGCCACGCGACTCCCCGGGAATACCGCATCCTCGAGCATTTTCACGGCGACTGGTCGGAGTGGCCGGAACACAACGCCGACCGCCCTGACGACGGCTTCTACCCCTATGGCGCTACGCCGGGGCACGGCTTTGAGTGGTCGCGTTTGATGCTGCACCTGGAAGCATCGCTGCAATCCCGCGGCCGAACGGTTCCTGCCTGGCTGTTCACCGACGCTGCGGCGCTATTTGACGCCAGCCTGCGCGACGGCTGGAATACCGACGGCGCCCCGGGGCTGGTATATACCGTCGATTGGGAGGGTAACCCGCACTCCCTGCGGCGACGCCACTGGACCCACGCCAAGGCGGCGGGCGCGGCGGCCGCGTTCCTACAGCGCACCGGCGAGGCCCACTACGAGCACTGGTATCGGCAACTCTGGGATGCGATCGACACCCTCTTTATCGATCGTAAACGGGGCGGCTGGTACCAGGAGCTCAGCGGTGAGTTGCAGATCGACCCCGCCGAAGGCGACGTCAAACCCGATCTCTACCATGCCTACCAGTCCACGTTGCTGCCACGGTTGCCCTTAGCCCCCAACCTAGCGTTAACCGTCCACCGGTTGTAACTGGTTGTAATAAATAGTGCAACGTTCACCCGAGGTGGTCCCCCCTCAGTCGCCGTGCCTGTCGTGGGCCCGGCTTTTTCAGTTTATTTCAGTCATACCAGTGGTGGATTACGCTCAGCGAACTGGCCGTTCCAATAGGGATAATAGGGGTAAGGTGGAGTTACCGCGCTCGCCACGTCTAATCGTGCAACCTGAGACTCATCAAGGCGCCAGCCAACCGCACCAAGATTCTGCCGTAACTGGGTTTCGTCCCGGGCACCCAGCAAAACCGATGACACCGTCGGACGGCGCAGCAACCAGTTAATCGCTACCTGGGGCACGCTCTTGCCGACTTCGTCAGCTATCTCGAATAGCACGTCCAATACCCGGTACAGTCTTTCATCCGGCACAGGTGGCGCGAATCCTTCGGTCTCGTGAAGACGGCTCCCGGCGGGCAGTGGTTGGCCGCGACGAATCTTACCGGTCAGGCGGCCCCAGCCCAGAGGGCTCCACACCAGAGCACCCAGACCTTGATCCTGCCCCAACGGCATCAGCTCCCACTCGTAATCTCTGCCCACCAGGGAGTAATACGTCTGGTTCGCCACGAAGCGCGCATAGCCATAACGCTCAGCAACGCTCTGGGACTTCATCAACTGCCAACCAGAGAAGTTGGACGCCCCTAAGTAGCGAACCTTACCAGCCCGCACTAGATCATCCAGTGTGGACATCACCTCCTCCACCGGGGTCATGGCATCGAAGTGATGCAGTTGCAGCACATCGATATAATCGGTTCCCAGCCTTTTTAGTGCGCGCTCGGTGGCGCGGATCAAGTGGTGTCGAGAACTGCCCACGTCATTGGCGTCCTCCCCGCTGCGTAATGACAGCTTAGTGGACACGATCACCCGGTCACGACGGCCTTTGATCGCCGCACCAAGGATCGCTTCCGATTTACCGTCGGAATAAACATCAGCGGAGTCGAACAGATTGACCCCAGCGTCCAGACATATATCGATCAACCGCTTCGCTTGCTCAACATCGGTATTGCCCCAGGCACTGAACAGCGGCCCCTTGCCACCAAAGGTGCCGGCCCCGAAACCCAATGCAGGCACCTTGAAACCAGATCGCCCTAGATAACGATATTCCATCACACTCACTCCTGTTCGCAGGAAATTGCCGAGGCGGGCCGAAGGGACTCGCCATGCTCACGTTTGATTGCCCAAACGGCCACCGCCAGTCCGGTAAGAGCAACCAGTGCGGCGGCGCCAGGCACGGCGGTAAAGCTGCCGCTGCGCTCGATCACCACACCGCCCAAGCCCGCACCAATGGCATTGCCCAGATTGAACGCACCGATATTGAAGCTGGACGCCAGGCTGGCCGCGCCTTCCGCCCGGTTAAGTACCCACAGTTGCAAGGGCGCCACCGTAGCGAAACCGGCCATGCCAAGCAGTCCGACGAAGACCACCGTTGTCCACTGATAGCCGAGCGCAAACGGAAACAGACCCAGCACCGCCGCCAGCACTGCCAATGTGATTATAAGGGCCGGTGCCAGTCCCCGATCCGCAAGACGTCCGCCGAGCAGGTTACCGGCGATCATGCCGACGCCGAATACCAGCAGAATCAGCGACACAGCATCCTGGGAGAAACCGGCGATGCCGGTCAGCATCGGCTGGATGTAGGTAAACACGGTGAACACCCCGGCGATGCCAAGCGCTGTCATCAGCAACCCCAGCAACACTGTGGGTCGACCGATCGACGCCAGACTCTTACGCCAACCCAATGCCTCGCCGTCGCCACTGTTGCGAGGCACCATGAGGGCGATCACTAGGGTCGCCAGCACCCCCACGCCGGTAATTGCCCAAAAGGTGAAGCGCCAGCCATATTCGTGCCCCAGCCAAGCGCCCGCGGGCACACCCAGCAGCGTCGCCACGGTCAAGCCGGTGAACATCGTGGCGATGGCACTGGCCCGTTTGTCCGGCGCCACCAAGCCAGTGGCGACCACCGAACCGACGCCGAAAAAAGTGCCGTGTGCTAGGGAGGTCACCACCCGGGCAACCATCAGCATCGAGTAGTTCGGAGCCAGCGCGCAAGCCAGGTTGCCGAAGGTAAAAATAACCATCAACAACACCAGCACCTTCTTGCGAGGCCAGCGGGCACTGGCAATGGTGAGCAACGGCGCGCCCACGAACACACCCAGGGCATACCCGGAGATCAGCAGGCCCGCTTGGCGGATGCTCACATCCAGATCGGCGGCCACTTGCTCCAGCACCCCCATGATCACGAACTCGGTGGTGCCGATGCCGAAGGCACCAATGGTCAAAGCGTAGAGCGCCCAGGGGATCGGGCGCGAAGAGGTTGAAGTCATCATCAAAACGTCCATCAGGGAATGATGAGGCGAATGCTAGACCTGCATCACCCTCCTTGATACCTTTAGGATCTTTAATGACTTTCAAGATTTTATTGATAATGAGGCCATCATGGATCGTCTAAGCGACATCGCTCTCTTTCTGCGCGTGGTGGATCTGGGTACGATCAGCGCCGCCGCCCGCAGCCTTGACCTCTCGGTGGCCGTGGCCAGCCAACGTCTGCAACGGTTGGAAAAGGGCCTCAATGTACGACTACTGCACCGCACAACCCGACGCCTTCACCCCACCCCCGAGGGGTTGGCGCTGGCGGAACAGGGCCGCGATCTAGTGGAGGGTCTGGAAGCACTCACCCAGGATCTACGCAGCGGCGCCGACAACGTCACCGGCACCCTGCGCGTCACCCTACCCCACTCCTTCGGGCGCCAGTACATTTCGCCGCTGTTGCCCGAGTTCCTTAACCGCTACCCCCGCTTGAACCTGGATGTCAGCCTGACGGATCAGGTGGTCGACCTGGTCGGCGAGGGCTATGACCTGGGCATTCGCATCGGCATGCTGGAAGACTCCAGCCTGGTGGCCCGGCGCTTGGCCGACGACGAGCGGATACTGTGCGCCTCTCCCGGCTACTTGGCCCGCCACGGCACCCCGCAACGCCCCAGCGACCTGGTCGATCACCAATGCCTGGTGCTTTCCAGCAATCGGCGTCGACAGGACATCTGGCATCTCACCGACAAACAAGGGCAAAGCGAGGCGGTACAGGTAGGCGGCCGCATACGCAGCAATCAGGGAGAAATGCTCACCGAAGGGGTACTCGGCGACTTGGGCATCGCACAGCACTCGGTGTGGCACATCCACGAATACCTGCACAGCGGTCAATTGAGCGTGGTATTGCCGGATTACCGGTTAACGGAAACCAGCATCTACGCGGTGATGCCCCAGCGCCAGTTGGTGCCACCTCGGGTGCGGGCGTTTGTGGCGTTTCTGGGAGAGCGGCTCGCTGAACATCCTGTCTGGGCGTTGCGGCGGGAAGATCAGTAAGTGTCAATTACATCTAGATCGAGATGGATCCATCGATGTGAGCCGACCAGTGCTTTTCACCAATCTTGCCTATCAAAGAGTTTTCACCCAGCAGTCGTCCTGTTTAACGCTACGAAACTGGAAAACCATGCTTTCGAGCGGCCCAGACAGCCAACAGAGTTGCCGTCAGTAACACCAAGAGCGCGGGCGAGAAAGAGCCAGCGCCAAAGCGATCTAAAAGCACGCCTCCGACGATACCACCGCCAGCGATAGCCAAGTTCCAGACAGTAACCAGCATCGATTGCGCAACGTCTGCCGCTTCTCCAGCCGCCTTGGCGAGAGCTGTTTGGAACAGCGTGGCAGCTCCCCCAAATGCGAGTCCCCAGGCGCCGACAGCTACATAAATGGCAACAGGCATATCACCTGCGATACCAAGCATCAGTGCCGCTAACCCGAACAGGGAGGTGCTGGCGAGCGTCATTACACGAAGATAGCGATCAATCAACACGCCAATGACCCAAATGCCGACCAACGCAGCAATACCGAATACCAGCAAGACCAGATCGGTTCGCTCAGCCAGATTAGCATCAGCCAAAAAAGGAGCGATATAGGTGTAAAGGATGTTATGCGCGAGCACGAAGGCCAGTACTACAAATAGCACCGGACGAATACCTGGAAGGGTGAATACCTGCCTAAGCGTTAGCCGCTTACCAACGGATTGACCCGCGAAGTCAGGCACCTTTATATGAACCCACACGATCAGGATCAGCGCCATAAGCGTCATTATTCCAAAGCAAGCGCGCCACCCCATCAGTGTGCCTAGAAACGTGCCAGCCGGGACACCCAAAGAGAGTGCCAATGGTGTTCCCACCATCGCAATAGCAATAGCGCGCCCTTTTAAATGCTCTGGCACCATTCGAGCGGCATAGCCTGCCAATAGAGCCCACAATAGGCCTGCTGCTACACCAGCGAGAAATCGGGCCATCATCGTCCAGATATAGCTCGTTGAAAGCGTCGTGATCGTATTGGCGATAGCAAAGCCCACGATAGCGGCCAGCAATAAGGGCCTACGCCGCACCCCTTGCGTGGCTGCCATCAATGGAATAGCGGCTACTAAGGAGCCGATGGCATAGAGGGTAACAAGTTGTCCCGCAAGAGATTCTGAAACCTCCAGTCCTGCTCCGATCTGAGGCAACAGGCCCGCTGGCAAAGCCTCGGTCAAGATAGTCACGAAACCCGCTAATGCAAGTGCGAGCAAAGCCGTAATGGGCAGTCGATCCGATTGTTCGGTTTCGCTTCTCTCCCGATCTAAGTTACTCATTTCCGATGTAGACATCATTATTGCCCCGTCTAAAGCGAAGGTTCAGGTGCTAAAGCACGCTTACCTGCCGCATGTGAGAATAGGCACTCACATTAGGCATATTGAGCAATTAGGAGAATAATGCTAATTTTCCGAATATATCGGAACAAAATTCCTTAATGGAAAAATATGGATGTATTAAGCGGCATTGAGTACTTCGTACAGGCGGCTGAAACCCGTAGCTTCTCTGCAGCTGGGCGAAACCTGGGCGTGTCTTCTTCAGCAGTAGGAAAAAGCGTAGCCCGACTGGAAACTCGCCTAGGTGTTCGTTTACTTCATCGAAGCACTCGCAGTATCACGTTGACGGCGGAGGGAGTACTCTTTCTTGAGCGCTGCCGTCGTATATTAAGTGAGGTGGAAGCAGCAGAACTGGAGTTGTCAGAGATACATACGGAGCCCAAGGGCAAACTTCGGGTGAGTTTTCCACTCGTTGGGCAGCTTGTGATGCCAGTGCTGACTTCCTTTATGCATCGTTATCCTTTGATCGAGCTAGATGTGGATTTTTCAGACCGGATGGTAGATGTAATCGAGGAAGGGTTCGATGCCGTTATTCGCACCGGAGAGCCAGCAGATTCTCGTTTGATGTCACGCCCACTTGGGAACTATAGCCTGGTGCTTGTGGCCTCACCGGAGTATCTATCCCAGCACGGTCACCCACAAACACCCGCTGACTTGGTCGATCATGCTTGTTTGCAGCACAAGTTTCCCAGTACCGGTAAATATGAGGCTTGGCCGCTTCGGGCAGTTGGCAACGAAACAACTCCCACGCTAAATACAGCCATGGTGTGCAACACCTCTGAAGCGTTAATCGCAGTGGCCCGTGCAGGACTGGGCATCGCGTGCCTACCGGACTTTATGGTGAGAGAAGCTATTAGTAAGGGAGAGCTGGTTACTGTCCTGAATGAGCATATCGAGCACCAAGGAACATTTCGCATGCTATGGCCCTCCAGCAAACACTTGGCCCCCAAGCTACGGGTATTTATTGATTTTATGGTTGAAGAGCTTTTTAAGGCTTAGCTTTTTCGGTTCCTTATAAGATTGCAAACCGAGGTGATCAGACTGAAGCAGAACGGCCTTTGAAACGCATGCACGATCTGCAAAAAAACGCCTCGCTTCAATGGTTGTTTAGCTCACATATGAGTTTCAGCCGCCATACTCGTCGTGGCGGCGGTTCCACACATACGGCTTCGTCTGTGGCCAACCTTCCGGTGAGTCCTCCCAGGTTTCCTGGCGACCAAACGGCGTCAAATCCAGGTATGTCCAGTGGCTACCTAAATATTCGACGCCACGAGCACCGGTAAAGTAGGTGCGATAAATGTCGTTTCCATCGCGGAGGAAGACACTCGCGCCATGCTTTTCGCCCTCCTCTGTCGTTGCGCCGACATCCTCGTTGAAGTCGCTTCCGTAAGAGGAGTACCAGGGAATCGTCCAGCCCATGCGCGTCTTATATTGATTGATTTTCTCTAGCGGAGCGCGTGACACCATGACTAGCGAGGTGTCACGTGCATGGAGGTGCGCCGGGTGCGTCATGGCATCGGCCACCCACGAGCACCCATCACACCCCGCCTTCCAATCGGGGGCAAACATGAAATGGTAAACAATCAGTTGACGTCGCCCAGCGAACAAGTCGAGGAATGACACGCTGCCCTCATCGCCCTGGAAGACATAAGGCTTTTCCATTTTCACCATGGGTAGCTTGCGCCGCTCAGCGCTCAAGGCATCGCGTGCCCGAGTGTGTTCTTTTTCTTTAATGAGCAATCGGTTGAGTGCCGCCTCCCACTCTTCAGGGGAGACAACTTGCGGTAAAGGGTGTTTAGTTGTTGGCATATTTGGCCCTTCTTCTTTAAAGCCCGTTTGTTCTCGCTCCGCAGAAAGATCTAATTCATGGGTTGATACCAATAGCCGACTCAGTGCTTGAGTAGCACCATAGTCACCTCCCTTTCGGTAAGGGTCAGCGCTTCTATCAATGCGGGGTGGCAAGGCACGTTTCGATGGATTGCCGCATGGAACAAATTAGCGCCTGGAACTCCCCCTGCTTCCCCTGCCATTGGTCGACGACCTTTCCGAGGTAGCCTTGCTTAGCGTAGTCCAATAAAGCCGCATCTTCCTTTGCCAGCTGTTCCTTTGCCCACTCTGCTGCCACATCTTTTGAAGCAATATCACCCGTTGCTACGGTCAGCCACATGCGAGACAAGGTTAAGAGCACATTGCGTTCATCACCTGCTGTCTCTGCCAGCAACGTAGGCAAGGAATCACGAATCGCTCTTTGGACATCAGCCATTGGCACTGGCTCAAACACCTCAGCGGCGTTGATCCCATATAGCGGCAGGCTGTTATCGATCACCTTTTTCAGCACAATCGCCAGATCAGGATCACAGGCTGGTTTCGGGATGTGCCCTGCCTCGAACTCATCCCGCAACCACTCACCGTATATAAGTTCCGCCCGCGGCGGGAACCGCCAGGGCACAACATCAGAGATCGTGATGACCGTCAGCTCTACTGGCCTGGTAGCTTGTGCATTGCCAATCGTGCCAGAGACCTTCATCAGCTGCGCAACCAGAGCCTCCCTCTGCTTACAGGTTGGTGAGTCGCTCACTGCCACCAGAACATCAACATCGCTGTTACGCTGTAAGCCATCGGCAACGGCAGAACCAAAAAGATAAATACCCACAATCGACTCGCCAAGCACGTCTTCCGCGATGGATTGCGCTTGTTGTGCTTCATATGGAATCACGGGTCACACCACTTTTGCTGGAATGTAGTTTCCTACACTGACGAAATGCGGCGATGGTAAAAATCGAACCAGATAGAGAGTGTTTTTGAGTTTTTAGGTGGCCCAATATCTTCATCAAACATAAGCTTATGACCTCGGGTGTTACTACCCCAAACTCATGCAGGCCCCACGGTTTATCAGTGATTCTCTAAAAGATATTAACTCCACGACGCTGATAGTCGTGAACAATCTCGGCGAAACCTTCACAATCTACATAGCCAAAGTAGGAATGTTCTCACGCATCACGAGCAGATAATTCATCAGGACAGTGGCCTAATGAAAAACAAGCTGGACAAGTTCATCGGCCACGGGACTGAGCTTATAGGCGGCTTTGTGATGACCAGCACTGGCTGCTTGATGCGGCAGCACACACGACTTTTCAAACAGCTTTAGCTTTTAAGATGGCTATCGGCTTGCTGGAACAATGCATTGGCAGCTTTAACATATTGGCTAAAACAGATGCAAGTAGCCTCGCCATGGGCTATTACTGGCTCACTGACCGCCGCCATCTCCTCCGCCGCCAGAGCAATCGATGCTAGACGCGTCACCTCCAAAACTCGCTGACGCTGCTATTACGCTTGAACAGTTGAACTCAGTACTACCCGAAAAGTAGGCACCGCCGACCTCTTCACGCAGCTTTTCATAGCTGAAATTTTCATGTAGCTCGCTCTGATAAACGACAAATTCTGGATGATTGGTATACATCGCCAGCGCGTAGTGCTGATGCTGGCTATTTAGCCCCGCACGCTCAATACTCCGCCTTACCTGCAGCTGTGTGTAATATTCCTGGCGGCCATAATCGTTGACCAAAACGTTAGGCAATTTCTCTATGTAGCTTTTAATAGCACGCTTCTTCTTAAAGTTATCGAGTAGCCCCACCCTTAACCTCCGTTCTTTAATAAATACCAGGAAACCTCTGGTTAACTATTACGCTTGGCCATACTCTATTAAGAATCGGCTCGTGCACGAGTCCAATCAAAGTACTCATTTACAACCCGTAAATTCGCACGCGAATCCGATTCTTTTTAATAGGCTGTGGCCTTACCTGGCCTGCGCACGCCGACTTTTCAGAAAAAGCCTAGACATTAGTCTGACTCTATAGGCAACAGATTTTAAACGTCCCCTGTGCGCTCGTTAAGACGCTCTGTTTACTCATGGCCCAAGCAAACCCTGTGACACCGCAAAGAGTGCGAAGAGAGGAATTGCCACGACCGTTGCGGCCGCATCAAATGTAATGGCAACTGGCGTTGCGATAACACGCCCGGCTGTATCGATGGGCCCCCTGGGCATGTTCATCCTGACTTGATACTCCTTTTCGAGTTTTTCAAGCGGCAAACTTCCTTCAATGGTATATCGCTCGCCTCTAATCTCCCGTATCAACTGGAAGCTATCGGTGACGGGGTTTTTCGTAAAGCCCAATGCGGTTAATTGACTGACAAGTTCGGCTGAAGGGTTCTGTTCATGCAGTGTGAGCTTAATGCTGCCGGTCACCACATTGGAGCTAGAGAGCGAGAAGCCGCTAAATTCGGGAAGAAACTCAACTTCTCGGCTAAGCACCAGCGCCTGGCCAAGTTGCTGCTGAGAGGGAAACAAAAAAGCTTCACGCCGCGTAGTGACCACTAAATCGTTCGTTTCTTTATTAACGTAGAAGCCGTTAACGGCCATCAATCTCTCTGGCTTGGGCTCCCACAGTTTTGTGGTGCAGCCCGCTAAAAAAATACATAGAACGATCACTACTCGATACATGCTTCCCTCCTGGTTATGGTCTATGGCAGTCCAAGTAAACTTTACCTGACCAGAGCTTTAAAAAACCAGGGTTTTTTATAAGTATAATTTCATATAAACCTGAAATGGGAGGAGAACGACTCTTCATCGCTATGATCAATCCTACGGCGCACCAGCTCCTCGCTATGTTTCGACTGCTGACAACCGCACATACTCAGGAACCCTTTCCTTGAGCAAGGTGATGAGTTCAGGCTGCATTAACTCGTAGTGGTCGGGAATATCCAGGCAGACTAATCTCTTCCCCTTGAGTAACTCCCCGTACTTCTTAGCGACTTCATCCCGGTGACTCTTTTCCATCACCAGGACGATGTCAGCCCACTCAATTAAGCGCCAAGAAACCGGCGTTTTAGCACTCGAACTTGTCCCAGCTCCAATTGCTTGAATACCGGGGTAAGCTGAAAAGATACGTTCAGCCGTCGGACTGCGGAGTCTATTTGCGCTGCATATAAACAGAAGATTCAAAGCTCCTCCCTGGCCCGGCTTTACGACGTGCCTAAAGCACAGCATAATTAATTAGCAGTATTTCGTTCCGTCTATCTTTGCACTTTGCAACCTTTGTCACTTTCTCACGTTATTATAGTTGCTTAGAGCTAGTTAATTACTTAGGGCCAGCTAGTTACTTAGGGCTCGTTAGCTGCTTAGAAGAATTACGGCCCCCACGCCACCACTCAACCGTAGAAGAGCTGTCATGGACGATAATCGCCTAAACACCCTCGATCGGGCCACTAGCCTGGGCTTGATTTTTCTCGCCTTCGTACAGGGTTGTGCGCTCTATGTGCTGCATTTGGCTATCGACCATGAGTACTGGCTGGTCGCCGACCAGCGCTGGCTTAAGGCGCTCTACACCGTCGCAGTCGCCTTGCCAGCGTTTTATCTGATCAGCATCGTGCGACTGCGTGATCGCATCAACTTCCTACCGCTGCTGCTGGCTCCCCTACTGTTTTGGCTGGGCTGGCACCTTGGCTGGGTTGAGCAGGTGCCCGAGCCGCAGCAGTGGGGAGGCCACCCGTTTACCTTTGCCTTTTGCATGGCCGTAGGAACTGCCTTGTTTATTCTTGCGCTGTTCTTTCGTAGCAGCGCCGCCAGTGGCACTTGGCCAAAAACCTATCAGCCCATGCTGAATTACTCATGGGAGCATGCCCTGACAATCGCCCAACTAGGCCTATTCATTGGCGTTTTTTGGAGCTTGCTATCTTTGTGGGCAGCGCTCTTTTCAGCCATTGGCTTAGACTTTTTCAAAACATTGTTCCAAACACCCGCTTTTTTCTATCCAGTCACCTGGCTGGTGATTGGCATGGGGCTGGTGATGGTCCGCAATCGCTTTCGTTTTATCGCGAGCGTAAGACTGATGTGCGAAGCGCTTATCAAGGCGCTACTGCCGCTGGTTGCTTTAATATTATTGATGTTCTTTGCCGTGCTGCCCTGGACCGGCCTGCAGCCGATATGGGATACCGGCAGAGCCGCGCAAATACTTATGGCGCTGATGTTGACCCTGCTGCTGTTCTTCAACGCCGTTTTCTATCAAACCGATAACAAGCTGCCCTATCCTATATGGTTACGCAGCGCCGTTATGCTCGCCGTCGTATTGCTGCCGATAGGTAGCCTGCTGGCCGCCTGGGCGCTCTGGCTACGAATCGACCAATATGGACTCAGCTTGGATAGGCTCTGGGCGGCACTGCTGCAAGTGCTAACCGCGGCCTTTACCTTCAGCTATAGTTTGATTCTGCTTTGGCAACGGCAAGCAGCAGTACCCAATCTACAGCGCGCCAATGTTGGCTTGGCCCTGCTGGTGGCCGGGGCGCTGATCGTGGTTAATACGCCGCTGGCGGATATGCGCCACTGGGTGGCCCAGCATCAGGTCAAGCGGTTGATAGACGGACGCACCACTGCGGATGCTTTCGACTACCGCTATCTACGCTTTCACCTCGGCCAGCCGGGCAGTTTGGCATTACAAGCACTCGCTGACAGCGAGTTTGCCCAATCGCGACCTGAGCTGATACGGCGTATTGATCTCTCGCTAAAGCAAACCAATCGCTGGAACCAGGATCCACTAGTGGATACCCACAACCTGGATGATGTCGCCCAGCAGTTTAGCGTGACCCCTGAAGACGCCACGCTACCCGAGCCACTGCTCGCCTTGTTAATTGAGCAGGGCTCAGCCTGTCTGAGCCAAGTTGAACCCTGCCAAGCGTTGCAGGTAAGCAATGGATCAGGGTTCCAATGGCTTATCTACGCGTCCTACAGCTCGCATGGACAGGTCTATACCGAGCACAATGCAGGCTGGCAGCATCTAGGCACGCTGACTGAGTTAGGCGCAGCGCAGAATGAAAATGCTGACGACTGTCGAAATACCAAACCGCCAACCGATTTACAGCCCATACCAGGGTCGTTAAATGCCTACCAGAGTGGTATCTGCCTATATAGCTTGCAGCCCAGCCTCGAAAGCGTCAGGCAACAAATACAAGCCCGTTAGAGGCAAACGATGTTCGGATTAATTAAGGTGCCTGCTCCCCGCATTGACTACGGTTTACGCGGGGGCTAAAGCCTTACCTCAACGGCTGGATCAGTGCCGGGCTCTAACTGCTCACCAACCCAGAGCTGATGCAATCGGGTTTTGAGAATATCGCCAGGCCCAGAGATGAATTTAGGTTGTCCGAAGTGAGTCATCACTTCGTGCTGGCGCTCTAGTGCACGACGATCCTGCGAGACAACTGGGGCCAGGAACAACCGAATGGCCGCTTGTTTAAGCCAACTTGGCGCCAACCCCTTGGGCGTCGAAAAACGTGCGAAAGGCGTGAAACTACTTCCTGTCGCTGGCGTGAAAATGGCGGTGACACACAGGGTTAGCTTGGTCTCACCTTCCCACCGCGCTTGAACCGTAGTGGGCGGATAATAGCGCGATACACTGCGCGAGCGGTCGCGCTCCAAAAAGCGCGACATCAGACCATAGTCAGGCTGGGTTTGCTCGATGGCCATATCGATCCCGTCGCCGTGGCTGGTAACAATCAGCTCCACTGGCAAGCGTCGATCCCGGCGACGAATAAAACCATGATGCAGATGATTGGTGTGGAACGGATCCATCACATTTTCAACCGCATCGTAGGCGCGACCCACCCAGGTGCCTTGTTGCCACCAGAAATGATCAAGTTCAGGGTTGCCAAAATCAGGGGGTAACTCGGGTTCGAGCGGTGCCGCGTCAGAAAGCGTCACAAAGATCCCTCCGTGCCGTTCGACTACGCGCAGTGCATCGGCCTTCAGCTTTTGATCATGAGTCGTATCGACCAGACAACCGGGCACTTCGGTGCAGGTTCCATCGCTTGCGAAGCGCCAACCGTGGTAAGGGCACTCAAGTGCCCCCTTGTGCACACGCCCTTCAGAAAGTGGGTAATTGCGGTGCGGGCAGCGATCGACCAAGGCGCCAATCCCCTCTTCGCTGCGAAAGAGTGCAATCGGTGTATCGCAACACATGACCTTTTGCGCTTTGCCGCGTTTCAGGTCTTTCGATAAGGCAACCAGGTGCCAGGCATCACGGACTGACTGGGGGAATGTCATTAAGGCAACTCCTCACCATTCCACTCGAGATCGTAAGTGGCGGCGGCATTTGTCGAGATATTGTGTTTGAACCCCGTCAGGGCGAAAGAGGCGGCATCGCAAAGCGCACCAAGCAAAGGCCCACGATCGCCAGGCCGAGACACCACGTCGTGCCCGGTAGCAACGCAGCGCCACCAATCGCGCATACGCGCACCACGCACCGCCTGCGGCAGGCCAAATACGACCATTGCCGGGCCAAGATAAAGAGTGCGTGGCGCGGCCTCAGGTGCGGCGATCCCGTCACCGATTGCATGGGCAAGATGACCGGCACCAGTGAGCAATTGCACACCGCTGGTCGCGCGCGGATTGCATTCAAGCAAGTAGGCAGCGCCAGCTTCATCGAACATTGCATCGCAGGCGAACTGCCCATGAATGGCGGCACACTGCGCCAGGCGAGAAGCTATTTTACGCAGCGTTTCGCGATGGTGGTCAGTGACAGGTTCGAAAGCATAGCCAGCCCCTCCGCCCAGGCGCCAGCTGGAACGGTAGGCAGCAAAGGCAACCAACTCTCCCCGATGCGCCACGCCGTGAAAGCAGACTTCTTCGCCGTAAATACGCGCTTGTGCCATCCAGGGGTTGTCGGGGCTGGGTGTAATAGCGGACAACGCACGCCGGCCTGGGGCGACCAGTGCGCTATCACCAAATCGGCTAAAGCGCGGTTTGAACACCCACTCGCGACTTCTGCTAACGAAGCGAGTCAAGTCTTCTACGGAGTCTATCGGATGGCTTTCCGGCACGGGCAGGCCCCATTCGCCACAGTGGCGCGCAAAGGCGAGCTTGTCGTGTAGTTGGCGCAACGTGGCAAGGTTAGGCACAAACAGGCGCTCACCCAATCGGCACTGAAGGGCGGGCGCCACAAGATGGAAAACCTCCTCGCAGGTCGGCACCACCCGCTCGAAACCGAAGGTATCGACTAGCTCGACAATACGCGCGCGAAAGGCTGCGCCCTGCTGCCGTGGCGCGGGATAGCGGTGAACCCGCGCAGGTGCTTTCGACCAGCGCGCCATGCGCACCGGTACGCTGTCAGCCAGATGCGGCTCCCATCCGGCGGCGGCGAAATCCCGAGCAAGATCCAGCGCGGCAACCGCCCGGGCGCCGGTAATAAGCACGCGTCTAGCCATCACGCCACACCACTTTACGGCGCTTGGGGCCGCTCCACGCGCTTAGATCATGAAAGACCTCAACCGGCACCGGCAAATCCCATGCCTGGCTCAGCGCCCGAGCAGCAGTCGTTGCGCTTGGGGTGTAAATCGGGGTGGAATTAGCATCTGGGCAAGGCGGCGACAAATGCAGCGCGACGCGCTCAGGCCCTGCTTCGGCCTGCCAGATCTTGTCGCCCCCAAGCACCGCCTCAAGCGCGGCTACCACTTGAGGTGGCGTAACGCTGCGACCTGCAAAACGCCAGATATCGTTCACCCGGCCTTGAGGCGCATGGATGACGCGACCCGCAAAACCGCACGGGCAGGAACAAGCGTCGAGCTCAAGATAATCGTCGCCGCGAACACGGACAATCGGTTGGCTGGTGCGGCGAAGGTCGGTAATGATCGGTCGATAGCCGGGCGTGCCGGGAACCGGCTCAAGCTCGATAGCCAACGCATGGTCGTTGAGATGCAGCCGGCCGTTCGCACACTCAGCGGCCAGAAACCCTTCGGTCGCTTGGTATATTTGACGTGGCCTTACCCCCAACCGCTCAGTAAAGAAGTGGCGCTCAGCATCACCGGCGGGTTCGCTGCCGCAAAACAGATGCTGCAGCGAGGGGAAATGCGCCCCTGCTTCAGCGAAAGCGGCCAATCTATGCGGCGGTGCGATCAGAATCGTGGGTGCGAACTGCGTTAATTCCGCAATGCTCTGTTCAATCGACGCTTCGAGCGGAAAATGGGCAAACGTAAACCGCCCTCGCCCAACATCGCTGTAGAGCGCATTACTGGCGCGCAAATGCAGGGCGAGCCGTTGGCGCTTGAGCAAAGCACGCGCCGGTAGCAGTCGGGCAAGACTCTGGCCGATGTAGTCGGCACGCTCGGCGGGGCTGGCGAGAAAGAGCCCTCGCGCACCGCCTCCCGTTCCGGTCGACCAGCCTGCCGACAATTCGCCAACGGCAGTCCCTTGCTCTGCGGCGGCGGCCAACCCGCGCAGTTCCTCATCGCTCATGCCTAGGCTGTTCCAGGCACCGTAATCAGCACGAAGATCCGCGATGTCAGTGACCGGAAACTCAGCCAGATCACGACCAGCATAGTTTGCCAGTGCGGGCGTACGGGCAATGACAGGCTGCAGCTTGCGCCACATATTGGCTCGTCGCGCAGCCAGTTGCACCGGCGACAGGCTCAGCGCACGCCGCGTTCGTAGCCACGCGGCTAAGACCCGGTCAGTTCGCATCATGGCCGCCAAAGCGCTTGGCACTGGCAGCGCAATGCGAAGGTAGGATGACCAAGTCGCCATTGCAGCACGCCGCCTCGCTCAACAGGTTTAGCGTAGCGCGATAACGCCGGGTATCGCCGAGAAGTGTGGTGGTCAGCCGCGGCGGCGGTCGGCGCTGCGTGATTGACTTGCCAAGCCACACCGCATCGGCAGCCAGCAAGACCTGGCGATCGTCGGTGGTGCGCAGTGCCAGCCCCCAGTGGCCGACGCAATGACCGGGTAGTTCGACGGCGATCAGACTACCGTCACCCAGAATGTCACGACCTTCGCTAAAGGGCGCAAATCCACTGGGTAGCGCCACTGCTGGCGCATCTTCGAAAAAGCGAGCGTTAGCATCGGCCGCCTGGGGAACCAGTGCAGGCAGCATGCCCTGGCGCACGCGGCCAAAGCGACCCGGCCGACGCAATTCGGATAGGCCCGCACGGGCGCAGTAGACCGGCCGCTGGGCAAGGTGGGTCATTCCCGCGACGTGGTCGCCATGAAAATGCGAGATAATGGTGCCAACAATCGCGCTGTCTTCAATCCCATGAGTCGCGAGCCAGGCGCTCCACGCCTGCTGCGCATCGATGTTGACCGGCGTTGTCCAGCGATAGAACCGCTCGGGAAACGTCTCGGTTGCATCGATAAAAGCAGGATCATATCCGGTATCGAACAACAAAATACCCCGCGACGGGTGCTCAATCACACCCACCATGGCGGGAAAATCAACCGCACATAGGCTCCCACCCGAGAGAGTGGCGATCTCTGGATGGCAGCATAAACCGCGTTCAAGCCAACGGAATCCGACGCGGATCATGACAGCCTTTCCTGCGTGGCAAGCTGCCGCGCTTCGGCCAGCAGGGTCGCCAATGCATCATGCTGGGGTCGGTAGCCGAGTAATCGTTGAGCAGGCTCGAGATCAAAGGTCTGAGAGTAGGCCAGCGTCGCCAGCTTGTAGCGTGTCAGCATCGGCTCGCGGGCGGAGCGCATCAGCAGCGCAGCGTTTTCACTGAGCACAGCAATAGCACGCGCCAAGCCAACCGGCAGTGAGACAAGCTGCGGTGTTTTGCCTAACGCATCGGCGAGCTTACCAGCCACTTCGCGTACCCTAATGGGGCTACCTCCCGATATATTGATCGCCTTTCCGGCAAGCCCGGCTACCCGCTCTTCAGCGGCGCAGATGGCCCACGCGACGTCGCGCAGATCGGTCAACTCAATCAGCGCCCTACCGCCACGCGGAAGCGGCATCCGCTCACGCCCCGCCAGTTCGGCCAGCTTGGGCAGGATCACCCGATCGCCCGGCCCCACCAGTGCGCGCGGGCGAATGGCGCAGCAGGCCATGGCGTCTTCCCGCGGCGCAAGCACGCGGCGTTCCGCCGCGAGCTTGGTACGCGCGTAGTGGTTAAGTGGCTGAAGCGCGGGGCCGTCATGTTCGCCGATAGCTATCCGGTCACGATACGCAGCAAAAATTGACGGCGAAGAAACAAACACGAAACGCCCAACGCCCGAGCGGCTGGCCGCTTCAAGCACGCGTTCGGTCAGTTGAATGTTGTGGATCTCAAATGCTCGCCGTGGGCCCCAACTGGCCGATAAGGCGGCGGCATGAATCACGCTATCGACATCCTTCAGGAGCTCGCGAAGCTCAGTTTCTGGGTGGGTAAGATCCACCCTAACGAACTGCGCGCCGAGCGATTTTAGCGCGCCTCCCGCCGCCTGCGAACGCCCTGTGGCACGCACAGCATTCCCGCGTTTTAGCGCCTCGCGCACTAGCGCCATGCCCAGCCCGCCGGTCGCCCCGGTGATAAGGATGCGCCGTTGACTCATAGCTTGAGCACCATAGCACTGGCACTGATCCCAGCAGCGGTACCCAGCAGCAGGATATAGTCACCCGGCTTGGCGACACCCGTCGTAAGTGCGTGGGCGAGCACGGACGGGATTGAGGCGGCGATTTGGTTACCGGTCGTTGGGAAAATATTGACCACGCGGTCACTGTTGGGTGCGAAAAGCCGCTTGATATGCTCGACCCCAGGTGCACTGGCCTGGTGGCAAATTACGCAGGCAAGATCATCCTTGCTTATTTCCGCCTGTGTGAGTGCACGCTCGATGACGCCAGGCAACGCTTTGGCAGCGGCCTTGAAGATGCCAAAGGCGTCCATCTCGAAATAGGAACCGGCGACCAGCGCCTGGTAACCTTCAGCAATGCGCAACTTTGTGCCGCCCGCGCGAAGCTGCGCTAGCGCGTGGTGAGCACCATGGGTAACCGAAACGCTTGAACGCATTCCGCAGGTAGGGTCTGACGTCGCCTCAATCGCCAGTGCCGCTGCGCCATCGCCAAAGATGGAACGCGTTTTCGGTTCATCGGGGTTAAGCCCTGCCGACGCGATATCGCTCGCAAATACAAGCGCTCGCCGCCAGCGTCCGCAGGCAATTCCCATGGCGGCGATATCCAGTGCCACCATAAAGGACAAGCAGGTCTGGTTAACGTCAAAGCTAGGCACGCCGGACTGGCCAAAGCCGAGTCGGTTCTGGACTAAAGCGGCTGTAGACGGAATCGGTTGCTCCATAACACCACAACCGCCAATGATGACGTCGGGAGGCGAGTTGCCCCAGCCTGCGCGGTTCAGCGCCTCGCGAGCGGCCTCAGTCGCCATCATTGAGGTTGTCTCATCCCCGCTCGCGACATGGCGCGCGGCAATGCCAAACTGGCGTTCAGTCCAGCCAGGCGGATGACCTTGGCGCTCGTCCAGGCTGCGCGAAGTTAGCAGGATACGGGGGCGATAACTGCCCCACCCGGCAATCGTGAAGTTGCTAATCATATGTCCATTTCTAACCGATTCGCTCTCATACTCTAATAAAGCTTAATATCAATCAATTAGAAATTAGATGATGTTCATTTTATGGTTAACCTAGCGGGGTGCGTAAAGGAGACCCAATCACACGCTAAAAGAAACTCGTTGTTTGCAGATAGCTGTCTGCTGCTTACGTTTGTTAAATTCCGATTGCACCTACGATGGCTAAACCCAGGTAGAGAGCTAACGCTGCTAACAACCTAACCCACCATAGCGTAAACTGCCTGCGAAACAGGTTTATAACAAACAGCATACTTCCTACCATCCCAACTAAAACACCTAATCCAACAACTATCGCCCCTGGCTCGCCACCGAGAAAGTAGGCGCGCATTATTTCGGGAAACAAACTCCAGGCAAAAGGGATGAGCAAAGCAATTACAATACTTGCTAAACCAGTAACTAATGCTGTGAGTTCGATCCTAAACATGGGACTCCAATACGCATTTAACGACGCTTATCTCCGGTGACAAAACCGCCGAGAAGTAGGGTAACAAACAGCACTTCCTCAAGCTGCACAACGCTCTATCAATAGCGATAGCAGGTTTGCGTAAGGTACTGGTTTTGATCCATGAACTGCAATGGCGACGGGAAGTCAGAGCCAGTATCACAGCAGTCAATACAGGAGGAGACAGCGGTATGCAGATGATTGAGCTAGGTGGAAAAAGCATACCCCGTATAGGCCAGGGCACCTGGCATATGGGCGAGAATGCCGGGCAGCGGCAGGCTGAGGTCAGGGCACTGCGTGAAGGTATCGATCTGGGCATGACGCTGATCGATACCGCCGAGATGTATGCCGAGGGCGGCGCTGAAGAGATCGTTGGCCAAGCAATCCACGGTCGGCGCGATGAGGTGTATCTGGTCAGCAAGGTCTATCCCCACAACGCCAGCACTAAGGGTGTACAAGCCGCCTGCGAGCGCAGCCTGCGCCGGTTGGGCACAGACACTATCGATCTCTACCTGCTGCACTGGCGCGGCCAGTACCCGCTGAGCGAAACAGTGGAAGCGTTTGAGCGGCTGCGCGAGCAGGGCAAGATTCTGCGCTGGGGCGTGTCGAACTTTGACCTTGACGACTTGGCAGAGCTCGACGCGCCAGCTTGCGCCACCAATCAGGTGCTCTACAACCCCGAAGCACGCGGCATTGAATACGACCTGCTGCCCTGGCAAGCACAACACAACATGCCGCTCATGGCCTACTGCCCAATCGGGCAAGGCGGCGCGCTACTGCATGATGCCACACTCCAACACATAGCCGACAAACACAGCGCCACCACCGCGCAAGTCGCCCTCGCCTGGGCACTGCGCCACCCCGGCGTGATAGCAATTCCTAAGGCCGTGAATCTGGATCACCTCAAACAGAACGCCGGGGCAGATAACGTCAGACTCGACGGCGATGATCTGGCACAAATCGACGCCGCCTATCCCCCGCCAACGCGCAAGCAGCCTTTGCAGATGGTGTGAGGACGCGCCATTAACGGATCAGGATTAACGGACTAGGACAGGAGCGCTGTCATGTCACTGCCCGCCCCAAAACCCAATGGCTGGAGCCGCTTCCTCGCCCACCTGCTGTTTATCCTTGCCGCGTGGACGCTGTTCATCAAATACCTGTTTCCCGTTGGTTACGCGCTGGCATACGGCGAGCCCTGGGCACGCTATATCTATTGGGATCTATGGCCATTGGCGCACGTCTGGCTAGGCTGGGCGCTGCTCGAACGGCCTCGCTATACGCGTGCATTGGCGGTGGGCATGTCCGTCATTGAAATCCTCATCATCGGCACGCTTTTCGCCCGTTTTCTCGCCGACCCTGAATGGTCGATCTGGCGCACCAACTGGTTTGTGAATAAGGTATTTGTACTGACCTGCTTTGTGCTGGTGTTGGCTGCCACGGTGCCGATTCAAAAAAATCGGAAGGAGCGACCACTATGAACTCTCGCATCAAACATCGCATCACGCGAAGACAAAGCCTTACGCTCATCGGCGCCACGCTCGCCGCCATGGCGCTCCCCACCGCATCGCTTTTTGCCAACACGAGAGGGATGCGTCAGAAGGCTTTTGCGGGCACGGACAAAACGCTGCCCGTGATTGGCATGGGCACCTGGCGCACCTTCAACGTTGGCAACGACCCAAAGTTGCTCGATGCGCGTACCGAGGTGGTCAAGGCATTCTTCGAGCATGGCGGCGGCCTGATCGACTCTTCGCCCATGTATGGCTCGGCGCCGGATGTGATGGGCTATGCCCTGCAACAGCTCGGCACGCCCGAGAGTCTGTTTGCCGCAGAGAAAGTCTGGAGCCCCGCCGGTGGTTCCGCCCGCGAGCAGGTGGCCGAGCTTAAAGAGCGCTGGAAGGTGGAACACTTCGATCTGGTGCAGGTACACAACCTGACCGACTGGCGCGAGCACCTCGCCGCGCTGCAGGAGATGAAAGCCGAAGGCATCATCCGCCATGTCGGCATCACCACCTCACACGGGCGCCGCCACAGCGAGATCGAGCAGATCATGACGTCAGAGGATATCGACTTCGTTCAGCTCACCTACAACATCACCCACCGCGAGGCCGAAAACCGGCTACTGCCCCTGGCAGAAGAGCGGGGCATCGGTGTGATCGCCAATCGGCCTTACGATGGCGGCAGCCTGATCAAGAACCTCAAGCGCCGTGACGCGCCATTGCCCGAGTGGGTCAACGAGGAATGCGGCTGCAACACCTGGGCAGACTTCCTGCTGAAGTTTATCGTCAGCCACCCGGCGATCACCTGCGCGATACCCGCCACCACCCAAGTCGAGCACATGCGCGAGAACATGCGCGCCGGCCACGCCCCCATGCCCTCGCCCGAAGCCCGGCAGCGGATGGCCGACTATATCGAGTCGCTATGAATGCGTGGACGAGCTACCAACTGCAGGACTTTATTCCCTTCACTGCGGAGGTTTACTTTCGCCTGCTGGAGCGCATGGGCGAAACCTTCTGGCCGCTGCATCTGCTCACTCTCGCACTCGGCGCCGCGGCCCTTGTGCTGGCGCTGCAACACCGCCCGCGAATCGCCTGCCTGCTACCCGCCCCGCTGTGGGCCTTTGTCGCCGTCGCGTTTTTCTTTCAGCGCTATGCAGCGCTCAACTGGGCCGGGGGCTATGTTGGCTACGCTTTCATCGCTCAGTCCCTGCTGCTGGTATTGATGGCGCTAACGGGATGGGGAATGGATAAAGCCTCGCGCCGCACCAGCCCACCCGTTGTTATGGGCACCGCCATCACCCTCTTCGGCCTGATCATCATGCCGCTGATAGCGCCTCTAAGCGGCGGCACCTGGTACCAGGCGGAAGTGTTCGGCATACACGCCGACCCCACGGCGGTTACCACGCTGGGCCTGGTGCTTATCATGCTACGAAGTTTTGCCCTCTGGCTCGCCGCCATCATCCCAGCGCTATGGCTGGTGGTTTCAGGCCTGACGTTGCAGGTACTAGAGTCGACGGGTGCCGCTGTGCTGTTCGCCGTACTGGTGATTGCGCTGGTTGGGCTTGTTTGGAAGAGTATCGAGTTCAAGCGATAGCATCTCAGCACCAATACTTACGACACTGGAGCACAAGGACGATCCTATGCGTCTGGGTTGTTATCACTGTGGCTAACCTGGCTACTTTTCATCCGTCGATAACCGCACATACTCAGGAACCCTTTCCTTGAGCAAGGTAATGAGTTCCGGCTGCATGAACTCATAGTGATCGGGAATATCCAGGCAGACCAGCGGCTTTTCCTTCAACACGTCCTTGTACATCCTTGCGACCTCACCCTGGTGGTGCTTTTCCATCACCAGAACGATATCGGCCCACTCAATCAAGTCCCGGGAAACAGGCGTTTGGGCATGTACCCCTGTGCCAGCGCCGATTGCCTGGATACCGGGATAAGCTGAAAATACACTTTCCGCCGTCGGACTGCGTAGCCTGTTTTCGCTGCAGATGAATAGAAGGTTCATAGATGCTCCCTTGTTTACTGTATGTTCCAGCGACAATTTGCCAGAGACGTTGGCATCCATAACAGCACGATCAGTGCAAGTTGCATCGTAACGGGGCCGATAATGGTTATGAGCCAGAGCTAGCCCAGCGCCTTAACGCGCTGACAGCGTACCGCCTGGAAGTATGGGAGAGTTGCGTGAGATAAAACCACAGCGCCGGGGCAAGCCCCGGCGCTGATATCGTACATGGCAAAACAGATTGACGGTTAGAAGCGGATACCGGCTGACGCGGTAAAGGTGTCGATCTTGTAGTCGCTGTCAAAGTCGTAGCGCTCGTATTCAGCACGAATCAGGAAGGGGTCGAAGTTGAACTGCGCGCCGACACCGTAGACTGGGTCAGTGCCGTCCTGATCTTCAAGATCAACGCTAGCACCGCCAAGGTTACCGTCGACGTCGGTTTCCCACTTGGCCACACCGGCCTTGGCGAAAGCGGTAAACCAGGAGGTGACGGGCAATTGACCGACCAAGCTCGCCCCGTAGGCGTTGGATTCCAAATCGGTATTGGCGCCGCTGTTACCCTCTAGGCGCGTACGACCCAGATCGGCATAGAAGATTTCGGTAGCGAAATAAGGATTGATTTCGTAGCCGACGAAACCTTTGAAGACGTTGTCTTCGTCATCATCCAGATCAAAATCTTCAGCGCCATCGGAGATGAAATTGTCGACTTCGTCGTCGTCATTCTCCAGTGAGCTGAAACCGGTACCGATGCCCAGATAAAGGCCATCAGCATTGGGTGCGGCGAATGCCGACGGCGCCGCGGTGAGCAGCGCGGTAGAGGCAAACGAGGCGGTAAGTAGGGTTCTGAGTTTCACGTGTCTTCTCCTTGTGACGACTTTCTATGAAAGATTCTATGAATCGTCATGGTATTGAAAGGCGATCCTGCCTTGGTTCACATAATGTGACAGTCGTTTGATTCACACGTATCAAACATAGGAAAAACACTGTTCGATAACAAGGAGGATTCGGTTGCGATAGGTAAGTTTTTGTTACAAAAGCGCCTCTACCGGGAAAGTAGAGGCACTTCGATCATCGACTCAGATCTGAAAAAAGTTCATCAAAGAGACCCAGCGAGAGCCGTTTGAAGGGGTCGGCAAACCAGCGCCTCTCAAACACAGCCTCGCCGGTTACTCGTCTCGGCGAATCAACGAAGAACCCCGAATGGTTTACAAGTCACGGATGAAGCTTTGCTTATTGCTCAACTTCGGTACCACTACTGATTTAACGCAGACAGCACCTGCGGCTGCGCCATGGAGAAGAAGCTCCTATGGAGTAGACGTACCGTGCCTGTGATTGTTAGGAACTGCCAATTCCTGTCATAGTGGGATGATGTCCGCTACGCCACAGGCAACGATTCACTGCTGCCCCATTCGGCCCAAGAACCATCGTACAGCGACAGCTGAGTATACCCGGCCAGCTCGGCCGCCAGTAGGATGATGCAGGCGGTGATGCCAGAACCACAGGACAACACCAGTTGGTGCCCGTTGCTGGGCTGAAGGGAGGGAGCGAGGTGGGCAAACATTGACGCCAGTTGGCTGGCTGGCTTGAACCGATAGCCCTCCAGCACCTCTGTAAACGGTAGGTTGAGGGAGTTGGGGATGTGGCCACCGCGCACACCAGGTCTGGGTTCTGGCGCTTGCGCCAGGAAACGTGCCTGTGATCGCGCATCGATGACAGTTACTCGCTCGTCCTCCAGATGCTGGAAAACATAAGCAGCATCTCGAACCAGAGTGTGGTCGAGTTTGCCAACCACGCTGCCATGCTTGGCCGCATCTGCCACCGAAGCAGAATCGACCTCCCGCCCTTCGGCCAACCACAGCGGCAGGCCGCCATCCAGAACAAACACCTGTTTGAGGCCCATAGCCCGCAGAATCCACCAGGCGCGTGGTGCCGAGTAGATCCCCTGATCGTCGTACAACACCACCAGGCTCTCGGGCTCGATGCCCAATCTACGAACCTCCGCAGTGAACTGCTCTTCCGTCGGGAAGGCGTGAGCTTGGGAAGCTCCGGTATCACAAAGCGCTCCTTCCCGGTCGATCCGGAAACTTCCCGGGATCAGCATCGGACGGTCATAAACAATCGGCTCCTTGCCAACGACATTGGCCATGCTAGCGTCGATCAGTACCAAATGTTCGTTATCCAGATTGTCCTGAAGCCAGTCGGTGGTCACAAGGGGGGAAGACATGGCGTTCTCCGGTCTAGGTCGATAGGTAACAGTACACGATCGCGGACGGGCGCCACCAGCAAGTTGACGCTGCCCACATAATCCACAGCATGCTGATCGACGAACGGCAGAGCGCCGGGCGTGTCGAGCGGATCGGGAGCCGTGTTCATATCGCCTTTTTCTTCAGTGATGGCGGCTCTTCCATTGAAGTTCTATCAACTCTAGCTTGACTCTACTCCACTCTTTCACAACCAAGCAAAGCCTAATTCGGCAGCCCCCCCTTGCATCTCCCCCACCCGCCTCCTACACTCCACCCACGAACAGCTTGACGGGGTGCCGGTGATATCCGGCTGAGATGGCGCAGGGCGTAGCAATTAATGCTGCCAAGTGCTGGTCCCGCTGAACCTGATCCGGCTAATGCACTGCTACTTACACAAGTCGCAGCGCGGGTACCGGCGTAGGGATCAAGCGATGGCCACGGCTTCATTTCACGCCTCCCTTAGTGCCATTTCCTCGATCTTTTTCGCCCCCCTCCGGATCATTACCACCGGAGAAGTCATGGGCTACCGCTTTACTGATCTCACCACCGCCTCTCATGAAGATTGGCGCGCCTATATTGAGCACGATTTTGTGTGCCAATTGGGCACTGCCACGCTGCCTGAGGCGTCGTTTCGCCACTATTTAAAGCAGGACTACCTGTTTTTGATTCACTTCGCTCGCGCCTACGCGCTGGCTGCCTGTAAAAGCCCCACCCTTGCCGATCTTCGCCAGGCCCATGAAGGCTTAAAAGCCATTGTGGATGTGGAGTTGGGCCTGCACGTGGGCTTTTGTCAGGAGTGGGGGATTTCCGAGCAGGAGCTGGAAGCGCTCCCCGAAGCCAGGGCCACCCTGGCCTACACCCGCTATGTATTGGATACCGGCAACCGCGGCGATCTGCTCGATCTGCACGTAGCGCTGGCCCCCTGCCTAGTGGGCTATGGCGAAATCGCCAACTGGTTGAACGCCCAGCCCTCTACCCTACGCGGTAGCCAAAACCCTTTTGACGCCTGGATTGCCATGTACGAAGGCGAGGAGTTTCAGGCCGCCATGCAGGCAGAGCTTGAATGGCTCAATACCCGCTTAGCCGATGTCACCCCCGCCCGCTTTGCCGAACTCAGCAAGATCTTCCGCGATGCCACTCGCCTGGAAATCGACTTCTGGCAGATGGGGTTAGCGCTAATAGACCAAGACCTGACAGCTTAATACAGCACAACAACAAACTATGGAGACCGTAATGAGCAAAACCAACCATTTTTTAGCCGAAACCGCACAGGTCGATGCCGCCGCCATTGCGCCGCTTCCCGGCTCACGTAAGGTGTATATCGAAGGTTCGCGCCCGGATATCCGCGTGCCGTTTCGGGAAATTTCGCTGTCGCCCACCAAAACCAGCAGCATTGACGAAGAGAACCCGCCGCTGCTGGTGTACGATACCTCCGGCCCCTATACCGACCCCAATGCACAGGTTGATCTACGCCAGGGCCTGCCCGCCCTGCGCCGCGCCTGGATTGAAGAGCGCAACGACACCGAATTTCTAGCGGGGCCAACATCGGATTACGGCAACCGCCGCGCCAACGACCCGACGCTTGCCCAGCTACGCTTTGATTTAACCCGCACCCCGCGGCGTGCCCTCTCTACAAAAGACGGGCGGCCTGGAAACGTGACCCAGCTGCACTACGCCCGCCAGGGCATTATTACGCCGGAAATGGAGTTCATCGCCCTGCGGGAAAACCAGCGTCGCCAAACGTTAGGTACCGCTGAAGTAGAGCGGATTCTGGGCCACCAGCACAAAGGTCAGAGCTTTGGCGCCAGCTTGCCGGAGGAGATCACGCCAGAGTTTGTGCGCGATGAAGTCGCCCGAGGGCGGGCAATTATTCCTAACAACATCAACCACCCCGAAAGCGAGCCGATGATTATTGGCCGTAACTTCCTGGTCAAGATTAACGGTAATCTGGGTAACTCGGCGGTAACTTCTTCCATCGAGGAAGAGGTGGATAAGATGACCTGGGGTATCCGCTGGGGCGCGGACACCATCATGGATCTCTCCACTGGGCAGAACATCCACGAAACCCGCGAGTGGATTCTGCGCAACTCGCCGGTACCGATTGGCACGGTGCCTATCTATCAGGCACTGGAAAAGGTCAAAGGCGTGGCCGAAGACCTTACCTGGGAAGTCTTCCGAGATACGCTGATCGAGCAGGCCGAACAGGGGGTGGACTACTTCACCATTCACGCGGGCGTGCTGCTGCGCTATGTGCCGCTCACCGCCAAACGAGTCACCGGCATTGTTAGCCGCGGCGGGTCGATCATGGCCAAGTGGTGTCTGTACCATCACCAGGAGAGCTTCCTGTACACCCACTTCGAGGACATCTGCGAGATCTGCAAGCAGTACGATGTGGCGTTCTCCCTCGGCGATGGTCTGCGCCCCGGCTCGGTGGCGGATGCCAACGACGAAGCGCAAATGGCGGAGCTCAAGACCCTTGGCGAGCTGACCCATATCGCCTGGAAACACGATGTGCAGGTGATGATCGAAGGTCCCGGCCACGTGCCCATGCACTTGGTGAAAGAGAACATGGATAAGCAGCTGGAATACTGCGACGAAGCGCCCTTCTATACCCTCGGCCCGCTGGTGACGGATATCGCTCCCGGCTACGATCATATTACCTCGGGTATTGGGGCAGCGATGATCGGCTGGTTTGGCTGCGCCATGCTCTGCTACGTCACTCCGAAAGAACATCTGGGCCTGCCCAATAAAGACGATGTCAAAACCGGCATCATCACCTACAAGATTGCCGCCCACGCAGCGGACTTGGCCAAGGGCCATCCGGCGGCACAGCGGCGCGACAACGCGCTTTCCAAGGCGCGCTTCGAATTCCGTTGGGAGGACCAGTTCAACCTGGGCCTAGACCCGGATACCGCCCGTGAATACCACGATGAAACCCTGCCGAAGGATTCCGCCAAGGTGGCGCACTTCTGCTCCATGTGCGGGCCGAAGTTCTGCTCCATGAAGATCAGCCAGGAAGTGCGTGACTATGCCAATGAGCACGGCCTGAACGGTGATCAGGAAGCGGTGATGAAAGGCATGGAGGAGCAGGCGGAGAAGTTCCGCAACAAAGGGAGTGAGCTGTATCAGGAAGTTTAAATCTACCAACGCACGATAATTTACTGCTTGCTGCGGCTTTTCCCTGGGGAGCGCTAAAAAATGGCCGCAACCTCCCATCGCTTGTGTGCTCCTTTGTTTTCTAGCGCTGCCCCAAAAGTATGGCTTAACAGTAGTTTTGCGCAACGTAGCTCATTTAACATTTGAGAGTGACGAAAAAAACCTTGGTATAGCTACCCAGCTCATAGCAAATACTATCAATTAAATACCGACTAGTCGGTATTTAATTGACCTAAATCAAAATCACAATTAATAATAATAGGATAATAGAATCCGTTTATTACGTTCTGTGATGCGCCACCGCTGGCACAGAGCGACGAGCTTAAGCCCTTTGGCCCTGGCCCATCCTCTGAGCTGCTCATCAATCGTCTGGCCATCCGCCAACCGAGGATGCAACATTATGAAGTTCAGCAGTAAAAGACAGTGGTTCAAGGGCCTGGCAGCCATAGTTGTTATAGGCATCGCGGCCTGGTTGACCTGGTGGGAACTGCAGCCGGAGGGCCTAGGCGAGGGCATCACCCAAGGCAATGGGCGCATCGAAGCCACCGAGATCGACATCGCCACCCGGGTCGCTGGCCGCCTCGAGGAAGTACTGGTCGAGGAAGGTGAGTTCGTCGATCCAGGCCAAGTGGTCGCCCGTATGGATACCGCCACCCTGGAGGCTGAGCTGGCTCAGGCCAGCGCACAGTCCCGCCGGGCCGAAAACGCCCTGGAGACAGCTCGAGCCATGGTAGCCATGCGCCAGAGCGAGCTGGAAACCGCCAGAGCCATCGTCAACCAGCGCCAGGCAGAACTAAACGCCTCTCGCAAGCGCTACGAGCGTTCAGCCAGCCTAGTGGAGCGCAACGCCATCTCTCGCCAGCAGTTCGACGATAGCTTGGCCGACTACCAGAGCCAGCAGGCCGCCCTGGCCTCAGCCAATGCCCAAGTACTCTCCGCTCAGGCCGCCATCCGCGCTTCCGAATCCCAGGTCATTGAGGCCGAGTCAGAGATAGAAGCCACCCTTGCCGCGATCCAGCGCATTGAGGCCGACCTGGACGACAGCGAGCTCAAAGCCGACCGCTTGGCCCGTGTACAGCTCCGGGTGGCCGAACCGGGCGAGGTGCTCAGTGCCGGTGGCAAGGTACTCAACCTGATCGACCTCACCAAGGTCTACATGACCTTTTTTATGCCCACTCGAGATGCTGGTCGGGTGGGCATTGGTGACGAGGTACGCCTGGTGCTGGATGCTGCCCCTGACTTCGTGATCCCGGCACGGGTGAGTTTCGTGGCCAGCGTCGCCCAGTTCACCCCCAAGAGCGTGGAAACCGAGAGCGAACGCGAGAAACTGATGTTCCGCGTGCGCGCCCAGATCGATCCAAAGCTGCTGCTTGAGCATATCGAGCAGGTCAAAACAGGCCTGCCCGGCATGGCCTACCTGAAGCTCGAGGATGACGCCACCTGGCCCGACCACCTAGAGGTCAACGTCACCCCATGAGCGAGAAGACGCAACCCGTAGCCCAAGTCAGCGCGCTCACCTTACGCTACGGCCGCACCATAGCCCTGGACGCGCTGGATCTGGCACTGCCGTCCGGCTGTATGGTCGGGCTGATTGGCCCGGATGGCGTCGGCAAATCCAGCCTGCTGTCGCTGCTCGCTGGCGCTCGTGCCGTGCAACAGGGTGTGATCAAGGTGCTGGGCGGCGACATGAGCGACAAGCGCCACCGTAACTCAGTTGGCCCGCGCATCGCCTATATGCCACAAGGGCTAGGTAAGAACCTCTACCCTACGCTCTCGGTGGAGGAGAACCTGCAGTTCTTCGCCCGACTATTCGGCCACGGAGCCGGTGAACGCCGGCGGCGTATCGACGACCTGACCCGCAGCACCGGGCTATATACCTTCCTCGAGCGACCCGCTGGCAAACTCTCTGGCGGCATGAAGCAGAAGCTCGGACTCTGCTGCGCGCTGATTCACGACCCCGACCTGCTGATTCTCGACGAGCCCACGACCGGCGTGGACCCGCTGGCCCGCGCCCAATTCTGGGAGTTAATTGCAAGCATTCGTGTTGACCGCCCGCAGATGAGTGTGTTGGTCGCCACCGCGTACATGGACGAAGCCCAGCGTTTCGACTGGTTGGTGGCTATGGACGCCGGCAAAATACTTGCCACCGGCTCCCCGCAGGAACTACTTGCACGCACCCACAGCGACTCCCTGGAAATGGCGTTCATCGAGCTGTTGCCGGAAGAAAAAAAGCGCGGCTATGCGCCGGTGCACATCCCGCCGCTGGCGCAGGATGACAATGAAGTCGCCATCGAGGCCAAGGACCTCACCATGCGTTTTGGCGACTTCATCGCCGTCGACCATGTGAGCTTCCGCATCCGGCGTGGCGAGATCTTTGGCTTTCTCGGCTCCAACGGCTGCGGTAAGTCGACCACCATGAAGATGCTCACGGGGCTGCTACCCGCCAGCGAGGGCCAAGCCTGGCTGTTTGGCCAGGAAGTGGATCCCCGCGACATTAACACGCGTCGCCGGGTTGGCTACATGTCCCAGGCATTCTCGTTGTACGGCGAACTGACCGTACGTCAGAACCTGGTGCTGCATGCGCGCCTGTTCCAGATCGCAGAACATGACATATCGGCAAAGGTCGCCGAGATGGTCGAACGGTTCAGTCTCGAGCAGGCGCTCGACGCCCTGCCGGAGAGCCTGCCACTGGGCATCCGTCAGCGTCTCTCCCTGGCGGTGGCAATGGTCCATAAACCCGAGCTACTGATTCTTGACGAACCCACTTCCGGCGTGGACCCCATCGCCCGCGACGCCTTCTGGCGCCTGCTGATTGAGTTGTCGCGCCGCGACCGCGTGACGATCTTCATCTCCACCCACTTCATGAACGAAGCCGAGCGTTGCGACCGCATGTCGATGATGCACGCAGGGAAGGTGCTCGACAGCGATACCCCCTCAGCACTGGTAGCGAAACGCGGTGCGGCGACCCTGGAAGAAGCCTTCATCGGCTACCTGCTCGAAGCTGGCGCCGATCAGGAGAATTCCGCGCAGGAGACTTCACCACAAAAAGCCAGCGATGCCCCGGATACGCCGCTCGTCACCGCAGAGACTCATCACGACACAACACGCCATCGACGCTTCAGTCTCCAGCGGATGCTCAGCTACATGTGGCGCGAAACTCTCGAACTACGCCGCGATCCGGTGCGTGCGACCCTGGCGCTGGTTGGCTCGCTGATCCTGATGTTCGTTATGGGTTTTGGCATCAGCATGGACGTGGAGGAGCTCAGCTACGCCATCCTTGACCGCGACCAGACGTCGCTAAGTCAGAGCTACGCGCTGAACCTCTCGGGATCGCCCCATTACTTTAGAGAGCGCCCGCCTATCTCAGACTATGCCGCGTTGGATCGACGTATGCGCAGCGGGGAGCTGTCCCTGGCAATCGAAATTCCCCCCGGGTTTGGTCGTGATGTAAAGCGTGGCCACAATGTCGAGATCGGAGCATGGATCGACGGCGCCATGCCTCAACGCGCCGAAACCGTGCAAGGCTACGTACAGGGCATCCACCAGCAGTGGCTGCTGGCGCAAGCAAGGCAATCCGGAACCGCCGTCAGCGGAGCGGCAGCCAATATCGAGAACCGCTACCGCTACAATCCTGACATTCAGAGCCTGCCAGCAATGGTTCCTGCCGTGATTCCACTGCTGTTGCTGATGTTGCCAGCAATGCTCACGGCACTCTCGGTGGTGCGTGAAAAAGAGATGGGCTCAATCATCAACCTTTATGTCACCCCTGTCACCCGCGCCGAGTTTCTGATCGGCAAGCAAATTCCCTACATCGGCTTGGCAATGGTCAATTTTTTATTGATGACCGGGCTGGCGATCACATTGTTCGGCGTACCGATCACCGGTAGCTTCCCGACCCTAGCGCTGTCGGCCCTGGTATTTTCCATCATCGCCACCGGCATGGGCCTGCTGGCCTCGACCATCACCCACAGCCAGATCGCCGCTATGTTCTTCGCTATGATCGGTACGCTGATTCCCGCCATCCAATTTTCGGGCCTCACCGATCCGGTCTCGTCGCTGGAAGGCACCGGACGCTTCATCGGCAATATTTATCCAGCCAGCTACATGTTCACCATTAGCCGCGGCGTATTCAGCAAGTCCCTAGGGCTAGGTGACCTTATCGGGTCGTTCCTGCCGATGCTGCTGGCGGTACCGGTGATCATGGGCATGGCGATCGCCCTACTGAAAAAGCAGGAGAGCTGAGATGCGCAGGATTGCAAACATTTATCGCCTGGGCGTCAAAGAGTTCTGGAGTCTATTGCGTGACCCCATAATGCTGGTGCTGATCGTCTATGTGTTCACTGCTTCGGTCTACACTTCCGCGACGGCAATGCCCGAGACGCTGAACAACGCTCCTATCGCTATCGTCGACGAAGACGACTCACCGCTTTCCACGCGTATCGTATCGGCCTTCTACCCACCACAGTTCGTGCACCCGCAAATCATCACCTTCCAGGAAATGGATGCGGGTCTAGATGCCGGAGACTACACGTTCGTACTGGTTATTCCCGCCAACTTTCAGCGCGACGTGCTGGCCGGACGCGGCCCCGACATTCAGCTCAATATCGACGCCACGCGCATGAGCCAGGCCTTCTCGGGTAATAGTTATGTACAGCAGATCGTCATGGGCGAGATCAATGAGTTCGTAAGCCGCTACCGCGCAAGCACCATCCCACCAGTCAACTTGGCACTACGAGCGCGCTTCAATCCGGGCCTTGACCAAGCATGGTTTGGCTCACTGATGTCGATCATCGACAACGTGACCATGCTCTCAATCATCCTCACTGGCGCGGCACTAATTCGCGAGCGCGAGCACGGCACCATCGAGCACTTGCTGGTGATGCCAGTGACCCCTGCCGAAATCATGCTGGCCAAGGTGTGGTCGATGGGGGTTGTGGTGTTGCTAGCGGTGACGTTATCGCTGACTTTCGTCGTACGCGGCCTGCTTCAAGTGCCGATAGAGGGATCGGTTGCACTGTTTCTGGCTGGCGCGGCCCTGCACCTGTTTGCCACCACCTCAATGGGCATCTTCCTGGCGACGCTGGCCCGTAGCATGCCCCAGTTCGGCATGCTGATGATCCTGTTCCTGCTACCCCTACAGATGCTCTCAGGAAGCACCACGCCCCGCGAGAGCATGCCCGAGCTCGTCCAGAACCTTATGCTGCTGGCACCCACAACCCACTTCGTCGAGCTAAGCCAGGCCATTCTGTTTCGCGGTGCCGGCATCGACGTTGTATGGGGACAGTTTCTGACACTGTTAGTCATTGGCAGCGCTCTGTTCGCCATTTCGCTCTCTCGCTTTCGCAAGACCATCAGCCAGATGGCCTGATGCAACCCGCGCGCACATCGGCGCATCACACCAGAAGGAATATACAATGAACCACAATACCATCTTACCTCTGGCACTTTATCAAGCTAATCAGAACCTTTGCCAACAAACGATAGCGCTAGTGCAGAAAAGTCAGCAGACATGGTACGAATTGGGTACACAACCCTTCGCTGGCGGCCCCCCAATGCAGCAGATCTTTGATAATCAGAGCGCTCTGCTGCTTGGCCTCTTCGATACGATGCAAGCCTGGCAGGTACAAACGGGAAAAGCCTTGATTGAGACTGTCAGCGTTGTCTCCCCAGCACTCTACTGGTTAACCGCCAGTTCGCAAGACGATCCGGGTACAACAAATAAAGGAGATTGAACCGATGACTTATCAGCACACAGCTCTGGTCACCGGCGGTATGGGTGGCCTGGGTGAAAGCATCGCCCGAACTCTGCACGATGCAGGGCATAGCGTTCTCGTCACCCATTCGCCAAACAACGACCATGTCCAGACCTGGCTGCAGAAGCAGGCCAGTGAGGGCTACCACTTCTCTGCCTACTCTGTCGATGTGGCCGATTTTGACGACTGCCAGCGACTCGCAAACGATATCCAAGCCGAAGGCACCGTTGTCGACATATTGATCAATAACGCTGGCATCACTCGCGATACCACTTTCCGGAAGCTCTCCAAGGTCGACTGGGATGCAGTGATGCGAACTAATTTGGACTCGATGTTCCATGTAACCCAGCCGTTTTGCGAAGGTATGGTCGAGCGCAACTGGGGCCGTATCGTCAATATTTCTTCGATTAACGGCTCCAAGGGCCAGTTTGGCCAGACCAACTACGCCGCGGCGAAGGCCGGCATCCACGGTTTCACCAAGTCGCTGGCAATGGAAGTGGCAAAGCGGGGTGTCACTGTCAATACCGTCTCACCCGGCTACCTGGAGACCAAGATGGTGCTAGCGGTTCCTAAGGAGATACTGGAATCGAAGGTGATCTCGCAGATCCCGGTTGGGCGGTTAGGCAAACCAGACGAGTTAGCGGCGCTGGTCGCCTTCATCTGCAGCGAACAAGCCGGTTTCATGACCGGCAGCAACGTGGCAATGAATGGCGGCCAGCATATGTTTTGAACATGCGGCCTAGCGGGATGGGTGGCCATGTCGTCTATCCCGTCCGGTATTTTCTCGCACTCACGCAGGAGAAGTTCTCATGGCAAGCGAAGGTTCCAATGATCGCCCCTGGTATACGGACGCATGGCCACTATTGAGCATGGCTCAAGACTATGTAGCTGCCGCGCTAAGCTACACAACCGATGCATGGCAACGCTCGATACTCTACGCCGATGTGATGCGTCAGCGTGGTGATCAGTACCAAGCACACCTTGAGGATGACGCTCCTCACGTGCTCGACTTTCCCTATGAGGTAGTGATATCTGGCCATGAGCTGCCGCGCCCAGTCAACTATGGGCTGGCGCGCATTCTGCTGTCAGAGGGCTCTCCCCCCGCGCCAAGCACAAGCAAACGCCCCTTCGTCGTGGTTGACCCGCGTGCTGGCCATGGCCCCGGCATCGGCGGCTTTAAGGCCGAAAGCGAGGTTGGCGCTGCTCTCAGCGCAGGACATCCTTGCTATTTTATCGGTTTTGGCCCCGACCCTGAGCCCGGTCAGACAATAGAAGATGTGGTGCTCGCCGAAGTCGCTTTCCTTGAGAAAGTCATCGCACTTCATCCACACAGCGAGGGCAAGCCGGCAGTGGTCGCCAACTGCCAGGCTGGCTGGCAGATATTGATGGCCGCAGCCCTTCGCCCCGAGCTATTCGGGCCCATCATCGTGGCTGGTACGCCGGTGTCGTACTGGGCGGGTTGGCCAGGCAAAAATCCGATGCGCTACGCTGGCGGTCTGCTCGGCGGCAGTTGGCTAACCGCACTCGCTAGCGACCTGGGCAATGGCCGCTTCGATGGTGCTTACCTGGTTCAGAACTTCGAGAACCTCAATCCGGCCAACACACTATGGGGCAAGCAGTACAATCTGTATGCAAATGCCGACAGTGAGGCAACACGCTACTTGGGCTTCGAAAAATACTGGGGTGGCTACGTATTCCTCAACGATATAGAGATGCAATACATCGTCGACAACCTTTTCATCGGCAATCGGCTGTCAAGTTCCGAACTGATAACCTCCGAAGGTATTCGCCTGGACTTGCGCAATATCCGCTCGCCCATCGTGGTTTTTTGCTCCAACGGCGACAATATCTCGCCACCGCCGCAAGCAATGGGCTGGATCACCGACCTCTATCGCGATGATGATGAAGTACTCAGCCACGACCAAACCATTGTCTATGCCACGCACGATAACATTGGACATCTGGGCATCTTTGTTTCGGGCAGCGTCGGCCGCAAAGAGCACCGCGAATTCACCAACAATATCGACTTAATTGATGTGCTACCCGCCGGTATCTACCAGACGCAGATTCAGGATAAGCGAGTGGATATGCCCCTTGCGGAACTCGTCGAGGGTGACTATGTGATGTCGATCCAGCGGCGCAGCGTCGAGGATGTGAGCCAGATTGTGCAAGTGGATGCTGAGAACGACCGCAAATTCGCCGCAGTCAACCATATATCGCGAATTAACTTAGGTCTTTATCGCCAGTTCGTTCAGCCCTGGGTACGTACCTGGACTACTCCCGAATCGGCACGATGGCTGCAGAGCGTACATCCGTTGCGTCTCTCTTACGAACGCTGGTCGAGCCGCAACCCGATGGCTTTGACAGTGGCTGAATATGCACAGAAAATCCTCGCAGCACGCCAACCAGTAGCGGCAGACAATCCTTTCCTGCAGTGGCAACAAGCCTATTCCGATACCGTGATCTCTGCGTTGGATCATTGGAGGAAACGGCGCGATAACGCTTACGAACAAATATTCAACGTAGTCTATGGATCGCCGTGGGTACAAGCCATGGCAGGGCTATCTGCCGATGACTGCCCCCCGCGTACACATCCTGGGGTCTCGCCCGAGCATCTCACTTTCGTTGCTGAAGAAATTGAGCGGCTGCGCGCCGGAATTTATCAGGGAGGCCTGCTTGAAGCCAGTATCCGCGCGCTGCTCTACGTCAGCCGCTTTCGTGGCGAAGCCGACGAGCGCCGCTTTAATCTAGCGGCCAGCTTGCAACAGCCGGACTATCTAGTCCACTTAGATATGGCCTCATTCCGACAGCTAGTACGTCGCCAGGCCAACCTGATGCGCCTTGATCTTGATGCTGCAACCGCTGCCATCCCGCGACTGCTGGCGGACAGCGCCGCGAACGAGATACGCGATCAGGCGCGGCTTCTTGAGCAGATGCTGACCGCCACGGAAGCATTATTGCCAGAAGAAGAGGCAAGCTTAGCGCAAATGCTGAAGGTGTTCGACGATGCAGCCCATGAACAGGAAGCCATCATCACAGCAGGTAAACGCAGCCTAGGAAGGTCGAACGAAAATAACACTGCCAAGCCTGGAGAGCCATAACCGCCAAGCTTCGTGCCTGACTTATATTAGAAGTATTCACTTAGGAGTCATCCATGTACACCAAATTGCTGGTACCTATAGACGGCAGCTGCACCTCACTTTTAGCCTTGGCACAGGCAAGCTATTTAGCAAAGCTGACGGGAGCCAGCATCGAGCTACTACATGTGGTTAATGCAATGGAGTACTCCAATGGTTTCGAAAGCCCGCGCGCCTATATAAAAAAAGTCAGACCCTATTTTCTGAAAGTCGGCAATGATCTGCTCGACAACGCTCGGATACAGCTGGAAGCCCAAGAACTCAATGTCACCACAGTACTTGTCGAGGCCGAGGGCAAACGAGTATCAGAACACGTTGCGGATCACGCAGCTAAGTGTCAGTTCGATCTGATAATTCTAGGCACCCATGGCCGACGTGGCATGCAACGACTTCTCCTCGGCAGCGACGCCGAGCAAGTGGCACGTATTGCGCCGGTGCCCGTCATGCTGGTCAGAGACGTAAACACACAAGCAATTTCTCGTACTCTAGACAAAGAAATGATAAAAGGTGCCGCATTAAAGCAACCAACTGATGAGTAACTGCACCTTGCCTTCCTCTCCTACTAAACAAGCTCGCAAACATCGCCGACTCCCCCCCGATGTGCGTATAGAGCAGATCCTCTGTGCGGCTTTGTACGAGTTTTCGCAACACGGGTTCGCCTCTGCCCGCATGGAGGATATTGCTCAGCGGGCGGAACTCTCGAAAGGCGGCCTCTATGCTCACTTCAAGAGCAAGGAATCGATATTTGAAGCACTACTATTAAAACGCCTGACACCAAGGTTCAACAATCAGCAGTGGGTGCTCAGCGGCGGCGACTCTCTGAGCGAAGCTATCGAATCCTTTATTGATCACCTCTATAGCCAACTGAGTGATCCAGATGTCATAGCTATGCTGAAGCTGCTGATGACGGAAAGCCGACGCATCCCTCATCTTGTTGATTTTTGGCGCAGGGAGGTAATTGACAAATACCTCGCAGAACAACAGGCCATTTTGAAAACTGCAGCCGATAAAGGGCACCTTCGTCACAGCGCCTTCCTTGAAGACGCAGCGCTGCTAATGGCACCAGCGCTATATGGTGCCATTTGGCAAATGATTTTTGATGAAGCGACTGCCGCCGCCACCGTTGGCTCGCTGCGCCGAGCCCATTTGCGAATGCTGCATGAATTCTTAGCACCATGATCAACTGATGGTTGACTCCCAAATCACCGTTAACTGTAGGTAAAGTTCATTCACTAAAAATCGCCCCGAAAGCGCCACATGACCGATTAATAAGGTGTCGTTGTGAAACCAGCTAAGCTTATCACCTTACTCAACACGCTACTTATTATCCTAATAGTGAATGGTTGTGCCATGGTTGGCGTCTCTTCGCTTAGCCCTGGTGAGTATACCGCGCTTAAACGCGGAGACCTGCTTACCAGTGGCGAGCTAAGCGCAGCTACCCAGGAAACCATCAAAGTTATCGGGCTGGATGAAGGGAGATGTCGTGAGCACTCCCAAAACTGTATAGATATATTATCCAGCACCGCTGGCATAGCTGAAGAACGCAGACTTTCCGCACTGGCAGAACTGTGGCTTCAAGAAGCGATGTCAAAAGCAGGATCATCAAGTGATATCCCGAGTACCGAGGCTGACATTTACGCTTGGATTGAGGTTGCCAGACATACTTATGCTTACTTGTTTTTCTCCGAACGATCTCCTGGGGAACGCGCCTTCGAAGATCGTCAGATACAAGTACGCGACTATTATAACTATTCAGTTCAACAGATTGTTTCATGGCTTTTTCAACAGAATCTCTCAGCCATTGAAGATAAAAGCCGCTCCTATTCTTTGGATACGCCTAGGCTTTCTGGCTGGAAGGTTACAACCGACTTCACCGGCGTACGCTTCGCCGGCGACATCGACTTACCCGAGAACCTAGTTCCAGCATCTTCACTGGTCTTTTCCGGCTTGCGTAGCACTTATCGCCGTGACGGCTTTGGTGCCGAACTGGTCGCGGTAATAGACGATAGCCTCGCGCTTCATCGCGCTCGACCTTATAGCGAAATGCCTTTTCCGGCACTCACCGCACTAATCCATTTTTCCGGTGAGGATTTAGCTCAGGTGCTATCGACTCAATCACTAGAGGTGATCGTAAGAGACCCCTACCAAGACGCCAGCATACAGTTGCATGGGCAACAGATTCCCCTAGCCGCAAATTTCACTGCGGGCTATGGACTATGGCTGGCGCATTCAGGCTTTTCGCGTCAGGCCATACGCTCTCTGCTAGGCCACAGCCAAGGTATCAACCGACCACACCTTTATATGATGCAGCCCTTCGATCCTGAGCGACGCATCATCCTCATGCTGCATGGCCTTGGCAGTAGTCCCGAAGCCTGGGTAAATGTAGCTAATGAAGTGCTGGGCGATGAGAGCCTGCGGCAACATTTTCAGGTATGGCAAATCTACTACCCTACCAATATGCCACTGCCGATTAATCATACGGCGATACGACGCACTGTGAATGAAACACTACTGGAACTTGACCCCACCACAGAAACGCTGGCTTCACAAGGTATCGTTCTAATTGGCCATAGCATGGGGGGTGTATTGGCGCGCCTGATGGTCTCTTCTAGCCAAGGTAGGTTGTGGAGCGAATTCGTGGAACAACGCCAATTGCCAAAGGCACATAGGCAGCTCGCCCAACAACGCCTAGCCCCCCTACTACGTTTCGAATCGCTACCAGAGATAAAACGAGCAATTTTCATCGCAGCACCACATCGCGGCACACCGGTGGCCGGTAATCGTCTAGGGAGAGCAGTCGCTCGTTTCGTTCGTCTACCACTCACCCTGCTGGAAGAGTTCGACGATGTCATCAGGGCTCTGGCTAATACTGACGCCGAATCAGATGGGGCATACCTGCGCCTTCCCAACAGTATCGATAATTTGAGTGAGGCAGATCCGTTCATTAGAGCAACGGCCAATCTGCCTATCTCCCCTCAAGTTCACTACCATTCTATCATTGCCCAGCGTGACACCAGTGTACCGTTAGAGGTTTCAGATGATGGGATAGTGCCGTACGCCAGCGCACATTTGCCGGGAGCCATATCAGAAAAAGTGTTTATCGCTGGGCACAGCGTCCAGGAAACGGCCCAAGCGATTCTGGAAATCAGGCGTATCTTGCATCAAGACCTAACCGAATATAGTAATTGAAATTCAACCCAGCTGCGTCTTACCACCACTGCCTAGTGCTCTGCGCAGATAAGCAATGATGACAGGTATAAAAGAACGGGCGGAGAAATTTCGCCACAAAAGCAGAGTACTGTACCAGGAGGCGTGAGCTGAGCACACCTCCTACTGAAGAACAGCCTTGCTGCTGAACATCAATCTTAGCTTTGAACCTCAGGAGACCTCAAGCGCCACTTTCAATACGCCGTCTCGCTGGTGGGCGAAGAGATCGTAGGCTTCGACGATATTCTCCAGCGCATAGCGGTGGGTGACCATGGGCCCAAGATCCAACCGACCGGCGTCGATGATGCTCATCAGCCTGCGCATGCGCTCTTTACCACCGGGGCATAGCGAAGTGATAATCTTATGGTCGCCGAGGCCAGCACAGAAAGCGCTCAGCGGAATCGTTAGGTCTTGGGAGTAAACGCCCAGGCTGGAGAGCGTTCCGCCGGGTTTTAACACCCGCAGGGCGGATTCAAAGGTCTGTTGCAGGCCAAGCGCTTCAATCGCGGAGTCGACGCCGCGCCCGCCGGTGAGCTTGAGAATTTCCTCGACCACATCCACCTTGCGGAAATCCAGCGTTACGTCCGCGCCCATCTGCTTGGCCATGGCCAAACGCTCATCAACCCCGTCTACCGCAATGATCATCCCGGCCCCACGCAGCCGCGCCCCCGCCGTGGCGCATAGGCCAATCGGCCCTTGGGCGAAGACCACCACCGTGTCGCCGATTTTGATACCGGCGGCTTCGGCACCGGCAAAACCGGTGGACATAATGTCCGGGCACATCAGCACCTGTTCGTCGGTTAGGCCATCCGGCACTGGCGATAGGTTAGCCTGGGCATCCGGTACCAGCAGGTACTCGGCCTGGGCACCATCGATGGTGTTACCAAAGCGCCAGCCGCCCATCGGTTTATACCCGTGGCCGTGGTGGCCGCCATCTTGTGAGCAGCAATCATCCTGGCAGGCGTAAGAAGTAAAGCTGGGGCAAATGGCGCCAGCAATTACCCGCTGGCCTTCCTGGTAGCCTTTTACGTTGGCCCCCAGTTTTTCGATCACGCCCACGGGTTCATGGCCAATGGTCAGGCCACGCTCCACCGGGTACTCACCTTTCAGGATATGGATATCGGTGCCGCAGATCGTGGTGGTGGTCACGCGCATCAGGGCATCGTTGGGGCCAATCTCGGGGATGGGTTTATCGTCAATTTCGATACGGCCGGGTTCAACGAAGATGGCCGCTTTCATCATGGTAGGCATGGGTCGCTTCCTCAGTGAGGGGAGTCAATGGCACCTCACCATTAAGGCATAGTTGGAAGCGGAAATGATTGCGCTAGATCAAGCTTCGAATTGACGTGAGGCAAGTTGCCAAGCGCCCATCCGCTCTAGACTTAAGTAGCCACTCAAGCACTGCTTTATTGCCTGTGAGCGTACCGCAGCCACCTACTTACTATAGGGTTCCACGATGCCGACGCTACCTTTCAAGCCCTTGCCAACCGCTATTGCGGTGGCGATCACTCTACTGATATGGCTGGCTATTCCACTGCCGGAGGGTCTCACTTCGGACGCTTGGCTGATGCTGGCAATTTTCGTGGGGACGATTGCCGCGATTATTGGTAAGGCAATGCCCATAGGGGCCATCTCAATTATTGCCATTGCGATTGTGGCGGCGAGCGGGGTGACCAGCGACAACCCAGGTACCGCCATTAACGATGCTTTAAGCAGCTACTCCAACTCGCTGATCTGGTTAATTGCCATCTCGATTATGATCTCTCGGGGGCTAATCAAGACAGGGCTAGGAGCCCGCATCGGTTACTATTTTATCTCCATCTTCGGCAAGAAGACGCTGGGGATCGGCTATAGTTTGGCGTTTTCAGAGCTTTGCATTGCACCGGTTACTCCCAGCAATACCGCTCGCGGCGGCGGAATCATGCACCCCATCATGCGCTCTATTGCTAAAGGTTTTGACTCACGGCCGGAAGACGGCACTTCGAGCAAAATCGGCAAATATTTGGCACTGGTGAACTATCACAGCAACCCGATTACTTCAGCAATGTTTGTCACTGCCACTGCTCCCAACCCACTGACCGTGGAGCTAATTTCCATCGCTACAGGGGCGGAAATCCAACTGAGCTGGATGACCTGGGCGCTCGCCATGCTACTTCCTGGTTTGGTCGCCATTCTGGCCATGCCCTATATTCTTTACCTGCTTTATCCACCGGACATTAAACAGACTCCACACGCCACGCAGATGGCACGGGACAAACTTGCCGAAATGGGGAAGATCAGCCGGGATGAAGGCATTATGCTGTTTGTCTTCTTGGTACTATTGCTGCTGTGGGCAGATATACCGGCGCTATTTATGGGCGACTCGGTCACCCTCAATACCACCACCTCCGCGTTTATTGGGCTATCGATACTGCTGCTGACCGGCGTATTAACCTGGGATGATGTACTGGCAGAAAAGAACGCTTGGGATACCCTGCTCTGGTTCGGCGCCCTAATTATGATGGCGACCCAGCTCAACCAGACGGGCTTGATCGATTGGTTTTCCACCAATATGCAAGACTGGATCACCATGATGGGCATCGGCTGGATGGGAGCATCGGCCTTGCTAGTGCTGACTTTCCTCTACACTCACTACTTCTTTGCCAGCACCACCGCACATATTACTGCCATGATGGCGGCTTTTCTTACCGTTGGGTTAACACTCGGCGCACCGCCCATGCCGTTTGTGCTTATCATGGCCGCCACCTCCTCCATCATGATGACCTTAACTCACTACGCCACTGGCACGTCGCCCGTCATTTTTGGGTCGGGCTACCTAACGCTGGGCGAGTGGTGGAAAGCGGGCTTTATTATGAGCGTGGTCAATCTTGTGATCTGGGTAGTTGTCGGCGGTTTGTGGTGGAAATTACTGGGTCACTACTAAGGAAGGCTTTCAAAGCTATTGCCCAATGCTTCAGTACTGAAGGTGAGATACAGTAATTTCCGAGCTCATAAACACCAACAGGGGGCCGAAGCCCCCTGTTGGTATCAGTATTCCATAACTAGCACTAGCGCTGTTTTTTCTGGCTCTCCTTGGCATCGCCTTTGCCTTTTTGCAGTTCGCCTTTCGCCTGCTGGGCCTTACCTTTGGCTTCTGTTTTGCTGCTACCCGTTGCCTTGCCCGCGGCTTCTTTCACTTTGCCTGCTGCTTTATTGGCCGTTCCTTTCGCTTTATCTTCTTTACCAGTTGCCATGACGAACACCTCTAATCCGTTAGTAGGGAAAGCGCCGTATGAGAAAGGTGCCAATAGCACGGCTAATCACATGTCGGCACACTCATCAGAGTAGCCTGTATTAAAAAAGTTGCGCTGATTTATTGATGTCAGGATTTTTATGGCCGGCTGCTTACGGGTAACCGCGTTGGCGTCCAGCGGTTTAACACAACGTGTAAGCAAGCCATGGTCAGCAGTGTGAGGGTCAGTGCAACACTCATTGACGAGAACCGATAGAGCGCGCTGTACACCAGATCCTGCTGCGGGCCTAGCGACTGGCCAAACAAAATTCCCAGGGTGGTCAGCCCACCAAAGCCGATCCCCGAACCTCCCCCTTCATGAATATGCTCACGCGCGAAAAGCATTAACCCCAGCCAGTAGAGCAACACCACCAGCAAAAAATGGTGGCTCTGGGTATATAGCAGCAACTGCATGAGCAGCGCCAAATTGCACCCCAGTAGCGTTCCTACGGCGCGTTTGGCGGCGGATACTTTCGCTCCAGAGTACCCCAGCGTAAACAGCACCAGGATGGTGGCCATCTGCGCAGAAAGTGACCCTTGCAAGTCGAACATCTGAAACACCACAAACGAGAGCGTGGCGGTTAATCCTCCAATGAGGGTTTCATGGCGAATTTGCGAAGATGTCTTGGTGGCCCTCGGTGGTGGCTGACGGGCTTCTACATCGGCAAACAGCGTATGCATCAGCATGGCAATAAACACTGCTAAACCACTGGCAACCAGGTTACTGGCCAGTAAATCGCTCAAGTCCACATTAGGGTAGCTGGCGAAGTGCAGCAGAATACTGAGTGTCAGCACGCCATTGGCGCCAAACAGAAACAGCGGCCCTTTCGCCATCAGATTAAAGCGAAACAGAAAGATGCCCAGCACCACCAGGGTCATCACTACCGGCATATGTTTGAGTAACCCCACCACCAGGCTGACTTCGAGCACGTTGATCGATACATTGGCTAAAAACTGACGAATGATATGCCCATTGAGTACCGGCACCATACCCAGTAAAAACATCGGGAAAACGGTAAAAAACACACCGTAGTTCCAGCCCATCAGTTGGCTAACTATAAACCCCAGCGTACCGCCCCCGGCCACTCTAAGGCACTGACGCAAGCCATTCTTTGAGAGTTCGGGCTTGCGCTTGGTGGCCGCCATGCCAGGGGATCGCGAGCTGGCCAAGCTTTTTTTAATACACATAGTGCAACCAGCTAATGAGATGTGCCTGTAACCATACAAAAGGCTTGGCCAGGGCAGTATCACCGGGCTGAAGCTGTACCGTGGCACGGGCGCCGCTGGGTAATAAGTTCGCGATTGGCTGAGTGAGCGCCAGGTGTACGCGCATACGCTGGGCATCGCGCACCCAACGATCAGTGGTGGGAATATCGGCCAGTTGCCCATCGGCAGCCAACTGCCCTTCGCGGACACCGGCATCCATGGCGAGAACTTGGGCATCAAATACATGGCCGGGCCAGGCATCAAACACTATTTTTGCTGCATCGCCGGGCGCCACATGGCGCAAACTCTTTTCACGAAAATCGGCAATGATATCGACCGCATCCGCCACTACCGCTACCGCGGGCTGTCCCGCCTGAACATAGTCACCAACCTCTAGCTGCAGGTTGGAAACACTCCCGGCTTGTGCGGCGCGCACCTGAGTATGGGCAAGATCCAACTGCGCTTGGGAGAGCGCGTTTTCCGCTTGGCGCAAACGCAGGTTCGTTTCGCCGGCATCGCCCAATTGCACTTCCAGGCTGACTATTTTAGCCCTGGCTGCCGCCACACTGGCCTGTGCGGTACGCTCAGCAGCCACCTGCTGCTCATATTGTTGGCGCGATACGCTCTGCTGCGCCACCAGGGTTTCGGCACGACGTAGCTCGCCCCGACGTTCGGCTGCCGTCGCTTCAGCGGATGCCAGCTCCGCTTGGGCAGAGGTAAGCTCCGCTTCCAACTGGGCATTCTCTCGCTCGGCCTGTTCGCGATTAAGTTGCGCCTGCTCAACGGCTAAACGAAACGGCGTCGGGTCGATCTGAAACAGCACATCACCTTTAGCCACATGTTGGTGATCACGCACCAACACCTCGCTCACTGGGCCACTCAGTTCGGGCGCTATACGCGTTACCGGCCGCATCACCCGCGATTCGGGGGTCATGGGCATAAAGCTATCGGCCACCAGAAAATAGATAAAAAGCAGTACAAAGGCAGCAAGGGCTATTTTCACCCAGCGGGCAAATGTTTGATCAGGGGTCATGCAGAACTCACTTGTTAGCCACCAAGCAACTGCTTGGCCAGCGCCTCTATACGGGCGCGTATCATGTAGGAAATAGCATAGGGGACTTTAGTCTAACAATTAATTAGCTTGCTAACAATATATATGTACTTATTCACTGCATCAACGCGCCATAACAAGTTATAAAAACAAAAAACCCCATGGCATAAAGGCCACAGGGCTGAGTACTGAGTGCTTAGTGATTCGCTACACGTTCAAGCCAACGATTTAGAACCGATAACGTAGACCAACGCTGGCCGCATCAAAGGTGTAGTCAGACTTATCCAGGTAGCGCATGTAATCGGCATTCACCGACAAATTGGGAGCTACGTCCATTTCAGCGCCGCCACCGTAGGAGAAGTCACTCTCCCGGTTATTACTAACCTCAACTTCCGTGAAGCCTGCTAAACCGTATAACCGCACTTCAGGCGCCACCGGAAAAATCCCTTTTGCATAAGCGCCAGCTAAATGATTCAGATCAGCGCCACCATCTGAACCGCCCGTGCCTAAATGCCCTTCCAGCGCAAAGTAGTCATTAAATTGAGCGCCGCCACGCAGGCGTAAGCCCACGTCATCACGGGAAGGGCCTCTGTCTGGATCCAGGCTCCAGAACATGGCATCGCCACCCAAGTAAGCTTGCGGATAACCGAAGGACTGTTGTGCTTGAGCACTCGTTGCAAATGCGCCTGCACCTACCAGGAGTACCGCCGATGTAAGTGACAATAGAGACATCTTCATAGCTTGTACCTCAGTTAAAAAACAGTGTTTCCTTACACTTTTGTATTGTGATTCATAACGATGAAGAACGCAAACTTTACCGCCCCTTGGATAAACTCAGCACGACAATGCCGCCAACGACGACTGCCCCACCAACTAACTGGCCGGGGCTGAGCATCTGCCCCAACACAAAGTAACCCAACACCAGTGAGGCCACCGGTTCGATATTCATCACCGGCGCGTTGCGCGCCATATCGAGTCGCGGCACAAAAATAAACAGCGTTGAGAACGCCGAGCCATAGAGCAGCCCGAGCAGCGTGAGCCCCAGCCAGCCAGTGCTGTTATCCGGCAAGCTCATACCCCCAGGTACCACTCCGGCGATGCCACCAATGATCATGACGATAAACACCGTTTGCATGGTCAACAGGCTGCGCAGCGTACTTCCCACACCCGCCAGGCGGTGTTCGGTGACCCACAGCGCGCAGGCAAAGACGAAGGCCGCCATCAATCCAAACCCAATGCCCGCGATCCACCCTGGCCCCATGCCATCGGCGCTGGCGATCCATGAAGGGATATCCAGCACCACCAGTAAGCCGATTAGAATGGTGCCCATAATCAGGCAACTGCGCAGCGTCGGTCGCGGGCCGCCCAGCGCCCAACTGAGCAGTGCCAGCTGAATCGGAAAGGTATTGACCAGTAGCAGCGCAATCACCACCGGTAGCCTGGCCACGGCCGAGTAGAGACTAACGCTCTGGATCGCGATCAGTAGCCCCACCGTTAATTGCCAAGGCCAACTCCCCGCAGGCAGCCAGAGCCGTTTTTTCTGCACGATAACGAGGGCCACTAAAATCAAACAGGCCACCCCCGAGCGCGTTAATACCGCCAGTAATAGCCCGGTGCCATTATCAAACGCCAGCCGCGCCGAGACATGATTGGCGGCAAACATAGTGGCCACGGTCATCATTAACAGAATGGCCAGGTGACGCGGCAGTAGTTTCGGCAAAGGGGACGCTGACATAAGAACAGAACGGCTCATTAAGGGAGTAAGAAGGTGTAAGGTTAATACGAGGCGTGTAGCCATCAATAGCCCAGCATGCCTCGCTTTTACATAGAAGGCTAACGAAATTCAGGCGCTGCTTTTCCGCAGCGCAGCATGCTAAACTAAAGTCTATCTCTTTGCTCACTAACCTCCTAGCGAAAAGGTTTTTATGAACGCACCGGTGCTGGTAATTAACTGCGGTTCCTCTTCGATTAAATACGCGTTGATTGACTCAGACCCTCAGGCACCGCGACTCGAAGGCATAGCAGAGCGCTTAGGCAGCCAGGAAGCACGCTTCAAGGGCAAAAACAGTGCCGGTGAGCGTTTTACACAGCCACTTCCTGAGGCTGACCATACCCAAGCGCTTAACGCCATTCTTGAGCGTATGGAGGGACGATTACCAGCGGCGGTGGGCCATCGCATCGTGCATGGCGGCGAGCATTTCACCCAAGCTGCACTTATCGACGATAGCGTCATCGCGGCTATCCAAACCACCGCGGCGCTTGCCCCTCTGCATAACCCCGCGAATTTGGCGGGTATTGCAGCGACCCAGCACGTTTTTCCGGAGCTGCCCCAAGTGGCCGTGTTTGATACCGCTTTCCACCAAACCATGCCGCCGCGTGCTTACCGTTACGCTCTGCCTGAAAGACTCTACGCTGAGCATGGCATTCGCCGCTATGGCTTTCACGGCACCAGCCACGCTTACGTTAGCCAGCGTACCGGTGAACTGAGTAGCCGTGGCGCAGGCGGCTGGCTGACCGCTCACCTTGGCAATGGCTGCTCCACTAGCGCGGTTTGGAACAATCAAAGCCAGGATACCAGCATGGGCCTAACGCCACTGGAAGGCTTGGTGATGGGCACCCGCAGTGGCGATGTTGACCCTGGTCTGCACGCCCACCTGCACCGTCAACTAGGCTGGTCGTTAGACAAAATTGATGACGTGCTCAATAAAGAGAGCGGCCTACTGGGGCTTTCAGGCTTAACCAACGATATGCGCGAAATTGAGGAGGCCTCCGAACAGGGCCACGCCACTGCTCAGTTGGCAATAGAAGTATTCTGCTACCGGATCGCTAAATCTCTGGCGGGGCTCTCCTGCGCCCTGCCCCAGCTTGATGGGGTTATTTTCACCGGCGGTATCGGCGAAAACTCGCCGATTGTACGTCGCCGTGTGCTCGCCCTATTGCCCCACTTCGGCTTTGCGCTGGATAACGACGCTAACGAAGCGACTATCCGCGGCAAAGAGGGCAAGCTGGATAGTGCCAGCCATGAAGGCCCCCAGGTGTGGGTGATCCCTACCGATGAAGAAGGCCGCATTGCCATGGAAACCCGCCACTGCCTAGAGACACGTGTATGACTCACCCCGACCAGCCACAAGCGATTCTGTTAGTGCCTACCAGCCAGGGCGTCGGGCTTACCTCCGCCTGTCTGGGGTTAATTCAAGCGCTGGATACCATCGGTCTGAAAGCCGGGTTTTTAAAGCCGTTTATGCAGAACGAGCTGAACGGCCCAGGCCTGGATCGATCCACCGCATTGGTTTCCCGGGCACTCAATCAGCGCCCACCGTCACCGATTTCCCAGGCTCGCCTGGAGCGTTTGCTGCGCGACGACCAAATCGATGAACTGATGGAAAATGCCGTCGAGCTCTATGAACAGGTTGTTCAACAGGCCCACCGCGATGGCAGTACCCTAGACCTAGTCGTGGTAGAGGGCGTAGTGCCCACCCAGCACACCACCTACGCCACCCAAACCAACGCCCAGCTCGCCAATGCGCTTAATGCACGGATTATTCTTGTTGGATCGGGTGATTTAAACGAGCCCCAGGCGCTGGCCGAGCAGCTTGATATGCACGCCCGCAGCTTTGGTGGGGTTAGCTCCAGCCGCACGTTGGGCGGCATTTTGATGCGCATGAAAAATCTGCCCTACGCGCAGGAAGATGATCTTTCTGCAGCACCGGGCACCTTCAAACCGCAGTTGGAAGAGTCAGTGCTCGCTGAGCTGCGCCAGTACTCCCCCGCCCTGGCGACCGATAAATTCCACCTGATTGGTGTGGTGCCTTACAGCAAAACGCTTAGCGCCCCGCGCACCCTGGATGTGGCCCGGGCGCTTAATGCCAAGTTGTTGAACGAAGGCGAGTCGGCCAGCCGTCGGGTACTCTCCACCAGCCTCTGTGCCCGCAGTGCTGCCAACGCACTGCATATTTTCACCCCGGGTAGCCTGGTAGTGGCTTCCGGTGACCGCGATGATGTGGTGCTGGCCTCAGCGCTGGCGACCATGAACGGTATTCAGCTAGCGGGCGTACTGTTGACCAACGGCTTTATGCCCAACGACAGCATGATCGAGATGTGCCGCCCCGCGCTCAAAACGGGTCTACCGGTCTTGGCAGTAGAAACCGACAGCCTGACCACGGCACAGCACCTCAGCCAGCTAAGCAGTGAAATCCCTATGGACGATTTCGAGCGCGCCGAACAGGTGGCCCGTTACGTCGCAGCCCATATGGATCTTGAGTGGTTGAAAGCCCACCTGAGCAGCGGTTATACCCGCCGCCTTTCACCTTCAGCGTTTCGCCACCAGTTGGTTAAACTCGCCCAGCTGGCTAAAAAGCGCGTAGTTCTGCCGGAGGGGGATGAACCGCGCACCGTAGAAGCGGCAATAATCTGCCAGCGCCGCGGCATTGCCGACTGCGTACTGCTGGGTAAGCGCGACGATATCGAAAATGTAGCGCGCAACCGTGGGCTGACACTGCCAGAATCGCTGACGATTGTTGACCCTGAAAGCACCCGTGCGAACTATATTGGCCCGATGGTCGAGCGTCGTCGTGGCAAACTCAACGAGCTAACCGCCGAAGCGCAGTTGCAAGATAACGTGGTGCTCGGCACCATGATGCTGCAGTTAGATGAAGTCGACGGACTGGTTTCCGGCGCCGTACACACCACCGCCAACACCGTGCGGCCCGCCTTCCAGTTGATTAAAACCGCGCCGGAGTATAATCAAGTCTCGTCGATCTTCTTTATGCTGCTGCCCGAGCAGGTGGTGGTCTACGGCGACTGCGCGGTGAATCCCGACCCAGACGCTGAAACCCTGGCCGAAATCGCTCTACAAAGTGCCCGCTCCGCTGAAGCCTTCGGTATCGAGCCACGTGTCGCCATGATCAGCTACTCCACCGGCGACTCCGGCACCGGCGCGGATGTGGATAAAGTCCGCGAAGCCACCCGGATTGCTAAAGAACGCGCGCCGCACCTGGCCATCGACGGCCCGCTACAGTACGACGCCGCCGCTATCGAGAGCGTGGGCAAACAGAAAGCCCCCGACTCGCCAGTGGCAGGTAAAGCCACCGTGTTTGTGTTCCCCGACCTCAACACCGGCAATACCACCTACAAAGCAGTGCAGCGAAGTGCCCGCGTCGTGAGCGTTGGCCCCATGCTGCAAGGGTTGAACAAGCCAGTGAATGACCTTTCCCGCGGCGCACTGGTCGACGATATCGTTTACACCATTGCACTAACCGCCATTCAGGCCAGTCAGCGGGAAAGCTGAGTTACAGAAACTTTCCCTAGCCAATAAAAACGCCCCAAGCAGATAACTGCTTGGGGCGTTTTATTAACGGCTTAACGGTATGTGAGGGCTAAACCCACATCGGCACCATCGATTCCAGCACCATGACTAAACTCATCGCGGTGATGGTAAGGATAGAGACGCCAAACACCTTTTTGGCCCAGCGCACATCGTCATCTAAACGGTAGCCGCGCAGTGCCAAGTAGAGCCAGTAGCCGCCCATGGTCAGCGCCACGCACAGATATCCCGCGCCCGCTTGGCTGGCCAGCCCTAGCGCCAGCGAGGCGGGAATAAACGCCACAATGTAGCCAAGGATATGGTGTTTGGCCATTTTCACCCCGCGCACCACCGGCAGTACCGGAATCGATGCCCGTTGATAATCGGCGTAGCGGAAGATCGCAATCGCATAGGAGTGCGGCATCTGCCACAGGCAGAAAATCACCAGCAGCATAATGGCACCGCTGTCGAACTGACCGGTCACGGCGCAGTAGCCTACCACCGGCGGCATGGCGCCGGAGAGGCTGCCTACCAAGGTGCCGTACTCCGAGCGGCGCTTCATATAGAGGCTATAAAGCCCCACATAAACGCCCCAGCCAATGACCGCCAAGGCAACGGTTAACCCGTTGGTGCCCAGCGCCAGACACACCACCCCCGACACACCCAGCAGCGCCGAAACGCCCAGTGCCTGGGTAATAGAGATGCTGCCTCTTACCAGGGGGCGATGGCGCGTACGCGCCATCAATGCATCAATATCGCGGTCAATAACGTTGTTACACGCACAGCCTGACGCGATGATTAATGCAATCCCCACCATGACCGAGACAAAGCTGAGCCACTCGAACTGCCCCTGGGCGGCGAGAAAATAGCCCCCCAGGGTGGCAATCAGGTTGCCGCCGATAATGCCCGGCTTGGTCAGCTCGAGCAGATCCCGCCAGCGGCTGGGCGCTGAGATTAGCCGATCATCATGTTGAGATGCAGATGCTGCATGATCCACAGCGAGCCTCCTACCACTAGGACGAGAATCGTCAGTGTGAAGACGAAGGACATCAGATTCCAGCCTTCGTCGGCTTTGGTACTCATATGCATAAACATGACCAGTTGCACCAGTATCTGCAACACTGCGGTCACGGCTATCACAATCACGGTAGCCAACACGCTAAAAGCGCCACTCATCACCACCGCAAAAGGGATAATGGTCAGTATCAGCGACAATACCAGTCCTGTCACATACGACTTAACGCTGCCATGGGCATTGGTTGAACTTGCACTCATCTCACAACACTCCCATCAGATAGACGAATGAGAAGACACAGATCCAGACAATATCGAGGAAGTGCCAGAACAGGCTCAGGCACAAAATCCTCGGCCGGGTCATATCGTTCAACCCTTTGGTGTAAAGCTGTACCAACATCACCAAAATCCAGATCATGCCAAACGTAACGTGCAACCCGTGAGTACCGACTAGGGTAAAGAAGGCCGATAAAAAGCCGCTACGGTCCGGACCGTACCCTTCATGGATTAGATGCTGGAATTCATAGACTTCCATCCCCAGGAAGCACAAGCCCAGTAGAAAGGTAATAATCAGCCACACTTTCACTTGGCCAACACGGTTGGCATGCATTGCCAAAACGCCCATACCGAAAGTGAAACTACTGATCAGCAGTGCAAAGGTTCCGAAAAGGATCAAAGGTAATTCAAAGATATCAGCGCCAGTTGGCCCACCCGCCGTGCCCTTCATCAGCACGGCGTAAGTGGCGAACAGTGACCCGAAGATCACCAAATCGCTCATTAAGTAGACCCAGAAACCAAACAATTTCGTGCCCGAGGCATCGTGATGCTCTTCTTCGTGCTCTACCGGGTGGTGCGAGCTATGATTTAGCGTATCAGTCGACATTACGCTTGCGCCTCCACGCGTTGTTGATGCTCACGTTCGATTCGCTCAACTTCAGCAGCGGGAACGTAGTAGTCGATATCGTCGTTAAATACCCGTGCCATAAAGCTGATGAATACACCCACGGCGCCGACGCCGGCTAACCACCAGATATGCCACACCAGCGCAAAGCCGATGACCAGCGCAAAGAAGCTGATAACTGGCCCGGCCACGGTATTACGAGGCATATGAATATCGGTATAGGGGGCTTCTTCAAGCTGCTCTTCGCTACGCTGCTTTTGCGACCAGAAGCTGTCGATATCGCCCACTTCCGGCAGACGTGCAAAGTTGTAGAACGGCGCTGGAGAAGAGGTTGACCACTCCAAGGTGCGACCATTCCAGGGGTCGCCGGTGACATCAGCGTTCTGTTTGCGGTCGCGAATACTCACCCAGAACTGGATGATGGTGCAGATAATGCCCAGCATAATGATTACCGCGCCTACCCAGGCCAGAATCATCCACGGCTGCCATTCGGGGTTGGCGTAGGACTGCATGCGGCGCACGGCACCAAAGAAGGCCAGTACGTAAAGCGGCATAAAGGCGACGTAGAAGCCGATAAACCAGCACCAGAACGAACGCTTGCCCCACTTTTCGTTCAAAGTGAAACCGAACGCTTTGGGGAACCAATAGGTAAGCCCCGCCATCATGCCGAACACCACGCCGCCGATAATAACGTTGTGGAAGTGCGCAATAACGAACAGGCTGTTATGCAACACAAAGTTAGCCGCGGGCACCGCCAGCATAACGCCGGTCATACCGCCTAGGGTAAAGGTGATAATAAAGCCCAGCGTCCATAGCACCGGCGAAGTGAGTTCCAGGCTGCCGCGGAACATGGTGAACAGCCAGTTGAACACTTTCACCCCGGTAGGAATGGCGATGATCATTGTCATAATGCCGAAGAAGGCGTTGACGTTGGCGCCCGCCCCCATGGTGAAAAAGTGGTGCAACCAAACCACAAACGAGAGCAAGGTGATCGAAATGGTCGCCCACACCATGGTGGCGTAGCCGAACAGCCGCTTACGGGCAAAGGTCGCAATCACTTCAGAGAACACGCCGAAGGCTGGCAGAATCAGGATATAAACTTCCGGGTGGCCCCAGGCCCAGATGAGATTGACGTACATCATCATGTTGCCGCCAAAATCATTGGTAAAGAAGTGCATACCCAAATAGCGATCCAGCGTTAGCAGCGCGATGGTCGCGGTCAAAATTGGGAAGGAAGCAATGATCAGCACGTTGGCGCACAGCGAGGTCCAGGTGAAGATCGGCATGCGGAACATCGTCATGCCTTTGGTGCGCATTTTAATGATGGTCACGAAAAAGTTAATACCGGTCAGCGTGGTGCCTATACCGGATATCTGCAACGCCCATATCCAGTAGTCGACCCCCACCCCGGGACTAAACTCGATCCCCGATAACGGCGCGTAAGCGAGCCAGCCGGTTTTGGCGAATTCGCCCACCACCAGCGAGATATTGACCAGTATCGCGGAGACCGCAAACAGCCAAAAGCTTAAGTTATTCAGGAAAGGGAAAGCAACGTCGCGGGCACCAATTTGCAGCGGCACCACCAGGTTCATCAAGCCGATGACCATGGGCATGGCGACAAAGAAGATCATAATCACGCCGTGGGCGGTAAAGATCTGGTCGTAGTGTTCGGGGGGTAAATAGCCCGCTGCATCCCCGGCGGCCATCGCCAGCTGGGTGCGCATCATTATCGCATCCGAGAAGCCGCGCAGCAGCATCACCAGAGCGACGATGAAATACATAATGCCGAGCTTTTTATGGTCAACGGAGGTAAACCACTCGTTCCACAGCCAGCCCCACTTACGGTAATAGGTGATTAAACCAAACAGTGCGATCCCACCAATGGCCATAAAGGCCGCGACGACCATGATGATCGGCTCGTGGTAGGGAATTGACTCTAACGTGAGTTTTCCAAACACGGCTTAACCTCCCACTTCTACGCTAGAGGAGTGGCTGCGCATGGCATTATCCTGACTAGCATGGTTGTTAGTGACATGACCTGATTCGGCCGCGTGATCGGCAGTCTTCTCATTTTCACCATCGTAGGAGTCAGCATGATCGCCGCCCATCTGATGCTCGCCGCCGGTATGGAAGCTTCGTAAGATGCTTTCATACAGCGATGGTGAGATGGCTGAGAAGTACTCAACCGGATTCGATTCGCTAGGTTCCGCCAACGCTTCATAACCTTCTGGGTAGGTCAGCGTTTGTGGAGCAGCGCGTACCGTTTCCACCCAGGCGTCAAAATCCTCAGGGTTGGTCACCTTGGCTTCAAAGGTCATGCCAGAGAAGCCCGCGCCACTGTAGTTGGTGGAACGACCAGGGTAGCTACCAATCTCATCGGCGATGAGATGGACATCGTTATCCATGCCCGCCATGGCATAAATCTGGCTACCAAGATGGGGGATAAAGAAAGCGTTCATCACTGAGCCTGAGCTGACCCGAAAGCGCACCGGTGTATCTACCGGAAAGGCCACTTCGTTAACACTGGCAATACCCTGCTCGGGGTAGATAAACAGCCACTTCCAATCAAGCGCCACCGCCTGTATTTCGATCGGCGCCACATCGCTTTCCAGCGGTTTGTGGGGATCAAGGCTATGGGAGGTCTTCCAGGTCAACAGGGCGAGCACCGCGATAATCGCACAGGGCACGATCCACACCACCGCTTCAATCACGTTGGAGTGCGCCCAATCAGGCGTGTATTTAGCCAGGCTATTACTACGCCGGTAACGCCAGCCAAACAGCAGCGTCATGACAATCACAGGAATAACTACAATCAACATTAGGCCAAAGGCGGTCAGAATCAGTGTGCGCTGCTCAGCGCCAATCTGGCCTTTTGGGTCTAGCAGCGCTGAACTACAGCCTGCTAGAAACAGACACAGCGCAAGGAGCACTAGAGTGCCTCGCCTGCGCCAAAGTGAGCGTCGTTGCATGGTGTGATCTCGTCAGAGGTTGTTTAAAACACTAGCTAGCCATGTCGCCCTTCTACATAGCAGGCTAACTACCACCCCATACTCTTCCCAAAACATGCTCTGCATGGCGCTCTTGAAAACGTGCTAGGAAAACGCTCTCAAGGGCAGTGCACACGTGACGCTGGGCGCCATTGCTCCGGGAAAAATATGCGTCGCCGGATGGGAATTGGCGACGAGCCTCGCTGGCCTAAGCACTAAAGGCTTAAGCAGTTAAGACTAAAGTATTTTCTATTGATCGAGATCATGAAAGAAGTGGCGCATTGCCGCACCCAAGGTATTGACTGGGATGAGCAAGGGGGAAATCGCTTACGCCACTGTGACGGTGGGAACCACTATCTCAGGTACAACGCGGCCATTTTTTTTAAGCAACTGCGGGGCGCCCTCTTCGTCGGTAACCACCACATCAAAATCGTCCAGAGCAGCGAAATAGGCCGGGCGAACTACGCTGAACTTACTGGCATCTACCACCAACAGGCGCTGCATAGCGGTGGCAATGGCAGCCTGTTTAGGCGCCACTTCGTGAAAGTGAAAGCAGCTAACACCACGCTCTAAATCCACCCCTGCAGCGGAGATCAGCGCCTTATTAATGCCTAACCGCTCGATAGCAGCAGTCATATTGTCGCTACCGAATGACTGCGAGGTGGCATAAAACAGCCCGCCCAGTAGCACCAAGCGCACGTTGGGCAGGGCGGCAACGGCATTGGCAACATTAAGCGCATAGGTCACTACCGTCAGCTCTCGGAAATGACTTAACTGGCTCAGCAGCGGCATTAGCGTTGAGCCGCAGTCGATAAACAGCGTATCGCCCTCTTCTATGTAGGCTAACGCCCGCTGACAAAGCCGATACTTGGCCTGGTAGTGGCTAGCCTGCTGTTCGGTCAAGTCATAAATAGGCGTTACGCCAGGGTAGTTTGCCATCACTAGGCGTCCACCCAGCAGGCTAATGGCAGTATCCTGAGTCGTCAGATCGCGACGGATGGTCATTTCGGAAACATCGCATAGCTCTGCGGCATCGCGCAGATGAAGAGTACCGCCACTGGCAAGCGCTTCCTGAAGCTTGGCAAGGCGCAGCGCACTACGGCCATTCATGGTGGGCATCTCCTGGCAAACCCCTCTTGTTGTGATTTTCGCAACGAGAGCATCGGTGTTGCGTCCATTTTCATTTCTATGCTGAGCGAGCGGCGGCGTAATTTCCACTGCTACGACGGCTATTGGTGCTATTAGTGCCACAATGAGAGCCATATGACATTTAAATAGCGTTGATGTGACAACTCTTGCAAATCAACGTTAGAAAAATAACACTAAATGCTATAATTTTAACATTAACGCCAGCCCGCACGACTACAACCTCGGATAGCCACACCCAAGTGGCTCCGCGACAACCAATGTTGAGGCTCTCATGACTGCTCGTACACACTCTCGCCCCCCTTCGTCTAAGATCGCGCTTGGCGCTGGCGTATTAGGGGCCATACTCACTACGCCGCTAATGGCAGACGAGGCTGCTCAGTCGCATCCTCTAGATCGACTGTGGTCATTCGCCAACGTTTCGGTTAACTACCTGGACTGGTCAAACGGCACCGAGGCGCGCACCGCTTCCAACGCGGCGAAAAGCGACTTTATGTTTCTCGAAATCGAAGGCGGCGCTGGCTTTAGCTGGGGCGAGTTCTACGGCTTCTTTGATTTCGAGAACCCCACCAACGACCAGTTCGATGAGTCCAGCGGTGGTAAAGACAACTTCCGCACCGCGGGTAAAGTGACCTCACACATTTACCTGGGTGACAGCTCGCTGTCGATTTACGCCCACCTGTATGACTTCCGTGATTACGGTTATGACAGCCGCGAGCAGGATCAGATTCTTGGTTTGGGTTACCGCACTACCTTCGACAATGGCCTGTGGTTCAAGCCCTTTATCGGTGCTGCGCGGGTACAAAGTAACAGCTATACCGGCATGAACGGCTATATGGCAGGCTGGGTCGCGGGTTATGATTTCACTGCACTCAACCAGGACTTCAGCGTCACCAACTGGCACGAACAGACCTTTGGTCGCGACGATGAGTATCTGGAGCAGAACTACGTGGGCGATACAGCGGGCAGTGTAGGCACCAACGGTGCACTGAGCCTATGGTGGCATCCGAGTGATTTGATCACCACTGGCATTCAGTATCGCTACTCTGACAATAAGTTGGGCACCCCCAACAATTATCAGAATGCGATGATCTACTCCGTCAAGCTCAACTTACTATAAACGCGCTTCTTACTCGCGGACTCGAAGGATCTCCTTATGACACTCCTTATGAGCTTGGTAGGCATGGTCACTCTGGTGGCCATTGCCCTGATCTTCTCCTACGACCGTAAATCGATCCGGCTGCGTACCGTGCTGGGCGCCTTTGCTATCCAGGCGGGTATCGGTGCCTTTGTACTTTACGTGCCGTTTGGCCAAGCGGTGCTGCAGGCCATTTCGTCCGGTGTTAGCCAAATATTGGTGTATGCCAACGACGGTATCGGCTTTCTGTTCGGTGGCTTAGCCGATGTGGATAATGTCGGCTTTGTATTCGCCATCAAAGTACTCCCCGTCATTATCTTCTTCTCCTCGCTAATCGCCGTGCTCTACTACATCGGCATTATGCAGTGGGTGATTCGCATCTTAGGTGGTGCCCTGCAAAAAGCCCTGGGCACCTCACGGACTGAATCACTTTCCGCAACGGCAAATATTTTCGTCGGCCAGACCGAAGCGCCGCTGGTGGTGCGCCCGTTTATCGCCCGCATGACGCCTTCGCAGCTGTTTGCCGTTATGTGTGGTGGTCTGGCGTCGGTCGCCGGTTCAGTATTGGCGGGCTACGCCGCGCTGGGTATTCCCATGGAGTACTTGGTAGCGGCCTCCTTTATGGCGGCGCCGGGCGGGTTGCTGTTCGCCAAGCTGATCATGCCGGAAACCCAAGACGTTACCGACAGCGACAGCGTTACCAAGGCGGAAGAAGAGATTGAAGCCCTGGAAGATAAACCTGCCAACGTACTGGATGCTGCTGCATCGGGCGCTACCTCGGGTTTAATGCTGGCCGCCAACGTGGGCGCGATGCTGCTGGCATTTATCGCCCTGATTGCCCTGATCAACGGCATCCTGGGTGGCATTGGCGGCTGGGTGGGCTTTGAATCGCTGAGCCTGGAGCTGATCCTGGGCTGGCTGTTTGCCCCGCTTGCCTTCCTGTTGGGTGTACCCTGGGAAGAAGCGACGCTGGCTGGCTCATTCATTGGCCAAAAATTAGTGGTCAACGAGTTTGTCGCCTACATCAACCTAGCGCCTTACATTGATGGGGAACAGGTGGTGGCTGCGACGGGTCAGATGATGACACCGCACACCATGGCGATCCTCTCTTTTGCGCTGTGTGGCTTTGCGAACCTCTCCTCCATTGCGATTCTGCTGGGTGGCCTGGGTAGCATTGCCCCTACCCGCCGCAAAGAGATTGCTCGTTTTGGCGTCAAAGCCGTATTGGCCGGTACACTGTCCAACTTGATGTCGGCCTCGATTGCTGGCTTCTTTATCGCCCTAAGTAACGTCACTGCTTAACGCAGCGGGTTTTACTGAAGGTGGCGGGCACTGCGGCTTTATCCGCAGTGCCCGTTTTTATCTTTTACTGATTTGTGAGAATTCCATGACTGCGACCGCCTCCCCCCATATCGTCCAAGCCGCCCGCCAAGCACTCACCCTCATGGATCTGACGAGCCTGAACGACAACGACACGGACAGCACCATTGAAGCGCTCTGCCAGCAGGTGAAAACGCCCTTTGGCACCCCTGCCGCGGTCTGCGTATACCCACAGTTTATTGTCACCGCCCAGCGTGCCCTTACGGCTCACAAGCTAAACGAGCAGGTGAAGATCGCCACGGTCACCAATTTCCCTAATGGCGACGACGACATTATGGCCGCCGCCCGTGAAACCCGCGATGCGGTTGCCTCCGGCGCCCATGAAGTTGATGTGGTATTTCCCTACCGCGCGTTGATGGCAGGCGACGAAGAGACCGGCCTTGAGCTGGTAGAAATGTGCAAAGCCGCCTGCGCTGGTCAAGCACTGCTCAAAGTGATCATTGAGTCCGGCGAGCTCAAAGAACCTGCGCTGATCAAACGCGCCAGCGAACTGGCCATTGAAGGCGGTGCGGATTTCATTAAAACCTCGACCGGCAAAGTAGCTGTTAACGCTACACTGGAAGCCGCAGAAATTATGCTCAAAGCCATCAAGGCCAGTGGCCAAGACGTTGGTTTTAAAGCAGCAGGTGGCGTCAAAACCGCCGAAGACGCAGCAGAATATTTGGCTCTTGCTAACGATATTATGGGCTCAGGCTGGGCGACGCCCGCTCACTTCCGCTTTGGTGCCTCTAGCCTGCTGAGCAATCTGCTGGCTACGTTGACCGGCAACACCAACGCGGCCACCACTGACGGAGGTTACTAATGTCTGCCAACGCGACTAAACACACCCTGCTTCCCCAGGAGCTGATTCGCCTAAAGCGTGATAACCAGCCGCTGCCCGCGGAAGAGATTAAAGCCTTTGTGCAGGGCATTGCTGATGATCGCATCAGCGACGCCCAGATAGGCGCCTTCACCATGGCAGTATTTCTCAACGGCATGAGCCGTGAAGAAGTCGTTGCGCTGACCACCGCTACCCGCGACTCCGGCCACGTGATGCAGTGGAGCGACCTCAACCTGCCCGGCCCGATTGTCGATAAGCACTCCACCGGCGGCGTAGGCGATTTGGTTTCGTTGGTGCTCGGCCCCTGGGTGGCCGCCTGTGGTGCCTTTGTACCGATGATTTCCGGTCGCGGCTTAGGTCACACTGGCGGCACCCTGGATAAACTCGAATCAATCCCCGGCTACGACCCCTACCCCGCACCAGAGCGTTTCCGCGAGGTGGTTAAATCCACTGGCGTAGCGATTATTGGCCAAACGGGTGATCTCGCCCCCGCCGACAAGCGCATCTACGGCGTGCGTGATGTGACCGCCACGGTGGAATCGATTCCGCTGATTACCGCCTCTATTCTAGGCAAGAAGCTAGCCTCCGGACTGGATGCGCTGGTGATGGACGTTAAAGTCGGCAGCGGCGCTTTTATGCCCACGCCAGAAAAATCCCGCGAACTGGCCAAAAGCATCGCCAATGTGGCCACCCAGGCAGGCACGCCCACCACCGCCCTGCTCACCGATATGAGTCAGCCGCTGGCGCCCTGCGCCGGTAACGCCGTAGAGATCGTTGAGACTCTGGCCCTGCTGCGTGGCGACCGCCCCAACAGCCGCGTGATGCAAGTCACCCGTGAACTGGCCGTAGAAATGCTGATCGCCGGCAGGCTCGCAGGCTCACGTGAAGAAGCGCTTACTCAGCTTGAGAAGGCGCTAACCTCTGGCGCAGCTGCTGAAGTATTCGCCCGCATGGTGCACGAACTCGGTGGCCCCAGCGACTTTATGGAACGCTCAGAGCACTACCTGGCCAAGGCCGACGTTATTAAACCCGTGTATGCCGAGCAAGCCGGTGTGGTCCAACGTATTGATACCCGCGCTGTAGGTATGAGCGTGGTGGAGCTGGGCGGTGGTCGCCTGCGCAACGACGCCAGCGTCGATCACAGTGTCGGCTTTACGGATATCGTCGAAATCGGCGAAAGCGTGGATAGCCAGCGCCCCATTGCGACGGTTCACGCCCGCAGTGAAGCCGCCGCTGAACGTGCCGCCGAACAGCTGCGCGCGGCGTTTTCGATTGGCGAAGGTACGGCCAGCGCCGACACCCTGCTACAAGACACTTTCCGTGGAGAAACCTTATGAGCCGCGCGATTGTACTGGTACTTGACTCCTTTGGGATTGGCGCCGCCCCGGATGCCGCTACCTTCGGTGATGAAGGGTCCGATACTCTGGGCCATATCGCCGCTGCCTGCGCCCGTGGCGAAGCGGATAACGCCAACCGTTCAGGGCCGCTGAAACTGCCCAATATGGCCAAGCTGGGGCTATTTCACGCCCACCGCGATGCCACGGGCAGCGTTGCCGAAGGCGTCACGCTGCCGGATAGTCTGGAAGGTGCTTACGCCCACGCCAAAGAAATTTCCAGCGGCAAAGATACCCCTTCCGGCCATTGGGAAATTGCCGGAGTCCCGGTACGCTTCGAGTGGGGTTACTTTCTAGATAAAACCGACAGTTTCCCCCTTGAGTTGCTCGACGCCATCGTGCAAGAAGCCGACCTCACTGGGGTGATTGGCAACTGCCACGCGTCAGGCACCGAGATCATCACCCGCTTGGGTGAAGAGCACGTCGCCACCGGCAAGCCAATTGTTTACACCTCGGCGGATTCGGTCTTTCAGATCGCCGCTCACGAAGAGCATTTCGGCCTTGAGCGGCTTTATAAGCTGTGCGAAACCGTCCGCGAGCTGCTGGAGCCTTATAACATTGGCCGCGTCATTGCGCGTCCGTTTATTGGCGAAGACAGCACCACTTTCGCCCGCACCGGCAACCGCCGCGACTACAGCGTTGAGCCGCCCTCGCCCACCGTACTGCAAAAGCTCGCCGATGCCGGTGGCGAAGTGGTCTCGATTGGTAAAATCGCCGATATCTACGCCCACTGCGGCATTACCCACAAGGTAAAAGCCAGCGGCCATGACGCACTCATGGACGCCACCCTCAGAGAGATCGAGCGCACCAACCAACGCGACGAAGGCGAGCGCGCCATGATCATGACCAACTTTGTCGATTTTGACTCGGTCTATGGCCACCGCCGGGACGTGCCGGGCTATGCCGCCGCGCTGGAAGATTTCGATGCAAAGCTGCCTAAGCTCCTGGCTGCGCTAAACGAAGATGACCTGCTGATTCTCACCGCCGATCACGGCTGCGACCCCAGCTGGCACGGCACCGAGCACACCCGCGAGTACATTCCCATTCTGGTACATGGCCCCGGCTTTACCCCCGGCCCGCTGGGCGAGCGCGGCACCTTTGCCGATATTGGCCAAACCCTGGCCGACTTTTTCCTGCTACCGGCCATGGCCGATGGCAAAAGCTTTCTACCCGACGCCGCTTAACGACTAGCACCGCTTAAAGGAGACCTTTGATGGCAACCCCACATATTAACGCTGCTCCCGGTGATTTTGCCGATACCGTACTGATGCCCGGCGACCCGCTGCGCGCCAAATACATCGCCGATACTTACCTGGAGAACGTTCGCCAGGTCAACGATGTGCGCAATATGTTTGGCTACACCGGCACCTACAAAGGCCGCGAGATATCCGTGATGGGCCACGGCATGGGCATTCCGTCGGTCTCCATCTATGCCAAAGAGCTGATCACCGACTACGGCGTAAAATCGCTAATTCGCGTGGGCTCCTGCGGCGCGGTACGCGACGACGTCAACGTCCGCGATGTGGTGATCGGCATGGGCGCCAGCACCGACTCCAAAGTCAATCGCATGCGCTTCAATGACCACGACTTCGCCGCGCTTGCGGATTTTGAACTCACCCAGCACGCAGTGGCCGCCGCCAAGGCCAAAAACGTGCCGGTCAAAGTGGGCAACATCTTCTCTGCAGACTTGTTCTACAACCCGCAAACCGAAATGGCTGAAATGCTCAAGCGCTACGGCATTGTCGGCGTCGAGATGGAAGCCGCAGGTCTTTACGGCGTCGCCGCTGAGTTTGGCGCCCGCGCCATGACCATCTGCACCGTATCGGATCACATCCTGAAAGGCGATTCGCTCTCCAGCGCAGACCGTCAAACTACCTTTGACGACATGATGCTGATTGCTTTGGACACCGTGTTACGCGACGACGCAGCCCGCGCTTAAGAGGAAGTTGTGATGAGTCAGCAAACGGATGAAGTATCAGAAGAGATCGTTGAGAAGTTATTCAGCGCGCGGGCTAACGCCTATGTGCCCTACTCTAATCACCCGGTGGCGTCGGTGATGGTGACCCCTGACGGTCAGCAGTTTGCGGGCGCTAATGTGGAAGTGGCGCACTACAAAGGCCTGTGTGCTGAAGCCTCGGCCATTTCCGCCATGGTGACCGCAGGCCAACGCCAGTTGGCGACCGTCTACGTCATGGGCCCCGCTGATCACTTATGCACGCCCTGCGGCGACTGCCGTCAGCGCATTCGCGAGTTCGCCACGCCAGAGACTCAGATCAATGTGCTATCCGGCAGCGGAGAGCTGCTCAAAACCTACACCATGGAAGCACTGCTCCCCGACGCCTTCGGGCCGGAGCAGTTGCCGCCGCGTTAACTCGTTTCCCGTAACACCAGCGCCACCGGCAGCGATACATGTCGGGGCGCTTCTCCCGCCCTCGCTTCTGCCAGTAGTGCCATGCTCGTCTCGGCTATCTCGGCAATATCCTGCCGTACGGTGGTGAGCCCAGTGGCGAGGGTGGGCAGGTCATCAAAGCCTGTCACCGCGACCTGAAAAGGCACTTCAATCCCGCGGTCTTCCAGCGCGGCTACACAGCCCAACGCTAGTTCGTCGGTGGCGCATACCAGCGCATCAAAAGGCAGTGGTTGGGCACCCTCTTGATCTAAATAGCGATTTAAATAGCGATAGCTGTTAAGGGAGTCTGACGCCAATCGGTGCGGTAGGCTGATCAAGCGTTCGGCGAGCCCCGCCTCTGCCAATGCCCGCCGGTATCCTTCCAAACGGCTATGGGGACGCGGCACCTCTAGCTCACCCCCCATAAAAACCAGCCGATGGCGACCCTGGGTAATGAGGTGGTGCGTTATTTCATACAGCCCCTGCCGATCGTCCGGGGCGACCGAAAAGCCTTCCCCGGCATCACCTATGCGCACAAAAGGAATAGCAGCGGCTTTAAGCAGTGCCGGGCGCTCATCGTCTGGGGCTTCACCAAGCAAAATAGCCGCCCCCGCGCGTTCGGGTAATTCGGCGGTTTGCTGGTGATTAAAGAACACCGGCACCATACCCTGCTGATGAAGGGCCACGGTGAGGTGCTGGTAGAGCAAGATATAGTAAGGGCGCAGCTCGATATCCTGACGGCCGAGAGAGATGCCTACCACCGCCGTTTTACCGCTTATTAGCTGACGAGCCGCGGCGCTGGGTTGGTAGGCCACTTCTTGGCTAATCGCCAAGATTTTCTCACGCAGGGCGTCACTGAGCCCTGGCTTGCCGTTCAGGGCCCGGCTAACCGAGGCAATCGATACCTCGGCCCGCCGGGCAATTTCTCGAATGGTGGCCGTTTGGGCGCTTTGTTTGCTCTTTATCACCGAATCTCTCAACGACTATTTCCCGCCCTATCACTCATCTGGAAGGCTGTCAGTGTGCCGAAAAACGCCCTGTGTTGCGACGCTGATTACACTGCAATTTCCAGGCTGCGATCTTCCTGACTGGAGATAACACAGGCATCAAGAACGGTTTGAATCGCCGCGCCGCGGGCAAAGTCCGGCTGGTCGTTTTGACCACTGCGGATGCTTTCCACAAAACGCTGATAGATACTGGGTGTTGGTGGTGCCTTCACTGTGCTCCAGCGCGCCGGGTGAACGTCATCGTCCAAACACACCTGCACGTCGTCTTTTGAGGCGTCTAAATCGACGCGAATAGCACCTTTATCGCCGTGTACACTCAGGGTTAACGAGTTGTGATGCCCGGTCGCCCAGCGGGTGGCTTGAATGGTGCCCTTGGCCCCATTGGCAAACGTCATTCGCATTAGCGCGGTGTCGTTGGCATCCAACAAATAGTCACCAATCCGGTTGTCTGGAGCTTTTTCAAAACAGGTCAGTTCGCAGTTAACGCGAGTAATATCGCCGACCGGAAAGCTGGCAAAATCGACAATGTGAACGCCCACATCGCCCAGTACACCTTTGCTGCCATGGGCTTCCGAGAGCCGCCATAGCCACTGGCTCTCCTGATCCCAGCGCCCCCACTCATTGCTGACCAGCCAACTTTGCCGGTAGCTGGCATCTACGTGGCGAACTTGACCAATCGCCCCAGCGGTAATCAGCGCGCGAGCGTGTTGAATGGCCGGGGCATCGCGATAGCTAAAATTGACCATATTGATGACCTTAGCGGCCTGCGCCGCTTGGGCCATTTCATGCGCATCATCCGCATTCGTCGCCAGCGGCTTTTCGCACAGGATATGCTTACCTGCGGTGATCGCGGCCAATGACGTGCGCTTATGAACACCATCTGGCGTGACGTTGCTAACGGCTTGGATATCCTCCCGCGCCAGCATAGCTTCCAGGTCGTCATACGCATCGGCGATACCAAAACGGCCAGCAAAGTCGCGGGCCTTGGCCAGCTCCATATCGCACACCGCCACTACTTCCACCCCCTCGATCCGGCTAAAGTGCTTGGCGTGTTCCTCCGCCATACTGCCAGCGCCAATTATCGCTAAACGGATCATTTGAAGCCCTCCTCGCCAGGTTTATGCAGCCCTTCGCCTTTGATTTCCACCGGGTTGGGGGCCTGGTCGGCAGGAACATTGGGGCAGCTATCGATCCAGCGGGAGCCTTCCGGGCGCGCCCATTTCACAGCGTTCTTCAGCACGGTTTTTACCTGTTCGTTGTAATAGATCGGATAGGTTTCGTGACCTGGGCGGAAGTAGAAAATCTTGCCGTTGCCGCGCTTGTAGGTCAGCCCTGAACGGAATACCTCACCGCCCTCAAAGGCGCTGATAAAAATCACTTCATCGGGGTTTGGCACCGCAAATGGCTCGCCGTACATTTCAGTATGCGGCAGTTCGATATAGTCGCCCAGGCCCTGAACGATAGGGTGACCAGGGTTAACGACCCACAGACGCTCGCGCTCTCCCGCTTCCCGCCACTTAAGTGAGCAGGTCGTGCCCATCAGGCGTTTGAAGATTTTTGCGTAGTGCCCAGAATGCAGCACAATTAGCCCCATCCCCTGCAACACGCGCGCCTGCACGCGGTCGACAGTTTCCTCCAACACATCGCCATGGGCAGCGTGGCCCCACCACAGCAGCACATCGGTATTCTCGAGAGTCTCTTCACTTAAACCCTGTTCGGGATCTTGCAAGGTAACCGCGTTGGCGTGGATACCCTCCGCTTCGTTTAAACCTTCCGCGATGCAGTGATGCATACCTTCTGGATAAATTCGCGCCACGACTTCATTGGTTTGTTCGTGGACGTTTTCACCCCAAACGGTAACGTTAATGGTCATCTATTCTCCTTAGCCATAGCTGGTTAACAGCACAAAAGCAGCTTAAAAGTGCTGCATAACCCACAAAGTAAACGCTTACCTCGAATACGTAAACGTTTACTCATGTGCAACTTTAGTCGCTAGCCCACTTATAGTGCCTAGACCATCACCATTGGCATCGCGACGAAGTTATCCGTATTCTGAAACGCAACCTCGCGCTTTAGCGTGACTCACGATGCGTGTTTAATGATTTGCTTCTAACAACAGGCTGTTTCTAAAAACAGGAGAACGCCATGGCTGGTTTACTACCCAACGTCGACCCCGACGGCTTGCTTGAATACTCGGTGGTCTACACAGACCGTTCGCTGAATCACATGTCACAGCAGTTTCAAGGTGTGATGCGGGATATTTCAGCCACGCTGAAAGAGGTGTACAACGCCCAAGCGGCCGTTATCGTGCCCGGTAGCGGCACCTTTGGCATGGAAGCGGTGGCGCGCCAGTTTGCCGTTGACCAGAAAACCTTGGTTATTCGTAACGGCTGGTTCAGCTACCGCTGGACGCAAATTATTGAGATGGGTCGCTTAACCGATCAGCACACGGTGCTTAAAGCACGGCGTCTAAAGGCCGATGAGCCTCGCTCGCCTTTTCAGCCAGTGCCCATTGAGGAGGCCGTCGCGCAGATTCGTAGCGAAAAACCTGCCGTCGTGTTCGCCCCGCAAGTCGAAACCTCTGCGGGCTTGCTACTTCCAGATGACTATATTCAAGCGCTCGCCGAAGCCACTCACGAGGTAGGTGGCCTGTTTGTACTGGATGCCATTGCCGCGGGCACGCTGTGGGTGGATATGCAGGCACTCGGCATTGATGTGGTGGTAAGCGCGCCGCAAAAGGGCTGGAGCGGTTCGCCCTGCTGCGCCATGGTAATGCTCTCAGAACGTGCCACGCAACGCTTGAGTGAGACCCAGAGCAACAGCTTTGCCTGCGATTTGGGCAAGTGGCACAGCATTATGCAGGCCTATGAAAATGGCGGGCACGCCTACCACGCCACCATGCCTACCGATGCACTGCGGCAATTACGGGACATTATGCAGGAAACCCGCGCTTACGGCTTTGCCAAGGTAAAAGAGGAGCAGCAGGCGATTGGCCGGGAAGTCCGCGCCATGCTTAAACGCCACGGTTTTGTGAGCGTTGCTGCGGAAGGTTTTGAAGCCCCAGGCGTAGTGGTGTGCTATAGCGACGATAGTGGCTTAGTGAGCACACTTGCCCAGGCGGGCGTGCAAGTGGCGGGCGGCGTACCGCTAATGTGCGATGAAGGCGATAACTTCCAAACCTTCCGCATCGGTCTATTTGGCCTCGATAAGCTGCACCACACAGAGCGCAGCGTGAACAGCTTAGAGCAGGCGATTAAAGCAGTGGTTTAAGGTAAAAAAGGCAGAGCCCGCTATTTTAATAGCGGGCTTTAGGTCACATATAGCCCACGCCCCGCGGCATCATGCCCAGATGATTTTCAACTTGGGTAACCCCAGGCACGTTTTCCGCAGCAACGGTTACCGCCTGCTTCTGTTCAAGGGATTCGACCAGCCCCCATACCTCCACAGCGCCGCCATCCACAATCACGCTAATGCCTTCAACTTGTACGCCGGTATTATTCTCAACTTCTTTGAGAATAGCCTCACGAATTTGGCGATCATCCGTGGGCGACTGGGTTGGCGCCACTGCGGCATTGGCGATACCCTGGAGCAAGTTAGCACGGCTAACAATACCCACTAACTTGCCATCACGTAGCACAGGCACCCGCTTGATATGATGTTTTTCCAGCATTCGCGCAATGGTATGCAGCGGCGTGTTCTCTTCCACGGTCATTGGATTCGGGGTCATGACCTCGTGGGCTTTACGACCATGGGACTTAACATAGTCGCCAGCATCCTTGCCGCCGGTAAACAGCGATAACCACCAGGAGTGTCCATGATCACTGTCACTTTTTACCCGGCGCATTAAATCACCTTCGCTGACAATGCCAATCACCCGCCGCTCACTATCTACGACAGGCACCGCACTAATACGGTGCTTGAGCAGCAGTTGCGCAATTTCACGTACTTCGGCGTCAGGCCCCACACTCACCACTTTGGGCGTCATAATATCGATAGCTTGCATTGTACTCCTCCTTGAACTCAACCTTTAAAGACTGAGCCGCAGATGCAGATTATCCTGCTTGTTCTTTGAGCCTAGCTCGCTGCTGAAGATTTGCCCATGCTGGCCAGCGATCTCAAAGAACGCATTGAGGCTGAGTTGACCTAGCGCAGTTTATTGGCACTTTAGTTATTTACTTTCCTTCACCACGCTGCTCTCTTCGACTTTCTCGACATCAACAATGCCCGAGCGGCTAACGACAACCTTCCAGCGGGCCAAGTAAGGAGTATCTTCGCTGCCCGTCTCCCGAATCACTAAGTTAAACAGATGACGGCGCTCGACGCCCTCGCGAACCGCTTGGCCATCTTTTAAACGATAGATGTGATGCTTGCCCTTACTCATTAGTCGGGTAAGCATCGAGATATCCAGATTGAGCGTTTCGCGGGTATGCTCGTAGCCGCTCAAAAAGCGCGTAGGCGACATACGTGAGCTTGAACGATAGTGCAGCACCACTTCTTCACGCTGGGCTACCGTACGGCGGCGCATCTGCTTGATATCATCGCCCAGCGATGCGTAGCGCTTGTAGTCAAACCACTCCAACTGGCGGCCCACCACGGCGTTGCGCGTGGGGTCTAAATACTGGCGCCGCCACTTGGGACGGCCTTTACGCAGCCAGCGCCACAGGGTATTGCGCAAATCATCCTTAAACACTTCGCGCAGGGCGTAGAGCAGCGCCATGGCTAATACGAACAGCGCGGTGATATCTCCCAGAGCATTACGCAACTGCAGCACGCCTAACGATACAAAGGCCATTACCACGGCGGTGGCAAGCGCTTTGACCGCTTTTTGCTCGCCGCCACCCAGCTCAAATGCCTCTTGTTTCAGGGTAATCGGGTGCTCAATCAGGCGCCGCAACAAGCGCATTTTATTCGACATCCGCGTGGGATCAGCCATCACGCGCTCGGCGTTGTACTGCTGTTCGCGGCGATACTCGCCCTCCCGGTGACACACGCTAATAAAACGTCGGCGAATATCGGTAAACTCTCCGCCGCGGGGCATGTGTGCCACCAGCGCCAGCAGCTGTTGCTCGGTAAACCAGGAGAGGTAGTTATCGATATTGGCAAAGTACTTATATAGACTTTCGTCATCAGGCTGGTGGCGACGTAGCCGCTTGAGAATACCATCGCTCAAGTCGATCATCTCATGCAGTTGGTCACGTAGGGCAACGGCACTCTCTTGCACCTCACTGTTCTCTTCGCGCTCCTCTTGGCGAGCATGGCGCAGCTTATTGGCATTCACCAACATTGCTCGAGTAGTGCGCTCCATCGCTTCCACGTATTGATAGGCGTAGAGACTCAAGCTCAACCGATACGAGTCGCTGCCGAGCCGATTACGGCTGGCCAGCCGACTGTGCACCAGCGGTAAGAGATACTCGTCACTGTAGTAGGTGCGCGAGACATTGATAGCGGCATGATAAAAGGCTTCTTCTGAGATAAGCTGGGTGCTTAATCCCAAATCGCCAGGCACAAAAAGATAGACGTCGAGGTTATGCGATGTCTCTTCCTTGAGCCGCCGGGTAAGACGCAGCTGAAAGCTGTTTTTACGCTCAACGTTGATCAACTCATCAATCTCCTACTCCTTTGCCTAACGCGATGATATACCATGGCTAACTTGATCATGGCGCTACCTAAAGCCACCCCTCTGCTCACCTCTTCACCTATGGAGCTAGGAAATGTCCATTGCCCGTTTTTCACCCTTTGAGCTGCTGCTATTAAAGAGCCGCAGCCAAGTGGATACGGCAACCCTGCTGCTGTTGGCCTGGGTGCTGGTGCACCGTCAACATGTTTCAGAGGGGCAGCGGCGCCGCCGCCTGGCTCAGGTGACCGCACAGTTTCGCCACGGGCATGAGCTGGGGCCAGTAATGAGTATTGCCCGTAGCCAAGACTTGCAAGCGATCCAACTAGCTGCCGAGGTGGTTCGCAAAGAATGCGGCACAGAACGCAGCCTGAGCGTTATTCATCAAGCGATTACCGTCGCCACTGACGACGGCGAGCTGTCCCTGGCCAACCACTATATTTTGCGTTTTTTGGCCGACCTGCTAAGTATCGCACCAATGACCTTGAATACTCTGTTTAAAGAGCTCACCGGCACACCCCTTGCCACACCCGAAGACCCCAGCCGTGATGCTTACTGGCAAGCACACGACCCAGATTATCATGCCCGAAAAGCACGCGAAGCCGAGGCCGCTGAGCAGTACCACCAACAGGCCAATGCTCGGGCCAAACAGCAGCAACAACAGAAAGAGCGACGCCACCAGCAGAAGCAACAAAAACAGCAGGAGAAACAGCAACGCCAGGAGCAGGCTCGCCAAGCCCGCGAACAGGAACAGCAGCGCCAGCGTGAACAGACGCGCCAACAGGAGCAGGAACGGCAACAACAGCAGCGCGAACAGGCCGAGCGCGAACGGCGCCGCTCTCGCCAGCAAGATTCTCGTCACCAGCATCGCCAACAAGAGCATCGCCAGCAGCGCGCCTCACCGCCGCCCGATCGCACCACTCGGGCGCTTTCGGTGCTAGGACTTACCCCAGGTGCCACCCGGGTAGAGGTTCGCCACGCCTATCGGCGGATGGCGCAGCTCCACCATCCAGACCGCTTCTATTCGGAAAGTGAACAACAGGTCGCCTTGGCCTCAGCGCGGTTTCAGCGTATTAAAAACGCCTATGATTATTTGATGCAAACTTACTAAGACCATGTAACGCTAGACGTTTCGCAGGATGCACTGGCCCATGAGAATAAATTGACCCTATGCGCGATTTGTACCAGCGCCTCGCGGTTTCCCCCGAGGCCAACGAACAAGAAATCAGCCAAGCCGTGGCTAGCTGCCAGCATAGCGCGCTACGCCAGGATGCCGAGGCGGTGTTCGCGGTTGCCGAACGCCGCGAAACCTACGATACGCTGCACGACACCGTCAGCGATATCGGAAAGCTACGAGCGCGCCTGGGGCTCAGTCACGGCGCCCACTGGCAGGGCGATGTCGCCAACGACTTTTCGCTGCCGCCGGATCACGCCATTTCCCGTCACGACGAACTGGTCGACCGCGTTAGCCACGCGGTCTCGTTGTACAACCGTTGGCGCCGCTGGCGGGGCCCGTGGCTACTCATCGCCGTGTTCGCCACCGGGGCTGGCATAGGAATCGCTCTGGGGCTTGCCCTGTGCCTGGGGCTTTTGCCGATGTGACGCAGCACGATTAGTCGTATTATCGTGCTTGCGCGCCTGCTCATCCTGGCGAATCTCAGCTTTTGTTGGGCGCGGCGCGGGCTTCGGAGGTGCCGGTTTCTTATGCTCCTGTGGGTTGAAGTCACTTGCTTGCGTCGCGCTATGCTTGCCTTGTTCACTCTCAGGCGAAGTGTTTTCTTGCCCAGCTTGTTCTTGCGAGCCCTCTTCTAAAGAGAATGAAGTACCCGCGGTCGCCTCCATGCGGTCTTCAGCGCGAGCTTCCATACTGACACTAAGACGCGGCACGCCCAGGTCAATCTCTTGAGCTTCCATACGCTGCTTCAGCAACAGGTTAAACGCCCGCGAGACATCCCACTGCATCTCCGGCGCGGTGCGAAAGCGCATGCGTAAAATGGGGCAGCCATCTTCAAAGCCCTGAACGCCCTGCATCTCCAGCGGCGACCAGATGTAGTGGCGCATCATCGGATCACGACGCAGTTCCTGGGCAGTCTCCTGCATCAGCGTAATCGCATCGTCGATTTTCATATCAAAGGGAATACGGATACGCATCAGCGCAATGCCGAACTGGCGGGACATGTTATGAATCGACTCAATGCGGCTAAAGGTGATGATGTGCACAATGCCATCCAAATCGCGTAGCCGCACAGTGCGCAGCGTCAGCCCCTCGACCGTGCCCATATGGTTATTGATCTGCACGAAGTCATCGACCGCTAACGAATCTTCGATCAAGATAAAAATACCGGTAATCAAATCCTGCACTAACGTTTGCGCACCAAAACCGATCGCCAGACCGATCACACCAGCACCCGCCAGCAGCGGTGTGACGTTGACACCCAAATTAGCCAACCCGGCGATAACGGCAATAATCAGAATGGTTACAAAGATGACGTTGCGGATCATCGGCGTGATGGTTTGCGCCCGGGCCTGATTGACCCGACGCCCACGTGAACGGGCTGACGATGTTAGCGCCCGCTGAATGGCGGTATCGGCAAATATCCATACCAGCCATGCAAGCAGCACCGTGGCCCCCAAGCTAACCAGCGCTTGGCCAATCCGCGCGCTGGCCACGGCTTGTTGGCCCAAACCGAAGAACGAACTGCCCCACACCTGCATTGAGAGTTCGGCAAACACCATCCACGAGCAGATGTGCGCCAACACGAAGCCGAAGCGCTCTAAACGTTTGCGATACTGGCTATAACGGCGGCGGTGGCGACGCTTGCCCATCCGTTCCGCTTGGCGGCGCAGCAACCCGGTGACTACCAGTGTAAGTACCAGCAGGCTGGCGGAAATAATCGAGCGCGCCAGAGCAGTGCCCACATCGCCCACGGTGATAAAAATCGCCAGCAGCGAACCACTCACCAGCAGCAGCGCGGGTATGTGCCATAGCCCCCCCAGGGAGCGAATCATTTCGACCGCGGTGCTGGCGTCACGCCGCTGCTTGAAGGGCCGGTTGCAAATCAGGTGGCGCACGGGGCGCTTAAACTTGAGAATAAACCGCGCTGCAAGCAACGCCGCGAGCATATTGGAAAGCACAGAGGCTAGGCTCGACAGCTCGCTACCCAGCATTTCAACGAGACGAGTGGAGTTGACCGCGTCGCCAAGCGCAATCAAAGCACCAATCACAAACAGCCCGCGCAGCGCACGCTGTTGAAGCAGTTGAACCGCAGTAAAACGATGGCCACGGCTAAAGAACGCGATGACTGTTTCAAACACCACCGATAGCGCCCTGCCACACAGGCAGATATAGGCCACTACCAATACCAGCGTACGCCCAGGGCTATCGGGCAGCACCTGGCCAATCCCCAAGGTAATGGCAAACGACAGTGCCCAGGGCAGCATGCGACGCAAAAAGTGCACTGCCATCAGCCAGCCCTTGGGATCCCGAGGCAGATCCAACGGCCACTCACGCCGGGTAGCGATCATGCGCCCAAAGGCAATCATCAGCACCAACAGTACGCCCCAAACCAAGGCCAGCACCGCCCCTTCGGCAACCGCTCGAATCGCCTCCCCCTGGTCGGCATCATCGTTAAGCGCGCGCAAATCATCTACGCCCTGAACCAGCTGGCGTGACCACTGATCAACCGGCGAATCCCCCGCCTGGGCCTGATCACCCAGGTCACTTAAGGTATCGGCGAGAGCACCCAGTAATCCTTGGCGTACTACGCCCTCATCTGCGCTGGCAGCGTCTGCGGTTACTTGCAATTCGCGTAGCGATTTAAGCAACTCTGTGCGCCGCTCTTCGTTTTCAAGCATGGTGATGACGTCAGTGAGCGACTTCTGAAACTCTTCACCGCTAACGTCAGCGCTTTCCTCTTCGGAACCGCTGCTCAGGCCGGGCAGCGACACCGTTTGCGCCTGGGCCTGAGTGATTGCCATGCTCGTCATTGCTAGGCTTGCCAATACAAACAAGACAAAACCTATTAACGAATTGATTAACCAGTGCTGTCGCACGCCTTACTCCTGAAAATTAGCTTAGATGGCGTCCTGCTTATCATTTGCCGCCGCTATTAATACGCTCAGTCTCAACGCGTGACTATGATAGGCTGAAGACTTAAACGTTCACCTCAAGGACGCCGAGATGACGCTACAAGCTCCACCTAACCGCTTAAACAGCCAGGGGAAAATCCGGCACGTTGGCATTGAAATCGAGTTCGCTGGCCTGCCGCCCCGAGACACGGCGATGATCGTACGTGAACTGTTTGGCGGGGAGCTTAACGTGGTAAGCCCCCATCGGCTACTCGTTGAGGATACCCGCTGGGGCGAATTTGGTATCGAGCTCGACACCCAATACGCGCATCCCGACAAATCGCTGGCCGACGACCCTCACCCAGAAGATAGCGAGTGGGCGCGCCATCAGCATCAACGCCGGGTCGAGTTCCATCACAAAACCCGCGAGCTGATTGGCGACATGGTCACAGGCCTGGTGCCTACCGAAATCGTTTGCCCACCGATACCTTGGAATGAGCTGGAAGATTTAGACGCGCTGTTCGAGACACTACGAGAGCATGGCGCTAAGGGCACCGATGCCAGCCTGCTGTATGGGTTCGGCTTACACCTAAACCCTGAAGCGGAGCGTTTCGACGTTGACTATTTGCTAGCCATGCTGCGTGCGTACCTGCTGCTGGCTGGCTGGCTGCGCGACGAAATTAAAGTCGATATTACCCGTGAGATGCTGCCCCACGCGAATCCATTTCACAAAGCCTATGCGTTAAAAATACTGGATAGCCACTATTCGCCTGATCTCGACACGTTAATTGACGACTACTTGCACCATAATCCCACGCGCAATCGCGAGCTGGATATGCTGCCGCTATTTGCCTATCTACGCCCCGACCACTCTCATGAATTGCTGCATACGCAGCTTACCAAGCCGCGCCCCACCTTTCACTACCGCTTACCCAACGCTCAGCTTTCCCAGCCGGGGTGGGGCTCAGTGACCGAGTGGAATCGCTGGGTGGAAGTCGAGAAACTTGCCGCTAATTCTGAGGTGTTACTCGCTCGCTGCGCTGAATATATCGCCGACCATAACCGACCGATGCTGACCCGCGTAAAAGAAAAACTAGTTCGTTTGCTTCGCCGCGAACACTGATTGTGTTGTAGAGCCCAGCTATATAAAACCCGTTTAGCATTCTTCATTTCCTGTCACAGTGAGTAACTATCCGCATGACTCGGCCGCTTATCGGAATTACTACCTCTGACCAAAAAAGCCACTTAGCGTGGTGGTTTGATTGGTTCGCCGTCTGGCGGCATGGCGGCAAACCGTTGCGGTTATCGCCTTCGCGCCCGCAGCCGGAAAGCCTTGACGGCTTGATCATTGGCGGCGGCGACGATATTCAGGCCCACCTCTACGGCGGCGAAGTACAATTAGATGTTCGTTTAGACCCTGCAAGGGATGAGCTGGAGCTAGCCCTGCTTGAACGTTTTATTCCGCTGCATACACCGGTGCTGGGTATTTGCCGAGGGGCACAATTAATCAACGTGCACCTTGGTGGCACACTGGATCCTGATATCTACACCACCCACGAAGGGCTAAAACGGCGACGCACCGTTCTGCCGCGCAAAACCGTTGATATCGTGGGGGCAAGTAAGTTGCACCGCCTGCTAGGGGTTACCTGGTGTCGGGTTAACAGCCTACATCATCAAGCCGTTTACCAGGCGGGCAGAGGAATTGAAATCGTTGCACGCGACCGGGATGGCTTGGTGCAGGGCATTGAGTCACCGGAGCACGACTTCTTGATTGGCGTGCAGTGGCACCCGGAGTGGCTGATTTTCAATCGCCCCCAGCAGCGCTTGATTCGCGCGCTGGTGAGGGCGTCAGAGCGGCATGCTACACGGCATACGAGCTAGCTCAGCACCGCCAAGGCAGCCTCATAATCAGGCTCGTTCTTCAACTCGCTCACCAGCTCGCTATGCAGCACCCGGTTATCGGCATCCAGTACGACGACTGCACGGGCGCAAAGACCTTCCATGGAGTTGTTGCACAGCGCTACGCCCCAGGCTTCGCGAAACTCGGGGTGGCGGAAAGTAGACAGCGTTTCGACGTTATCCAACCCTTCCGCGCCACAAAAGCGTTTGGCCGCAAAGGGTAAATCCGCTGAGACGACCAATACCACGGTGTCGGCAAGGTTAGACGCCAGCTCATTAAAGTGACGCGTGGACATGGCACAAGTGGGCGTATCCACACTGGGGATGATATTGAGCACTTTACGCTTTCCTGTGTACGTATCGAGCGTAACGTCTTGCAGATCGGTGTTGGTCAGCGTCATCGCCGGTGCCGCCTGCCCTTTTGCAGGCAGTGTGCCAGCCACATCCAGCGGTTCGCCTGCACGGGTAATCTGTTGCATTATTGTCTCCTTATGATGTGCATAATTAATGCGTTCTTACCATTTAAGCAGCCATGGTAGGCTATTTTCACGCCTTTGCGCTCTTCCTGAAAGGCCTTTGTTCAATGTTTGCGTTTCATCATACCGAGGGAGTGATATGGCCTGTGTATTGATCGTTAAAACCGGCGACGCTTTTCCGGAAGTCGTCGACCAGCACGGTGATTTTGAAACGCTATTTATAAAGCAGCTTAGCACCGCGCTGCCCGCGCATTTAGAACTACAGGTGTGGGATGCAACCCGCCAACCCAGCGCTCCTGAACTTAATACACTCGCGGGTATTGTGATTACCGGTTCGCACAGCATGGTCAGTGAGGCGGAACCCTGGAGCGAAGCACTGAAGCCGTGGCTGAAGGAGGTGCTGGCAAACGACATTCCCATGCTAGGCGTTTGCTATGGCCACCAGTTAATGGCCGCCGCTTTTGGTGGCATGAGTGACTACCATCCGGCAGGCCGCGAATCCGGCACGCGCACCGTGCGACTCACCCAAGCGGGCCAGCAAGACCCGCTGTTTAGCCAACTACCGGAAAGCTTTGCCGCCCACCTGACCCATGCCCAGTCGGTGATGCAGGCGCCCCAAGGTTGCACGGTGCTGGCCCATAACAGCCACGACGCCCACCAGGCGCTACGCTACGGCCCGCGCCAGTGGAGCGTGCAGTTTCACCCGGAATTTACGGCGCCGGTGATGCGTGCCTACCTTGAACGCCAACGCGCCACCCTACGCGACCAAGGCGAAGAGCCCGACACCCTGCTGGCGAACATTACTGACTGCCAAGAGGCCTCCAGCCTACTGCGACGTTTTTTGGCGTTTGTATAGCCCTTAGCCATTGGCAATCGAAAGCTACTTACGCTGATCACGCCGAGAGGCCAGCCGATCTGCCAGCCGCGTTGGCTCAGGTAGCTTGGTACGCCCCAAGCAGCGCAACACCCAGGCCAGCGAGGTTTCTAAAGTGATCCGGTGGCCAGGTGATACGTACACGGGCTTGACCTTGGTGCGGGAACGCAAAACGGCACCAATGGTTTCCTGCCCCGCGGAGAGTGGCACCCAGTCGCCGCGCTGCTCGCCCACCTCGGCGTGTTGGCCATATAGGCGTGACTTGGCAATACCGATGGTAGGTAGATCGAGCCATAGCCCTAGGTGAGCCGCCACGCCTAACCGGCGTGGGTGTGCAATCCCCTGGCCGTCGACCATCACCAGTTCAGGTATCACGCTGAGTTTTTCAAACGCGCCTAGCGCGGCGGGGATTTCTCGAAACGAAAGCAAGCCGGGGATATACGGCATTCGGGTGGGCTCGCGATGAACGACCTGTTCCACCACGCTTAAATCGGGTGCGGTGGCAGGATCCCATTTCAATACCACCACCGCTGCCCGAGTGATTTCGCCGCCCTCTTCGAACCCAATATCCACCCCGGCGATATGCGTTATCGGCGCTAGGCGATCAGTAAGTTCCAATCGCCTCGCCAACTGCAACTGCAGCGCCATCGCTTCCTTGGGTGCCAGATTCCATTCGTGTAGTGGTGCGGACATGGTTTCCTCCTTGAAGTGGTGAATGGTGAATGGTGAATGGTGAATGGTGAATGGTGAATGGTGAATAAGGTAGCAAAAAAACGCCCCCGCACCAGTAACGGTACGAGGGCGTCGAGATCTTCTCAGCTGCCGCTTGGCGGCAGCTGATTAATCCTTACAGTGGTGAAGACTTAGGCGCGTTCGCGACGACGAACCGGCGCATCGCCTTCGTCGCGACGGCGGCGCGGTGCACGCTCTGCCGGTGCGCTGTCTTCGCTGATTTCCAACGGACGACCGGCCACACGGGCACGGGCCATCTTGGTCAGAATCGTCGAGGGCAAGCCGCTCGGCAGTTCGACCACAGAGAAAGCGTTGCGAATATCGATACGACCGATACGCGCGCCTTCAATGCCGCCTTCGTTGGCGAGGGCACCGACTAGTTGGCCAGGCTTGACGCCATCTTTATGACCAACCGATACGCGGTAGCGCGTCATACCTTCAGTTGGTGCACCAGTGCGTTCGCGGCGTGCTCCCGGCTTACCGCCAGACGCTCCATCACGCGAGGGCTTCTCTTTGCGCGGCGCCTGAAGGCGACCGATCGGCGCTTCGTCAGCACGCGCCATAGCGGCAAACGCACAAGTCAGCTCGATCGGGTCATGGCCTTCTTCGATCAGACGCTCAATCAGCGCACGCTGCTCTTCGGCGCCCTTCGTTAAGGAGGCGATAACACGCTGATAGAAGACGTCATCGCGATGGGCACGAATAGCGGCTTCATCAGGTAGCGGCATTTCGGTCATTTTCTGACCGGTTGCCTGCTCCATCCAGCCCACTTTGCGGCCTTCACGGAAGCCAGCAAAGGTAATCGCGATACCGCTACGGCCCGCACGACCGGTACGGCCAATACGGTGCGTATAAGCCTCTGCATCTTGAGGCAGATCGTAGTTGATAACGTGAGTGATACGCGACACGTCAAGACCACGGGCAGCTACATCGGTAGCGATCAGTACGTCGACTTTGCCACGCTTCAAGCGCGTAATAGTACGCTCACGCAGGCTCTGATCAAGATCACCGGACAGGCCAGCAGCGTTAACGCCACGAGCAGTCAACTGCTCAACGAGCGTGGTACAAGCGGCACGGGTACGTACAAAGACGATGGCCCCATCGACCGGCTCGACTTCAAGAATACGCGAAAGAGCTTCAAGCTTAGCGCCACCATCAACACGCACAATGCGCTGTTCGATGTTTTCGCCGGTCGTGGTGCCCGACTCAATCGCGACTTTCACTGGGTTAACCAAGTAACGGTTAACGATGCGCTCGATTTCAGTGGGCAGTGTCGCTGAGAAGAACACACGCTGAGCATCTTTCGGGGTATCGGCAACCACGCGTTTTACGTCGTCGATAAAGCCCATGCGCAACATTTCATCAGCTTCGTCCAGCACTAGGGCGGAGAGGCCATCAAGCTTCAGGCTACCGCGGTCCAGGTGGTCGATAATCCGGCCGGGGGTACCGACAACCACTTGCGCGCCACGCTTAAGGGCGCCCAGCTGTTCACGGTACTCTTGGCCACCACATAGGGTCGCAACTTCGAGACCTTTCAGGTTTTGGCCATATTTACTAAACGAGGCAGCTACTTGCTGAGCTAATTCGCGGGTTGGCGCCATAACCAACACTTGGGGCTCACGGCGAGTCAGCTCTAAACGTGACAGTAACGGTAATGCAAACGCTGCTGTTTTGCCGGTACCCGTCTGGGCCTGGCCCAGCATATCGCGGCCTTCAAGCAACGCAGGAATAGTTTGTGCCTGAATCGGCGAGGGAACGAGGTAGCCCTGTGATTCAACAGCAGACAGAACGGCAGGCAAAAGAGCCAGATCGCCGAAGCTCGGCGAGGCGACAGAAGTCGAGGTCATTAATCACACCTTGGTAGGCCGGCAAGTACCGGCAAAAAACATCATAAGCGTCTCTGACTCAGTCATCGCACAACGACATGAAGAATGGTCATTATCGATAACAGGCACCGCCGTAGCGGTCAAAGCCATCAGTGGAGTCGGAGACGCCGGTCGCACCTAGCATCCGGTTGGCAAACAACGCATTAGCGGGCCAACCGTTGTGGCGACCTTCTGCGCCGATTTCACCCGTTTGGTGAAATACTGGAGGCGCGCCATCTACACAGCAATGAACATCTAGCAATTGGCGAGATGTTCCCGCAAGCGACACTACAAATAACTATTAACATCTACTCATTAATAACTATGCAGTTAAACGCTTACCGTCGTGATGGAGGGGTCAACACATGCGAGGAGCGCGCATCCTACCATTGCATTTGGCGTCTGACCAGTACTTTTAACTTACACCACAGTGAAACAAGGACTTGCGCTCATGCACATATGGTCTAACCTGAAAAAGTGCCTAATCAAGTTCACTATTCTCAAGGAGCGATGCAATGAACTGGGATCAAATTGAAGGCAAATGGAAAGAGATGAAGGGTAAGGCACGCTCAAGCTGGGGCGAGCTCACCGACGATGAGTTGGATCAGATCGGTGGTAAAAAGGATCAATTGGTAGGCAAGCTTCAGCAGAAGTACGGCCTAGAGCGCGAAGAAGCAGAGCGTCAAGCCGATGACTGGGCTGATAAGCAGTAATAGCATTATAAGCCCCCCTTTAATTACACCATTTCCGTTTTGGTAGGTCGGTTTTTTTAGCAACACGATGTGTTGGTGGTTCTAGTTACGTTATCCCCCAATACACCTACAAGCACACCGATCTATTATCTATCGTAGCCACATGGAGAGATGCTATGCGTAAGACAATCCTCACAACCCTTATCGGTACCGCCCTTATGGGCAGCGTTGCCATGAATGCTCACGCGCAGGATGAGCCCCAGGGCATGTATTCTGCCGACGACATTCTTGATGCAGAGGTCTATTTTGCCGGCGGTTCCGGTGAAGAGATTGGTGACGTCGATGACATCCTGTTTGATGAAGAGATGCGCATTACCGCGATTGTGATCGAAAGCGGTTCAGTACTGGGCCTCGGCGGCCGCGAGATCGTTGTTGATACCGACTACTTCACCCTCGAAACCGAAACGGACGCCGATGGTGATACAGAACATCGCATTATGGTCGAAGCCAGCCAGGAAGAAGTCGAAGCCTTCCCGGCTTACAATAACGAGTGGTGGGAACAGACTAAAGCCAACGCTCGCGATGCCTGGCAAACTACCCAAGAGGGCGCTGAAAGCGCTTGGCAGCGTACCCGTGAAGCGTTAGATATCGATGATAATGGCTAACGGTTCCCCATTGTTTTTAATAGCAACGTTTTTAATAGCAACGAAACGCTAGCAGTAGAATCTCAGCATTAGAAAAAGGGCTGCCCAACTGGGCGGCCCTTTTTGCTAGTTAGCGATACGCATCTATTTACGCCGCACGCCCTGCCCCGGTAAACGCTCCCGGTCGTGAGACCGTTCAAGGTCGAGTAGGGGCCCAGCAGGTACGATTCGCGTTGGGTTAATCGTGTCGTGACTATAATAGTAGTGGCGTTTGATGTGATCCATATTGACGGTCTCCGCCACTCCCGGCCACTGATAGATTTCCCTCACGTAATTGGAGAGATTGGGATAATCTTCAATGCGCTTAAAATTGCATTTGAAGTGGCCATAGTAAACCGCGTCAAACCGGATCAGCGTGGTAAAGAGACGAATATCCGCCTCGGTTAACCACTCCCCCGCCAAGTAACGATGCTCGGCCAAGCGTGCTTCCATACGCTCTAGACCGTCAAACAACGCCTTCACGTGCTTCTCATAAACCGCCTGTTCGGTGGCAAAGCCTGATTTATAAACGCCGTTATTGATGTGGTCGTAAACATCGGCGTTTACGTCATCAATGACACCGCGCAGATCTTCTGGGTAAAAATCCAGGTCGTTGCCGGTCAATTCATCGAACGCACGGTTAAAAATACGTAGCAAGTCTGCAGACTCATTATTAACGATGGCGCTGCGCTGTTTGTCCCATAGCACGGGCACGGTGACACGCCCGGTATAGTGGGGGTCGGTCATGGTATACAGCTGGTGATGGTAGTCGACGCCGTTAACGGGGTCGCCACTGGCACCTTCGTCCTGACGGTACGTCCAGCCTTGGTCGAGCATCAAGGGGCTAACATGGGACGTGCCGATCAACGGCTCTAGCCCTTTCAACTTACGCATAATCAGCGTGCGATGCGCCCAGGGGCAGGCTAGCGAGACATATAAATGATAACGCTCTTTTTCCGCTGGGTAGCAGTCACCGTCAGTCTCCGGATGGCTGCCCACCCAGTCGCGAAGCTGAGCGGACTCACGAACAAATTCGCCGCCGTGTTTTTTAGTGTCATACCACTGGTCTTGCCACTTGCCATTTACCAGTAATCCCATTGGGCGTCTCCTGAAAGTCATTAGAGGTGCTAACAATTACGTTCTTTTCTTCAGCATACGCCCGCTTCAGGAACGCTCAAGCGGATGTTTTACGGCCTTTCATTCGAGTCAGTCGAATCATTCAGCGCGCATTCGCTCACCACGGCCTGTTTCAGTGCGGCGGCCATCGCATGAGCCGCTGGCCCTGCCCGGTCTCGGTCGCGAAAAATCATCTGAATCGGCACTTCACGAATACCGCCCGCGGGTAGTGGCAGCGGCTTTAATTGCCCGCTGTTTAACTCCTCCGCAATTCGTGTTTCCGGCATCCAGGCAAACCCCAAGCCACGCCTTAGCATATCCAGTGAGGTATTGAGGTGGCTGACGGTCCAACGCTGCTCGGCTTTCAACCAGCCAGCATTGGTTGATTGGCGCAGCGCTGAATCACGCACCACCAACTGCCGATACTGGGCTAGATCGCGTAGATCCAACGAGCGGCCCAATTGATGTAGCGCATGCTGGGGATGCGCCACGGCAACAAAGCGCACCGTGACCAACGGCTCGCCCAAGAAGCCCTGTGCCTCAATGCCGGAGACTACCAAGTCTGCGCGGCCATCATAGAGCATCTCAATGCCGCCATTGAGAACACTCTCGTGCAACTGAACGCGCACCTGCGGGTACGTTTCAGAGAATCGCTCTAGCGCTTTAGCTTGAGCAGCAGCGGGAAACACCTGATCGATTGCCACTACCACTTCCGCTTCTAAACCAGCGGCTAGCCGGGTGGCGACATCTTCAAGTGACGCTGCGCTCTCTATTAATTGACGCGCGCGCCGAAGCAGCAGCTCGCCCGCTTCGGTTAACCGTACTTGTCGGCCAATAGGCTCCAGCACCTGCACGCCTAGCTGCTCTTCTAATTTATGAACGGCATGGTTCAGCGTGGAGGGGCTTTTATGTACCGCCTCTGCCGCACGCGCAAATCCACCGTGGTCAACCACGGCGGCCAACATTTGCCATTGTGAAAGTGTTACCCGGGACATTTCGATTTCCTCAACGCAATACAGCGAAACAATGCGCTTAATGTTCGAAAAAACATGGCTAGAATGCCAGGAAACAGCTAACACTTCCGCCCATGCTTACAAAATGCTTGAGATTAACTGCTGGTCGCAGGTAAAAGAGCACGTTATTTCTATCCAGCGGGAAAATATTTGACACAGATTATACTTTAGCTTTTAAAAGCGTAGTTTTCGTCTATAGTTAACACAGATTATTTAGTTAGCACGCTTCACTGGTTACATTTGTTAGCAAACGCTGTTTATAAATAGTAATCTCTGTCTGTTAGTGCTATTTTTGTATTTAATTACGCTTTATGTATAGATATACAGTCTATGCACCCCTGCCTTCATGGGGTATGGTTTCCGGGTTTATTCGCTTAATAGTTACTTTTAATCACGAACTCGGCGGTCCATTTACCCATGTTGCGAATCCTCCATTCGCTGCCCCGTACGCACAAATTATTACTGTTACCCGTGGCCACAATGGTCACCGTGCTGGGCACACAAAAGTTATTGACGACATACCAAGATTTAACTCAACTAAACACACCGCTTGAAAGCGTGCTAGTACCGCTCCCAAGCGACTCTACTCCGGGCGTCCCTTCCCTGCATCAAGAACGCACCCCGGTAGCAGATGCGATCGATCGCGCCTCGCGCGCCCTCGACGCGACCCGCGAAAATATCCCCCTCAGTGAACTCACCGCAACCGAGATCGTTGATCTTGACGTCATTGCCAGCGCAGAGGCCGACATGGCGAACCAGCCGGCTTTGGGCGGCGACGTCACGGTACCAAATACCGCAGCACTGGAAAGCGGTGGTCTCGATGACGGTGCGCTGCATATGGCAATTGTGCTAGGCACATTGGCTAGCGGCATGCTGGATAATAATGTAGACAACAGCTCTTCCGTCGAAATTGCCGACGCTACCTCTTATGAGGATTATGGCGTTGAGCTATTCGATGATATCTCCTTTCTGGATTTAGAGCTGGCAGCTGAAGAGCCCTTTGTACCTGAGTGGGAAACCCACATTGTTGAATCCGGCGAAACTTTTGCCGTACTGGCACAAAACGAATTAGGCCTAGGCTATAGCGAAGTGATGGCTCTGCTGGAGGATTTACCTGACCCGCGCATGCTAACCAATTGGCGCGCCGGGCACAGCTTTGATTATCAGCTGGATGAAGATGGGCGTTTATTGTCGCTACGCATGATGAAAAACACCCGTGACGGCATACTGCTGGAGAAGGACGCAGACCACTTCGCCATCACCACGATTGAACGCCAAGGAGAACCTGTTCAGCGCCTCTATGCCGGTAGCGTCAGCGGTAGCTTTGCGCGCTCCGCCCAGGCGACAGGTTTGAACAGCGGCTCGGTAACAGAACTGACGAAACTACTCGAAAAGAAACTCGATTTTCGGCGTGACAGCCGCCGCGGCGATCGTTTCCAGGTACTGGTCGAGTCAGACATGATCGATGGTGAAACTTTAGATTCCCGTGTATTGGCTGTTCATTACAACGGCGAACGCATGGACTTAACCGTTGTGCGTAATGCCAGCGACGATAACTTCTATACACCTGAGGGTGGTAGCCTGGATCCTGCCTTTGCGCGCCACCCGTTTGAAGGCAACTACCGTTTAAGCTCCAGCTTCAATCCGCGCCGTAAGCATCCAGTAACCGGCCGCACTAGCCCGCATAACGGTACCGATTTTGCTATGCCGATTGGCACGCCGGTAACGGCTCCCGCTAACGGTGTTGTGGAACGAGTGAGCAACCATCGCGCCGCAGGACGCTATGTCGTCATCCGTCATGACAATGGCTACCGGACGCGCTACCTGCACCTCTCCCGGCCGCTGGTGAAGCAAGGTGAACGTGTAACAATGGGCGAGCGTATCGCGCTATCAGGCAATACAGGCCGCAGCACCGGCCCTCACCTGCACTACGAAGTCATCGTCAACAACTCACCGGTCAATGCGATGACGGTTCCCCTACCAGAAAACACCAGCTTGAGCGGCGATACGCTTATTGCGTTCCAGAATCAGGCAGCACCCATATTGGCGGCGCTGGAAAGCGGCGAAACAGGCCCGGTTAGCGTGGCTAATTATCGGCAGGAGAGCAACGACTAGCGACCGCTATATAGCTACCGTGTACTCAAACGCAAAACACCGCCACTGGGCGGTGTTTTGCGTTGGCTTACGTATTTTCAACTGTCTAGACTGACCGCTGCAGCGCGGCCAGTAGCGTTGCATCCCGGCGGTAGATATCAGGTCTAAACTCCACCTCGCCTTCGGCATTTGGCCACGCGGTCAAATAATGCAGCGCAATGGGAATACGCTGAGATAAGCTCACATTGCGATCACTCCCTCCTTTTAACAGCGTACTCATTTGATAACGACTGCCGGTGTCTTGCAGCAGCATTTGCGCCAGCTCAGTCACACCTTCAACCCGAATACAGCCTGAACTAAGTGCACGCTGATCACGTCGGAACAATCCACGCGCGGGGGTATCGTGCAAATAGATCATGTCATCGTTGGGAAACCGTACCACGACGCGACCTAGCGGGTTACCTGTACCCGCTACCTGACGCAACATAACGCCGCCAGGACGCTGCCAGTCGATCTCCTCCGCAGCAAGCGGTTCGCCCATGGGGCTAATCACCTGGATATTTTTACGCGCCAAATAGTCGATATCGGCACGCACCTGGGGCAACACATCCTCGCGCATGATCGTCGGCGGGATTGTCCAGGAAGGATTAATGGTTAAATGGCTGATCGTAGAGTGGATAATCGGCGTCTCCCGCCGCGGGGTTCCTACCACCACACGGGCGTCCCAGTGCTGGCCGTTAGGGCGCACGTAGTGCATCCGGTAGCCTGCAATATCGACCCATACCCGTGGCTCAGCAGATTGCATTGGACGGATCCACCGCGCGCGCTCTAAATTGACCCGCAGCTGGTCGATTCGCGACGCCACTGAGGTGTTCAACGCCAAGCGAGTTTGTTCGCCCACCACACCATCTTCCTGCAGCAAATGACGGCGCTGGAAACGCCTCACCGCGGCTTCCAGCGGTGCATCAAAGGCACGCCGATTCGACCCGGCTTGTACACCGATTAATGGATAGGCGCTGCTATCCGCCACCTGTAACTCAGCCTCTCCCCATAGTGCCAGGCGCTGGCGCAGCACGCTCACATCGTCGGCTTCATCGCCTGGCCGCAACGACTCTTCCCGCGCAGCCAAGTAGGGCACGCTGCCCAGGTTAGCCAGCTGATAATGCTGCTTCAAGGCATCGCGCAGTTGCTGATATTCAGCAGACGAGGGCCGAGCCAGCGCGATCGCGTTATCAAGCGAGCGGTCATCGACGGCATGCACCACACGCAGTAGTGAGTAGCGACGTTCAGGGCGCGGCGCATCCCACTGGGGTTCGACATCGCGCGGGTTCACCTTACCGCGCTCTAAATGATCCAGCGCCAGCAGCAACGCTCGAGTTGCTTTAATATCAAACGACGCCTGAGCGGCTTGACTGCTTGCCTGACTGCGCTGGAACTCATCAATCAGTGTATCAGCGTGGTAATCCTCGGGTGTTAGACCATCGGTTTCCAAGCTATTCAACGCAGCCACCAGTGACTCAACCGCCACGGCTGCCTGCCAGGCGGGCTGCCCATCGCGCAGTTGATAAAACTCAGCAACGGGTAGCCGCTGCGCCTCAACCGCGCTTAATTGCTGGGCTAACGCCTGTTGTAACGGCGCTGAATCCGCATTCGCATAGCTAATGCCTAAAGGGCTGTGGGTAAGCGTGAGACAAAGAGCGACCCCTATCGCCCATTGTCTTAGTGGCTGTATCTCGTTCATCGCCCTCTCCTTGCGTTACTATAGTCTTCCACATCGCCGACCCTGTTTTTTATATTAGTCGGCTAATCTTTATAATGACTTATATTGCTCGTAGGATCGACTTTTATGGCTCTTCGTTTAAATGTTGCCACGTTATTATTTTCTCTCCCTTTTACATTATTTACATTACCGCTCCACGCTGCCAGTTTCTTCGCCCAAGTTGATTCAACGCCACCTCGCGGCATACTGCCTTTACACCATCAGTTGCTGCAGCTCGCCCCCCAGGCCTCGCCCGATGCGCTGCGTTTAGCCGCCCAAGCGCTTAACTGCGCCGAGCCTAATGCCGAGCGCTTGGCAGTGATCGATTACTCGCTGCCATCTACCGAGCCGCGCTTGTGGGTATTTGATTTGCGCCAGCATAAGCTACTCTTCGAAGAGCTGGTCTCCCACGGCCAGGGGTCTGGCGACGCCCAAGCAGAGACGTTTTCCAATACCCCCGATAGCCATCAATCCAGCATTGGCCTATTTCGCACTATGAACAGCTACTATGGGCGCAACGGCTATTCACTGCGCCTGGAGGGTCTGGAACCCAACGTCAATGACTTGGCGTTTGAGCGCGCTATTGTGATCCACGGCGCGGACTATGTAAGCGACGCCTTTATCACCCAAACGGGGCGGCTCGGTCGCAGCCATGGCTGCCCGGCGGTACGCGAAGACGTCACTTACCCGCTGATCGACAGTCTAAAAGAGGATCAGTATGTGTTCGCTTATTATCCCGATGCCGAGTGGCTGGCCACCTCCGCGTTTTTAGGCTGCACGGCCACCGCCGCACAGCTAGCCCGGCGCTAATGTTACCCAGAATCTTAATGAGGGGAACGTTAACAACCTCAGCCTTACAGGCAATCAGTAGCTGAATTTTATCATTTTCGGCCGCTAAATCAGGCGCACAGGGGAACCCTCTGCAATACTTTGTGACAAATTAACACAAAATATTGCTATCTGCCGTAGGTGTCTCTGCCATGTTCACCTTTATGCACCCGTACCAAAAAATTCGCCGCCTGGAACAGGAAGTTGCCGAGTTACGCACTCAGCTTGACGCTGCTACCCCCTCCCCCAGTTGCCGATTATTGAGCCTGATGAAACCGGCACAATCCATCGGCATGCTGCAGGCGAGAGGCGCGGATATGCTGGCTTCTCTCAATAGTGGCATACAGGAGTACGCGGATCAGCTTGCCGGCGAGCGGGCCACCCTAACGGAAACGGTTAATTTAATTGCCACCGCTGAACAGGCGGTCAGTAGCCTTGACCAACGTTGCCACGACACTGAACGTACCGAAGCGTTACCCCCATTAGTGTTAGCTAAAACTCTGCACGCCTTAAGCCAGCTACAGGTCGCTCTCGCCCGTAGTGCAGGCCACGCCCAGGCGTTAGCGGTAAGTACGGCCCTTGAAACGGCCCATAGCCAAGGTCTGCTTGGCAGCACCGATGCCGCTAGCCAGCAATCTCCAGGATTGGCAGCCATTGCAGACGATGTCCACCGCTTAGCGTTGACTATGCACAGCTTGAGCCATCAGCTCAGCCTACTGATGGAGCAAATTAATAGCCAGGTAAGAGAACACTCGCAGGCCGTAGTGAAAAAATGTCTGGCCGACGAGGAGATTACCCATTCCGCGCAAGCAGCCAAGCAGGCAGTGCATCAGCTTGCTGACCAAGCTCAGCATATGCACAAGGTGATTCATCACAATGCCACCGCTGCGTTTTTACACTCCGCGAAGCTTGATCATGCGGTGTGGAAGTGTCGGCTTTATAAGCAGCTCCTCTCTGCCAACACAGACACTCCCCTAGAAGACCATCACCAATGCCGTTTAGGGCGCTGGCATCAACATGGAGAAGGTCACCAACGTTACGCCCGCACTGAGGCCTATCGAGCGCTGGCGGCACCCCATCGCCGTATGCATGACAGTGGCGCGGAAGCACTTAAGTTTGCCCGCCTGGGCGACCGCAATGGTCAACTGGCCGCCTTGGGAGTCATGGAAGAAGCCAGCCAGCAGCTCGCCCTGCAGTTGGACAACCTCATGGAGCACGCCATGTATGAGGCGCCCTATTCAACCAATCATCACTCACCGCTTGCGGGCGCACCTTAAATAGCCGTTGTACGCTAAATAGCCTTTCGTCTTATCTAGCCGCCTATGCCATGCTGGTTGCAATAAAACCACTTTCCTCACCAGCAGCAATGGGAAAAAGCATATGGCACAGGTCAAAAAGCTAGATCTCGCGTTACAAGGCGGTGGCGCCCACGGGGCTTATACCTGGGGTGTCATTGATCGCCTACTGGCAGATGACCGCATTGAGATTGAGGGCATCAGCGGCACCAGCGCCGGGGCAATGAATGGCGTGGTAATGGCCGATGCGCTCACAAGAGGCGATAAAGAGACCGCTCGGCAAGCACTGCACGACTTTTGGCAAGCGGTGAGTCGCGCGGGTATGGCCAGCCCCATCCGCCGCTCTCCCTTGGACATATTGACCGGCAACTGGAGCCTGGATCACTCGCCCGGTTTTATTGCGATGGACCTATTAAGCCGTGTGGCCTCCCCCTACCAACTCAACCCACTCAATATAAATCCGCTGCGCGATATCGTGGCCGAACATATTGATTTCGAGCGGGTTAGGCAATGCCAACAGCTTAAGCTGTTTGTCGCGGCCACTAACGTACGCACGGGTAAACAGCGGGTGTTCCGCCGTGAAGAGATGAGCGTTGACGCGGTGATGGCCTCCGCTTGCTTGCCCTTTATATTCCAAGCAGTGGAGATCGACGGCGAAGCGTATTGGGATGGTGGCTACATGGGTAACCCCGCCCTGTTTCCTCTCATGGAGGAGTGCAGCGCACGGGATATTCTGCTGATACAAATCAACCCAATCAGCCGTAACGAAGTCCCCACCTCGGCATCGGCCATTATGAATCGCCTCAACGAGATCACCTTTAACTCAGCACTGATTAAAGAGATCCGTATGATTGCGCTGCTTAAGCATACCCTCGATGAGCAAGGCATTGAAAACTGCTACCAGCAGGCGTTGTTCCACCGCATTAGCGGCGAGCAGGCACTTGAGGGCCTCTCTGTCTCCAGCAAATCCAATTCTGAGTGGCCTTTTCTATGCCATCTTTTCGAGCAGGGACAAGCTGCCGCTGAACGTTGGTTAAGCGAACACTTTGAAGCGATTGGTAGCCACTCCACACTGGATATTGATGCCGTCTATTTACATGAATAATGGCTGCACGTTCAGTCCGCCCATTGCACCCTTCTAGCACCAAGATGCCGCAAAATCGGCGTTGCATGCCCAATCATGCAGCATAGACTTGATCACTCATCTCTAACACGCACAACAAAAATAAATTAAGATATTGATTTTTAGCAATAAATATTCAACTGGCAAACTACCTGCATAACTCCTACCAGTGGTGGTAGGCGTGGACCAGGCCCAGTCGGGTACGAGTGCGTCGAACCTGACCTTCAACGGTGAAGGCATGTTCTCGTCAATTGTTTGCGTAACGCGCTAACTTGTTTGCGTTGCGTAGCGACTAACTCGTTTTATGCCCCGTGAGGCCATCCCATGGACATACGCAACAAAGCCAACCGCATTCGGCTGCTTAACTTCTCGACTCCTCAGATGCGCGCTTTCCACTTTTCATGGTTCGCGTTTCATATCTGTTTCTTCGGCTGGTTCGGCATCGCCCCTCTTATGGCGATTGTTCGAGAAGACCTTTCACTGACTCAAACACAAATCGGCAATACGATTATCGCTTCGGTAGCGATTACGGTAATTGTGCGCCTTGCAATTGGCGTACTGTGTGACCGCATCGGCCCGCGTAAAACCTATACCGGGCTACTGATATTAGGCGCTATTCCGGTGATGGGCATTGGCTTGGCCGATAGCTTTGAAACCTTTCTATTGGCGCGCTTAGCCATTGGGGCCATTGGTGCCTCCTTCGTGATTACCCAGTACCACACCTCGATGATGTTCGCCCCCAATGTGGTCGGCACTGCCAACGCTACTAGCGCAGGTTGGGGAAACCTGGGTGGTGGCACCACGCAGATACTGATGCCACTAATCTTCTCGGGCATGCTGATGCTGGGCGTTAACGAAGCCTTTGGCTGGCGTTTAGCGATGATGGTGCCTGGTGTAGTGATGTTCTTTACCGGCATTGGCTACTGGTTCTTTACCCAGGATGCCCCCAACGGCAACTTCAGCGACCTGCGCGCACGCGGCGAATTGCCTGAAGCTTCAGGAGAAAATGGTGCCGCGCAAAGCTTTCTAGCCGCCGCCAAGGATATTCGTGTTTGGGCGCTGTTCGTTGTCTATGGCCTCTGCTTTGGCGTGGAACTGACGATCAACAATATTGCCGCCATCTACTTCTTTGATAAGTTTGATCTTACCCTGGCCACCGCGGGTCTGATTGCCGGTCTGTTTGGTTTAATGAATATTTTTGCGCGTACTTTAGGCGGCGTCTTCTCGGATCTTTTCGCTAAGCAAGGGGGCTTGAAAGGACGCGTTCGCTGGCTGTTTATTGCCTTGGTTTGCGAAGGTATTGCGTTGGTAGCGTTTTCGCAGATGCACGTATTAAGCCTAGCGATAGGTATCATGCTGGTGTTCAGCCTGTTTGTGCAGATGGCGGAAGGCGCTACTTTTGGCGTGGTGCCGTTTATCAACAAAAAGGCGCTGGGTGCCGTGGCGGGCATAGTCGGCGCTGGCGGTAATGTGGGCGCGGTAGGCGCTGCCTTTCTGTTCCGCAGCGAAAGCCTGACCTATCAGCAAGGTCTGTTCTATTTAGGCCTCACTGTACTGATCCTGGCTTCATGTGTGTTGGTGGTACGCTTTAGCGATGCTACCGAAGCAGAAGAGGCCAAAGCGTATAGCGACGCAGTAGGTGATGATGTAGGCGCGGGCGCTCTGTCGTTACGCTAAGCGCTTTCCAGTACACTCATACTTCCATAACGTTCCTGTTCACTCCCATACGCTTCGGCATGGTATGGGAGAATAACGGTATGGGAGTGTTCACATTTAGGCGGCGAGTCACCAAGGAAATTTCTATGTCTTCAGCGCAGCAACTGCTCTTAACCGCCATCCGTTGCGATATCGACAACCTTACCCACCTTGCCACCACCGCCGATATTGTCGGCGACATCAGCCGCTTTATTCATATGCTCCAGCGTGAACGGGGCGCATCGACGATTTACCTTGTTTCCCAGGGGCAGCGCTTCAAAACCCGCCGCGACACCTACCGGCAACACAGTCAGCAGGCCGAAACACTAATGCGCCAACGGCTGGAAGCGCTCAGTGAGGAGGCCCGCCCCCAGGCCGCCGCGCGCTTACTGCGCCGGATTGCCGCCGTCTGGTACGCGCTTGACGAACTTGGCGCGCTTCGTCAGGCCATTGATACCTTTGCTATCACCCCCGATGCAGCGACCCAGGCGTTTAACCAGTTGACCAGTGGCCTACTAGCCATTGTGTTTGAGGCCGCAGATACCTCTATCGATCCCGATATTACCCGCACGCTAGTAGCGATTTTCCACTTAATGCAAGGCAAAGAGCTGGCGGGCCAGGAGCGCGCCTGCGGCGCCTTTGGCTTTACCCATGGCCACTTCGACGAGCCCCATCGCGCGCTGCTCAATCAACTCATGGCAGATCAACAGCGCTGCTTCGACACCTTTGTAGAGTTTGCGACACCCGAAGCGCAGCAGGCATGGCAGAAGGAGCTTTCACCGCGCACGCTGTCGGGTATTTGCCATCTGCGCGATATCGCCTGCCAGCGCTCGTCGGCAAAACAATCACCACCCAAAGAGACACCCGATAAGCTGGGTGAAACCTGGTATGAACTCACCACGCTGCGCATCGACTCAATGAAAACGGTTGAAGATGCGCTGATTGAACAACTGAGCATGCTCTGCCACCGCAAAATCGGCCAGGCTGAGGAGGCTTTAGAAAAAGCCAAGGCACAGCCCTGCCACCCTACACCCGCCCCCTGCGAGCAGCTGCTGGCGCTGAATGGAGCGCAACCATTAGGTGACCTGACCGCCAACGCTCTCACCTCCCCCCTGGGCCGCTCGCTGATCGAGCTCACCCAAGCCCAGGCCAGCCGCTTACAAGGGCTCAGCGATGAGCTTGAAAATACCCGCAAAGCGCTACGAGAACGCAAACTGATTGAACGCGCCAAAGGTCTCATCATGGCCCACCAGGAGATGAACGAAGAGGAGGCCTACCGCTTTCTGCGGAAAACCTCAATGGATCAAAGCAAAAGCATGGCAGATATGGCTCAAGCGATACTGGATCTCTCAGCGATGCTAAAACGCAACGATGCTAAAACATAAAGTAGATGGGCTCCTCGTTAGCAGTAAGTTAGCAGCACAATACCAAGCTGCTTAAGCCTATATTTGCAGGATGCTGTCACCTTAGCCATGCTAAAAGCTCACTTGACTGACCAAGCAAGGAGCGCACCCCATGCAACACCGCGTGCTATTAATTACCGGCGCATCTAGCGGCATCGGTGCGGCCACCGCTCGCGCAGCTGCACGTGAAGGCTATAAGTTAGTACTCGCTGCACGTTCTAGCGACAAGCTCACCGCACTGGCGCAAGAGCTGGGGCCGGAAAACGTACTGACCTGTGAGCTGGACGTGACTAACATGGAACAGCAGCAGGCCATGGTTGAGCAGGCGCTGGAAACCTTTGGCCGCCTGGATGGCGTCTTTGCCAACGCTGGCCGTGGCGGTTCACCCGGCGGCTTTAGTGAAGCCGACCACGACGCATGGCGTGAGATGATTCTCACCAATATCTATGGAGTGGGCCTCACTATTCAAGCCTGTTTGCCCGCCCTTAAACGCAGCAAAGGCCATGTATTGCTCACCGGCTCAGCGGCAGGCCGCACGACTATTCCAGGCTCGATGTATAGCGCGACCAAGTGGGCGGTCACCGGAATTGGCTACAACTTACGTGAAGAGTTACGTGGCACCGGCATGCGTGTGACGCTAATTGAACCTGGAATGGTCGACACCCCCTTTTTTGATGAGCCGCCAACTCATGCCTTAGAAGATCGCGATATCGCCAATGCGGTAATTTACGCACTAGCGCAACCTGCCCATGTAGATGTGAATGAAATTCTTATTCGCCCCACTCCACCTTTAAGTGAGGAGTGAGGAGCCAACGAACCTGTATATCCGCCACCTGGATAGTCGACACCTTGCAATTCATCTGCAATGGCCGCATAACGTGTAATTACCAAGCGCGCTAAGTAATTTTTCACCCGACGCGCCCACGAATTAATTTGCAGGTGATCCATGAGCCAACTCGCTTCCACGGCACTTTCCGTTCTTGATCTGGCACCTATTCGCCAGGGCGGCAGTGCCGCAGAGACCTTTCGCGATAGTGTTGCCCTGGCGCAATTAACCGAGCGGCTAGGCTATACCCGTTACTGGCTTGCCGAGCACCACAATATTGCCGGTATCGCCAGTGCCGCAACCGCCGTGTTGATTGGTCATATAGCCGGGCAAACGTCCACCATCCGCGTGGGTAGCGGCGGCATTATGCTGCCTAACCATCCACCGCTGGTGATTGCCGAGCAGTTCGGCACACTGGAAACGCTCTACCCTGGCCGTATTGATCTGGGATTAGGCCGTGCGCCTGGCTCGGATGGTGCCACCATGCAGGCTATGCGCCGCAACGCCCACGCCGGGGTCGATGATTTTCCACAACTGCTGAATGAGCTGCGCAGCTACTTAGCCGATGCAGAGCCCCAGCAGCGAGTGAAAGCGGTGCCTGGCCAAGGTACCCATGTGCCTATTTGGTTGCTGGGTTCCAGCGGTTACAGCGCGCAGCTGGCAGCCAAACTGGGCTTACCCTTCGCGTTTGCGGCTCAGTTCGCGCCGGGCTATTTATTTGAAGCGCTGCGTTTGTACCGTGATAACTTCCGCCCTTCGGAGCACCTGGATAAGCCCCATGCGATGGTCGGCCTTCCCGTGATGGCCGCAGAGAGTGACGCGATGGCTCACTACCTGGCCACGACAGCGCAGCAGAAGTTTTTAAACCTTATTCGCGGCAAGCCGACTCAGTCACAACCGCCGGTTGAGCAGTTGGATTGGTCGCCGATGGAACAGGCCCAAGTCAGCCAATTTTTAGGCGCGGCGATTATTGGTGGGCCCGAGACAGTTAAAGCCGAGCTTGAGGAATTCCAAACACGCACTGGTGCCGATGAACTAATGATTAATAGCGATTTTTACAACCACGCCGACCGTCTACGCAGCTACGAAATTGTGGCTGAGGTCGCCCGATAAGCGCTTAGCTGCACAGGATAGTTATGACCACACTCGCTTTCTCTCCAATAACGGATGACGATTTTGCTGCTTTCTGGCCCACCTTCCAAGCCATTGTTGCAGCGCAAGAGACCTATGCGTTTGATCCCGATATCAGTTTTGAAGCTGCCCGTCAGTTATGGTGTAAAACGCCTAACGCCAGTGTGGTTGCCAAAGATGAAAACGGACAAGTGCTGGGCGCTTACTACTTAAAAACCAACGCGGCTGGCCCCGGCGATCATATATGTAACTGTGGTTATATGGTGCCCCCCGCCGCACGGGGCAAAGGCGTAGCGCGAGCCATGTGTGAGCACTCCCAGCAACAGGCCCGGGAACTAGGGTTTCTGGCCATGCAGTACAACGCCGTGGTGGCCACCAATGAGGTGGCTGTCGCGTTATGGCAGAAGCTTGGGTTTAGTATTGTGGGTACCGTTCCTAACGCCTACCGCCATGCGCGCTTCGGTTTTGTCGATACGCATGTGATGCATAAGACGCTTTAACAATCATCCATTTACCAAAGGGTTCTTTACCAGACGACTATTTACTAAGCAACTCTTTATCAAACAATTATTTTCCAAACAACTCTCAAACAAGTTTAAAAAAACATTTAATTATACGGCTTTATTATGATTTAGCATTTAACAATATAGAAAACTAACACCAACTTAATCAAATTATTATTTTAACGGAAAATTGATACCTTTTAAAACTCCTCATGCACCAATTCAGGTGCGGGGAGTATTAGGAGAAGTATCAATGCAAAACATATCAGTTAAGAGAGTGATTGCTGGCGCACTGATTGTGCTTTTAGCCATGCTTATCATTTTGGGTAGCATGGGTGTCATGGCAGAACGCGAAGGTGCACAGCTGCTGGCAGAAATTAATGAAATCAGTGCTCAACAAGCGAGTGCTGCTAACCGTGCAGAAACCAATCTAATGGAAGTGCGGGTCAGGCTAGAGCGCATGTCACAGCACTACCGCAATGGCAACGAAAGTTACGCTGAGCGGGCGCTGGGAGAAGCGCTGGTGAGCCTGGAGAAATCTGACCAGCGTATTGCAGAACTCACTCGCCTTGAACTCCCGATTGATTCCGAGCGTCGCCCACTAATCGATGCAATTGTCGATAGTTACCACCTTATTGTCACTGACACCTTAAGAAGTGATTTAGCCAACGAGCGCTATGAGACACTGGACGAATACCGTGATCCCATTAATCAGAAGTTCTCTGGCTTTAGCACTGCGATCAGTAATTTCAATGATTATGCATTGAGCAGAGGCAACCAAGTTCACTCGGAAGCGCAGCGCGACAGCGTCATTTTTGGTATCACCGTAGGCGTTCTCATTTTAACCGCGATTGTACTCTATATTGTGGTACAAATAATGATTAATCGGCTCGTCATCAGTCCCCTACAGCGGGCAGTCAGCATTTGCGAAAACATTGCAAAGGGGGATTTGACCAGCCATATCGATGCCCTAGGGCGTAACGAGATTGGCCGCCTTTATAGTGCCATGGAGGATATGCAGGAGCGCCTGGAAGAGATAATCGGTACGCTCAATCAAAGGTAAGCGCTCCAATAACCCCATCTAGGCAGTCATTGCCTAGACCGGTAAGGTCTCTTTCCACTGCCAGGGCAGTAGCGTGTTGAGGTCATCGTCGTTGAGAGAGGGTAGCGTCTCAAAGACGTGCTG